>NZ_JBNHHC010000020.1:0-118306 GCF_059091865.1 Arthrobacter sp. B0316-1-20 | reverse complement strand
GTCCTTGACGTCGATGCGTTTGGACATGGGGTTCCTTCTCTTTGGTTCTGGCTCAGCGGCCGGTCTTGGGGGCGAAGATGCGGGCGATCAGCCGGGCGATCAGGTTCAGCAGCATGACGAAGATGATCAGGATCAGCGCAGCGGCCCAGGCACGCTGCATGCTGGGGTCCACGTTGGTGGGCGAGGTCGGGTTCATCAGCTGCCGGTAGATGAACGTGGGCAAGGTGGTCATCCAGCCGCCGAACACGTTCCAGTTGATGCTGTTCACGAAGCCCGCGGTGACCAGCAGCGGCGCCGTCTCGCCGATGATGCGGGCGATGGCCAGGGTGACGCCGGAGGCGATGCCGGAGATCGCCGTCGGCACCACCACCTTCAGGATGGTGCGCCACTTGCGCACGCCCAGCGCGTAGGACGCTTCGCGGAGCTCGTTCGGGACGATCTTGAGCATTTCCTCGGTGGAGCGGACCACCACCGGGATCATCAGCACGGAGAGGGCGACGGCGGCCACGAAGCCGGTGCGGGTGCTGGGCCCGAAAATCAGCCCGAACAGTGCGGCAGCGAACAGGCCTGCGACGATCGAGGGGATGCCGGTCATCACGTCCACGAAGAAGGTGATGCCGCGCGAGAGCGGCCCGCCCTTGCTGTATTCGACCAGGTAGACCGCGGTGAGCAGCCCGATCGGCACCGAAATGATGGTGGCCCAGAGGGTGATCAGCACGGTACCGACGATGCCGTGGTAGGCGCCGCCGAGCACGTCGGTTCCGTTGGCGGTCGTTTCGTTGTCGATCATGCCGGTCATGCCGTTCATCGACGTGAAGACCAGGTTGTAGCTGAGCCCGGCGACGCCGTTCTGCAGCACGGTCCAGATCACGGAGATCAGCGGCACGACCGCGATGATGAACGCCGCGAAGACCAGGTTGGTGGCGAAGCGGTCCTTGGCTTTGCGCGCCCCCTCGACGGAGAGCGTCACGATGTAGCCGGCAATCACGAAGATTACGGCCGAGAACAAGGCCCAGGAGACGAGGCCGAAACCGATCAACGACGAGGCCGCGGCGCCAAGGATGAGCGAGCCGGCAGCGACGGCCCAGATGGCCCAGCCGGGCATCTGGTTCTTGGTGAGCGTGTTGCGCTTGGTCGGGGCGGGCGTTTCAGTGAGCAGTTTGGACATCAGTTGGCTCCCGAGAATTCCTTGTGCCGGCTGATGATCCAGCGGGCGACCATGTTCACGGCCAGGGTAATAACGAACAGCACCAGGCCGGCGGCGATCAGTTCGGACAAGCGCAGCCCGTACGCTTCAGGGAAGTTCAGGGCGATCTCGGCGGCAATCGTCTGGTTCCCCGACTTGATCAGGCTGGCGATGAGCCCGCCGCCGGAGAGCACCATGGCCACGGCCATCGTCTCGCCGAGCGCGCGTCCGAGGCCCAGCATCACCGCGCTGACGATGCCCGGGCGGGCGAACGGGAAGACGGCCATCTTGATCATTTCCCACCGGGTGGCGCCCATGGCCAGGGCCGCTTCCTCGTGGAGCTTGGGCGCCTGCAGGAAGATTTCGCGGCTGAGCGAGGTGATGATCGGCAGGATCATCACGGACAGCACGATTCCGGCCGTCAGCATGGTCTTGCCGGTCTGGCTGGCGGGGCCTTCGAAGATCGGGATCCAGCCGGCGTTCTCCGCCAGCCAGGTGTAGGGACCGACGAGAGCGGGAGCCAGCACGGTCATGCCCCAGGCTCCGTAGACCACCGAGGGGATGGCGGCCAGCAGGTCCACCACGTAGCCGAGGCCCTGGGAGAGCCGCCGCGGTGCGTAGTGGGAGATGAAGAGTGCGACCCCGACGCCGACCGGGGTCGCCAGCAGCAGGGCGATCGCCGCGGCGATCAGCGTGCCGATGACGATGGGCCAGATGTAGCCCCAGAAGCCGTTCCCGCCGGAAATGGCGGCCGGGTCTGCCCCGAACGTCGGCAGGGCCTGCCACAGCAGGAACGCCGCCACGCAGAACAGCACGAAGAGGATCAGGCACCCTGCGGCAAGCGCAAGGCCGGAAAAGACCTTGTCGCCGGCGCGGCCCTGGCCGGTCTCGGTCAATGTTTGGGACACTTCATAACCCTTCGGGTTCTGTACTTCGTCTAGCTGTTCTGCCAGTCTTGCGGCTTCGTTCCGTCCGGGCAATTTCGCCCCGGCCGGAACGCGGCTGCGCCCCGCGCGTCAAACTGCGACGGCGCGGGGCCAACCGGACTTCGTGTGGGCTACGACTTCACCGAGATGGAGTCGATAGCCGCCTTGGCCTGCTCGCGCAGGGTCTCGGAGATCGGCGCGTTGCCGGCCGAGTCCTGCGCGGCCTGCTGTCCTTCTTCGCTGATCACGTAGTTGCCGAAGGCCTTCACCAGGTCAACGGTGTTCTGATCAGCATATGTCGAGCAGTAGATGTGGTAGGAAACCAGCACGATCGGGTAGGCGCCGGATTCGGTGGTGTCGCGGTCGAGGTCCAGGGACATGTCAAGCTCGCCGCGGCCCTCGACCGGGGTGGCAGCCTCAACGGCCTTGGACGCGGCCTCGGGGCTCAGTTCGACGTATTCCTCGCCGACCTTGACCTTCACGGTACCCAGGTCGCCGACGGCCGAAGCGTCGGCGTAGGTGATGGCCCCGTTGGTCGCGGTGGTGGCGGAAACCACACCGGAAGTGCCCTGGGCGTTCTCGGCCTGGAGCTTGGCAGGCCATTCCCCGGAGACTTCGTCGGTCCAGACGTCGCCGGCGGCGGCAGCCAGGTACTCCACGAAGTTCTCGGTGGTGCCGGACTCGTCGGAGCGGTGGACCACGGTGATGGGGGTGTCGGGCAGTTCCACGCCCTCGTTCTGCGAAGCGATGGCTTCGTCGTTCCACGTGGCGATTTCGCCGCGGAAGACCTTGGCGATGGTCTCGGCGTCCATGTTGATGGAGTCCACGCCTTCGAGGTTGAAGGCGACGGCGATCGGGGAGACGTAGCCGGGGATGTGCATGGCGCCGTCGGGGCCGCAGACCTCCTTGGCCTGCTCCCATTCTTCCTCGTCCATGTAGGCGTCCGAGCCGGCGAACTGCACGCCGCCGGCCAGGAAGGCGTCGCGGCCGGCACCGGAGCCGTCCGGCGAGTACTGCACGCTGGCCTCGGGGTTCTGCGCGCCGAAGCCGGCAATCCAGGCCTGCATGGCGGAATCCTGCGAGGAAGCGCCCGCGCCGGAGAGCGTGCCCGAAACCGTCGCTGCGGTCTCGGTGCTGCCTGCGGCGGCCTGGCTGCCGGTGGCGTTGTCGGAGCCACAGGCCGTCAGCGCCAGCGCTGCAACGGAGAGGACGGCGGCCGCGCGGCCGATGCGAAGTGCCTTCACGTGTATGGTCCCTTTCAGGGTGAGAACGGATCAGGACGACCGGACGTGTTTTCGCCCTGGCGTCGTGCTCCCTCGAGGCTATGGGCGCCACGTAAAGAATGTGCACGGCCAAAGTGAACGCAAGGTGAACAAGACCGGACGGTTTACTAACCGACGGCGTGCAGGCCTTGCCTTTGTGAGCGCACTCATACTAGGGGCGGGGGCCGGGCCGGGGTCTTGCAGGCCGGACGGGGGCCCGGGGGCGGCCGTGCCGAGGCCGTGGGCCCGGACGGGGCCGGGCGAGCCCCGCCTAGACTGGGAACATGAGCGCAGGCACCCCGTTGGCACAGGCCCGGTCGTTCCTGCGCAAACGCGGACGCGCCGGCTTCAGCCGCAGCAAGTCCTCCGTCATGCCCGCGGTGCGGATCACCTTCTGCGCCGTTGCCGCTTACGTCGTGGCCGAGCAGGTCCTGGGCCACGAAGGCCCGCTGTTCGCCGCCACCTCGTCCATCATTGCGCTCGGTTTCTCCACGGGGCCCCGGGCGCGCAAAGTGCTCGAAGTGGCCATCGGCTGCACGCTGGGCATCGCGGTGGGCGATCTGCTGCTGCACTTCCTCGGGCCGGGCATCTGGCAGGCAGCCCTGGTGCTGCTGGTTTCCATCCTCCTGGCCCGGTTCCTGGACAGCGGCACCATCTTCACCACGCAGATGGCGCTGCAGTCGGTGCTGGTGGTGCTGCTGCCCGCCCCGGACGGGGGGCCGTTCACCCGCAGCCTCGATGCCGTCATCGGCGGCGCCTTCGCGATGCTCGTAACCATGTTGATCCCCGGCGACCCGCGCTCCGAACCGCGTTCCAAGCTGCAGACGCTCCTCGACGAACTCGCCTCGGTGCTGCGCGAGTGTTCCGTCGCCCTCGCCCACAGCGACTCCACCAAGGCCTGGCACGCCCTGGTTAGGGCGCGGGGCAGCCAGAACCTGATCGACGACGTCCGCGGCAGCTTCAGCTCGGCGCGGGAAGTAGCCCGGATTTCCCCGGCGCACCGCCGCCACCGGGACGAAGTGGGGGACCTGCAGGATGCTGCGGAGATGGCGGATTTGGCCATGCGCAACAGCCGGGTCTTCTCCCGGCGCCTGACGTCCGTGATCAACCACGCGGCCATGTCCGACGAGGCGATCGCAAGCTTCTCCGAAGTGCTCCAGGAGACCGCCGACGCCGTCGAAATCCTCGCTGCCGGGCTTTCCGACCGGGACCCGGGCGCCCGCGAACGCCGGCTCTCCGGCGCCCGCAACGATCTGGCGGAGATTGCCACGCGCCTGCACCCCAAGACCCTCGGCGTTATCACCCTGGAAGGTGAGGGCCTGATCCTGGTCTTCCGGCCGCTCATGGTGGACCTGCTCAAGGCCGCCGGGCTGAGCCAGGACGACGCCACGTCCTACCTGCCCAGGCTCTGATTGTCCGGCGCCCCGGTTACTGTGGGTCCATGAGCACCAAGACCCGTTCCAAGGCCCCCGCCTACCGCTGCGCCGAGTGCGGTTGGAGCACGGCAAAATGGGTGGGCCGGTGCGGCGAGTGCCAGGCCTGGGGAACGGTTGAAGAGGCCACCCAGGTGGTGGCGCGCACCACGGCCGCGGCCGCCGTCTCGCGGCCCGCGGAACGAATTGCCGACGTCGATGCCACCTCCGCGGCCTTCCGGGCCACCGGCGTGGGCGAACTCGACCGGGTGCTCGGCGGCGGTCTGGTCCCCGGTGCGGTCATCCTGCTGGCCGGCGAGCCGGGCATCGGCAAGTCCACGTTGCTGCTGGACGTTGCAGCCCGGGTAGCCCGGCTGGACCGCGACGTGCTCTACGTCACCGGCGAAGAGTCGGCGGCCCAGGTGAAGCTGCGGGCCGAACGGATTTCGGCGGTGGCGGACAACCTGTACCTGACCGCCGAGACAGACCTCGGGATAGCGCTGGGGCACGTGGAGCAACTGGAGCCGGCGCTGCTGATCGTGGACTCGGTCCAGACGCTCAGCAGCAGTGCGGTGGAGGGAGCCGCCGGCGGCGTGACGCAGGTGCGCGAGGTCGCCGCCTCGCTGATCAACGCCGCCAAGCGCAAGGGCATGACCACCATCCTGGTGGGGCACGTAACCAAGGACGGCTCGATCGCCGGGCCCCGGCTGCTGGAGCATCTCGTGGACGTGGTCTGCCAGTTCGACGGCGACCGGCACTCGCGCCTGCGGCTGGTGCGTGCGGTCAAGAACCGCTACGGCCCGACCGACGAGGTGGGTTGCTTCGACCTGACCGAGGCCGGCATCGAAGGCCTGACGGACCCGAGCGGCCTGTTCGTGTCCCGGACCAAGGATCCGGTCTCCGGCACCTGCATCACCGTGACGCTGGAGGGTCGGCGGCCGCTGGTGGCCGAGGTGCAAGCGTTGCTGGCCGAGACCTCCAATGCGCAGCCGCGGCGCGCCACCAGCGGGCTGGATTCTTCCCGTGTGGCCATGATGATGGCCGTGCTGCAGCGCCGCGCCTCCATGTCGCTGCACAAGGACGACAGCTATGTGGCGACGGTGGGCGGGGTCCGGCTCAGCGAACCCGCGACGGACCTGGCCACCGTGCTGGCCATCGCCTCGGCCAAGACCAACCAGCCGCTCCCGGCCCAGCTGATCGCCTTCGGCGAGGTCGGCCTGGCCGGCGAAGTGCGGCCGGTACCGGGAATCTTGCGGCGGATCCAGGAGGCCGAACGGCTCGGGTTCACGCACGCGATCGTGCCGGCGTCCCCCGACGGGGCAGGCCAGGTGCCGGCCGGCTTCACGGTCAAGGAAGTGCACACAGTCTCCGAAGCGCTGTCCACGCTGTTCCGCTGAGCGCCGGGAGCGGATTAGCCGAGGTCCGGCCTTATCATGGACCCTGGGGCTGTCAGGACGGCGGCCTCGTCCCCATGCCCGCCGGCCCTAAGGAAACTCCCCCATGGTCAAGAGCCCCGAGGACGCCCTTAAGGCGACCCTGGCCCGTGTAGCTCCGGGAACCCAGCTGCGCGACGGGTTGGAACGGATTCTCCGCGGGCGCACCGGCGCGCTCATCGTGCTCGGCTACGACCAGCAGGTGGAAAAGATCAGCAGCGGCGGCTTCGACATCGGGATCGACTTCTCCCCCACCCGGCTGCGCGAACTGGCCAAGATGGACGGGGCGATCGTCTGCGACAAGGACGCGGCGAACATCCTCAAGGCCGCCGTGCAGCTGGTCCCCGACCCGTCGATTCCCACGCAGGAGTCGGGCACGCGCCACCGCACCGCCGAACGGGTCGCCATCCAGACCGGGCTGCCGGTCATCTCGGTCAGCCAGTCCATGCAGATCATCGCGTTGTATGTGGAAGGCATCCGGCACGTGCTGGAGGGCTCGGAGCCGGTGCTCGCCCGCGCCAACCAGGCGCTGGCCACGTTGGAGCGGTACCGCGCCCGGTTGGACCAGGTCACGAGCTCCTTGTCCGCGCTGGAGATCGAGGCCATGGTCACCGTGCGGGACGTGGCGGTCACCCTGCAGCGGCAGGAAATGGTCCGCCGCATCTCGGACGAGATCTCCCAGTACGTGCTGGAGCTCGGCGTGGACGGGCGCCTGCTTTCCCTGCAGCTGGATGAACTGACCTCGGGGCTGGGCCCGGACAGCGAGATGATCCTGCGCGACTACGCGGACATCAAGGGCGGCATCGACGTCGACGCCGCCCTGCACACGCTGCGCGGTTTCACCTCGAACGACCTGATCGACCTGGGCCGCGTCGCCAGCGTGATCGGCATCCAGGTAGGGCAGGACTCCCTCGACGCCGTGGTCCAGCCGCGCGGCTACCGGCTGCTGGCCGCAGTCAAGTCGGTGCCGCGGGCGGTGGCGGACCGGCTGGTCGACCACTTCGGCGGACTGCAGTCGCTGATGGCGGCCAATATCGACGACCTGATGGCGGTGGACGGCATCGGCGAACAGCGGGCCCGCGTGATCCGCGAGGGCCTGTCCCGCATCGCCGAAACCAGCCTGCTGGACCGGTTCCTCTGATCCCTTGGGGCGTGCGCTAGCGCAGTTCGAACACGGTCTTGTCGCTGGTCTTCTTGTCCAGCTTGGTGACCAGGACGTAGGTGCCCGGCTGCGGGTTGGCTTCCACCGGGGTGCAGCCCGGTGCCGTGCGGTTCCGTTCCCAGACGAAACGGGCCTGCTCTGCCTTGCCCGGCTCAAGGGTCATCATCAACGGCTCAGGCTCCACCTGGCAGTCCTTGGAGGAAAAGATCCGGTCTTCTCCGCTGGTGACCAGGAATTCCATGGCGTCGGTGCCGACGTTGACTTCGCACGGCCCCTTGCCCTCGTTGGCCACCTTCAGGATGAGGGTGGGGTTCTCCCCGCTGCCGTACGCCGGGGCGTCCGTTTCCGCCCGGACGACGACGTCCTGGTCCTCGCAGCCTGCAGGGCCCGGCGATGCCGGGCTGGCGGACGCGGGGCTGGAGGCCGCCGGTTCCGGCGCCTCCGCCGCTGCTTCGGGATCTCCCCGGCCCAGCAGGCCGGCGACCCACCATCCGGCGGCCACCAGGGCGGCCAGCAGCAGCACGGCCAGGGCCAGCACCACTAGACGACGGCGGCGGTAAACGGCAGGGCTGGGCCGCCGGACGGGAGCCTGCCCGCGGGTGCCGGATGTGCCGTTGCCTGCCATGCCTTAAGGCTAAGGACAGCGGCGGCCCGCGCCGTCACCACCACGCCGGGAAGTACAGTATTGGTTGATCACACCGTAGGAGTTCCATGCCCCGCCCCGCCGCCGCACCGGCACAGTGCACAGAACCGGCCGAAGCCGAACTGCTGCATTCGCGTATCCGGACCTGGTTCGCGGCCAGCGCGCGGGACCTGCCCTGGCGCCGCGCGGACTGCAGCCCCTGGGGCATCCTCGTCAGCGAATTCATGCTGCAGCAGACCCCCGTGGTCCGGGTGCTGCCTGTCTGGGAGCAGTGGATGCGGCGCTGGCCGCGCCCGGCCGATCTCGCCGCCGATCCGGCCGGGGAAGCGGTCCGGGCCTGGGGCAGGCTGGGGTATCCGCGCCGTGCGCTGCGCCTGCATGCCGCAGCTGCCGCCATCGTGGACCGGCACGGCGGCCGCGTGCCGGATGACCACGCCAGCCTGCTGCAGCTGCCCGGCGTCGGAACCTACACCGCGGCCGCCGTCGCTTCCTTCGCCTTCGGGCTGCCGGAAACCGTGGTGGACACGAACATCCGTCGCGTGCACGCCCGGCTGGTCAGCGGAGCCGCGCTGCCCGCGCCATCGCTGACTGCCGCCGAAATGCGCACGGCGCACCAGCTGATGCCGGCCCACGGCACCAAGGAGTGGAATGCCGGCGTCATGGAACTCGGCGCGCTGATCTGCACGGCGAGGTCGCCGCAATGCGATGCCTGCCCCGTGCTGGACCGCTGTGCCTGGGTCAGGGCCGGCCGGCCCGAGGCCCATTACGTGCCCAAAGGCCAGGCCTGGGCGGGCACCGACCGGCAGGTGCGAGGGGCCATGATGGCCGTGTTGCGCGAGGCCGAGTCCTCGGTTCCACGCGAGGTCCTGCTCGGCAGCGTTGACCTGGCCGATCTGCCCGCGGCTTACCGGACGCCGCTCGCGGCACTGCGCGCACTGCCTGCCGGGGACGAACAACTCGGCCGCGCCCTGGACGGGCTCATCGCGGACGGTTTGGCCGTCGCGTCGGGCGGGGGCGTCGGCCTGCCCGGGTAGGAAACCGGTTCCTGCAGCCGACGGGTGAGAGCGCAGCCTGCGCTGCGGCCCGGCGGGGCCGCTAGTTGTCGCCGCCGCCGGAAGGATTTTGCCGGCCCCCGACACTTCAGTCGGCCTGGCCGCCCGGTCCGCCTGGGCCGCCGCTCTGCTCCTGCTGGTCGTCGTCGGCGTCACCGGCCTTGTCCTTGAGGCCGTCCAGCTTGTCTCCCTGCAGTTTGGCCGAGCCGTCCTGCTGCTCTGCCTTGCCGCCGCCGGGGTTACTCTCCACACCCATGGTCATCCTCACCGTCGCGCCGGCACGAGGGGCCGGCTGTTCCCTCCCCAACGCCTCCACCCTAGGGGCCCGGGCGGAACGTGTCGACGGACGGGCGATCAAAGCCTGCGGATCATCCGCGTGTTGCCCAAGGTATTGGGTTTGACCCGGGCCAGGTCGAGGAACTCCGCCACGCCTTCGTCCGTGGAACGCAGCAGCTCGGAATACACCTCGGGGTCCACCACCGACTGGTCGGCCATCACCTCGAAACCGTGCCGAGTGAAAAAGTCCACCTCGAAGGTCAGGCAGAACACGCGGCTGACGCCCAGGTCCTTGGCGGCGGCGATCAGCTCGTCGAGCAGGGCCCGGCCCACTCCCCTGCCCCGCCAGTGCGCCGCGGTGGCCAGCGTGCGGACCTCGGCGATGTCCTCCCACATGACGTGCACGGCCCCGCAGCCCACGATCTCGCCCGCCGGGGTCTCCGCGACCCGGAACTCCTGGATGCCTTCGAAGTACGCCACGGCCTCCTTCTCCAGCAGCACCCGCTTGTCGGCCAGCGGCTTGACCAGCCGGCGGATCTGGACGACGTCGGAGGTGCGGGCGGGGCGGATACTGAAGGCGTCGGTCACCCAGCCAGTCTAAAGCCCCAGTTCGGCCGGCAACTCCGTCTCCTGCTCCAGCACGTGGCGGGCGAGGAAGTTGCACACCACCGAATACCAGATCCGGGCATGTTGCGGTGAGAGCACCCAGTGGTTCTCGTCCGGGAAGTACAGGAACCGGTGCGGGGTCTTCCCGTCCGCTCCGGCGGCCAGCTGCGAGCGTGACAACAGTTCGTACCAGAGCCGCAGCCCTTCCCCGATCGGCACCCGGTAGTCCTTGTCCCCGTGCACCACCAGCATGGGGGTGTTGATGTTCTGCACGTGCAGGTGCGGGGAGTTCTCCAGGGCCATCTCCGGCGTCATCTCCCGCTCCCAGTACGGGGAGACGTCCGTCGTCGGCCCGAACTGGTCCAGCGCCCAGAGGCTGGCGTGGGTGACGATGGCCCGGAACCTGTCGGTATGCCCGGCGATCCAGTTGGCCATGTAACCGCCGAAGGAACCGCCCATCGCGGCCGTCCGCGTCCCGTCGATGTCATCACGCTGCACGGCGGCGTCGGTGATGGCCATCAGGTCCTCATAGGGCGCCTGCCCCCACTGCCCCCAGCCCCGCCGGATGAAGTCGTCGCCGTAGCCGGTGGACAGGGCCGGGTCCGGCAGCAGGACCGCGTACCCCTGCGCCACCTGCAGCCAGGGGCACCAGCGCCAGCTCCATGCGTTCCAGGAGCCGAGCGGGCCGCCGTGCACCCACAGCACCAGCGGCGCCGGCTTTTGCGCTGACGCTTCAGCGGGCAGGGCCAGCCAGGCGCGCACCGGAATGTTCGCGCCCCGGGCGGCCACCGTCGTCGTGATCTCTTCCAGCCTCCCGCCCACCTCCGGGCGGGGTGCGGGCGAGGGCAGGACCGTGGCCTCGCCGGAGGACAGGTCGATGCGCACCGGCTCGGGCGGAAACAGGTAGGAGCTGCGCAGCGCGTAGGCGAACTGCCCGTCCGGGCTGACCACGACGTCGGTGTAGGCCGCATCGTCGTGCGTCACCTGGCGCACGGCACCGGTGAGGGCGTCGATGCAGAACACCGGGGTGCGGCCGCCGTCGTCTGCGGTGACCAGCAGGCCCGAACCGTCGGGCAGCCAGGCTGCGAGGCTGGGCCAGCGGTCCCAGTCGGCTGCCAGCGGCCGCAACTCGCCGCCGGCCAGCGGGAGCAGGCCCAGGGTCACGGAAGGAATGGTCTGCGGCCCGGAGACGGTCTCGCAGACCACCACAACGGTGCGGTTGTCGGGGCTGACCGGGCCCGGCGCATAGTCGGTGTCCGGGCTCTCGAGCAGGATCCGCTGCACGCCGGTGGCCGTGTCCACGGCGGCCAGCACGCTGCGGGCGTCGCCCCGCGCCAGCGGCCGGCGGACGTTGACTGCCAGGGTGGCGCCGTCCGGGCTCAGCTCGGCGGCGGTTTCCAGCAAGGCGTTTCCCGCCCAGCCGGTGATGTTGCGCAGCCGGCCTTGCGGCTCGTCGTCCACGGTTATGGTTCGGGCAGCCTCCTCCGCATTGTCCTCCAGTACGAAGTGCCGCTTCTGTCCCGGCCCCAGATCGTGGTCCCAGAAGCGCACCGGGTACCCGGAATGCAGGACCGCCGAGACCTTTTTGTCCTTCCGCGCGGCACGGCGGTCGGCGTCGTCCTCTTCATCGACGGCCCCGCCCAACACCTGGGCGTCGACCACCACGGTGTCGGCCGCCTGCGCGCAGCGCACCGCCGCGATTCCGCCCGGGCGGGAGAGCACCACCCGGCTTTCGCCCCCGGCAGCCGGCAAGCGCCACAGGGCCGGGATCGGTTCCTTCTCCGGGTCCTCGGGATCCGGGCGGGCGGACGTGAAGTACAGGTCGCCGTTGCGGGCAAAAGCCGCGCCGGACTCGCCCTTCGAGCTGCGCGTGATCCGGCGTGCCGGGCGATGACCGGCCGGGTCGACCTCCCAGAGGGACGAGACGTAGTCGGTGGAGGCGGGGTTCAGCACGCTGACGCAGGTTACCAGGCGGCTGCCGTCCGGGCTGAGGGCCAGGGAGCCGAGCCGCGGCAACGCGATGAAGCGGTCCAGGTCGTGGAACGGGGTGGCGGCACCCTGCTGGAGGGGCAGCTCGGGCCGCATTTCGGAAGTGATTGCTTCAGAACGCATGGGGTAAGTAAACACTACTTGTGTGCCGGATCACAGGAGATGGCGGCAACTCGCGGCTTTGCTACGCCCCCTCCGGCCCCCGGGGTCAAGGAGCCCTCCGGTTAAACAGGAGAACCCCGGCCGAAGCCGGGGCTCTCCTGCGCAGTACAGTGCAGGCTACTGGGACAGTGCCGGGGTGTCCGGGACTCCCTCGATTGCCTTGGGCGCTCCGGTGCTGCTGAAGACGAACGTCGCGGCGTCGTCTTCACCCTCGACGTCCACGTGGATGGTCTCGCCCGGGTGGAACTCGCCGAAGAGGATCTTCTCGGAGAGCTGGTCCTCAATCTCCCGCTGGATGGTCCGGCGCAGCGGCCGGGCACCCATGGTGGGATCGTACCCGCGGGTGGCCAGCAGCACCTTGGCCGCGTCGGTCAGGTCGATCTTGAGGTTCTTCTCGGCGAGCCGCTTCCGCAGGCGCTCGACGAACAGATCCACGATCTGGACGATTTCTTCCTCGCTCAGCTGCGGGAAGACCACGGTGTCGTCGACGCGGTTCAGGAACTCGGGCCGGAAGTGCTGCTTGAGCTCATCCTGGACCCGGGCGCGCATCCGCTCGTACCCGGTCTTGGTGTCCGTGCCGGACTGGAAACCGGTCATGACGCCCTTCGAGATGTCGCGGGTGCCAAGGTTGGTGGTCATGATGATCACCGTGTTCTTGAAGTCAACCACGCGACCCTGGCTGTCCGTCAGGCGTCCGTCCTCGAGGATCTGCAGCAGCGAGTTGAACAGGTCGGCGTGCGCCTTCTCCACCTCGTCGAAGAGCACCACGGAGAACGGGCGGCGGCGGACCTTTTCGGTCAGCTGACCGCCTTCCTCGTAGCCCACGTAGCCCGGAGGGGCACCGAACAGCCGCGAGACAGTGTGCTTCTCCGAGTACTCGGACATGTCCAGGGTGATCAGCGCGTCTTCCTCGCCGAAGAGGAATTCCGCCAGGGCCTTGGCGAGCTCGGTCTTGCCGACGCCGGTGGGGCCGGCGAAGATGAACGAGCCGGAGGGACGGTTGGGGTCCTTCAGGCCGGCACGGGTACGGCGGATCGCCTGCGAGATGGCCTTGATCGCCTCGTCCTGGCCGATCACGCGCTTGTGCAGCTCGGCCTCCATGTGCATCAGGCGGCTGGACTCTTCCTCGGTCAGCTTGAACACGGGGATGCCGGTGGAGTTGGCCAGCACTTCTGCCACCAGGTCCTCGTCCACCTCGGCGATCTCATCCAGGTCCCCGGACTTCCAGGCGCGTTCCTTTTCGGCCCGCTCGTCCTGCAGCCTGCCTTCCTGATCCCGCAGCGTCGCGGCGCCCTCGAAGTCCTGGGCGTCAATGGCCGATTCCTTCTGCTTCTTCAGCTCGGCGATGCGCTCGTCGATGTCCTTGAGCTCCGGCGGTGCGGTCATCCGGCGGATGCGCAGCCGCGCCCCGGCCTCGTCGATCAGGTCGATTGCCTTGTCCGGCAGGAAGCGGTCGGAGATGTACCGGTGGGCCAGGTGCGCGGCGGCATCCAGGGCGCCGTCGGTGATGGACACGCGGTGGTGCGCCTCGTAGCGGTCCCGCAGTCCCTTGAGGATCAGCACGGCGTGCTCCACGGACGGCTCTTCCACCTGGATCGGCTGGAACCGGCGCTCCAGCGCGGCGTCCTTCTCGATGTGCTTGCGGTACTCGTCCAGGGTGGTGGCACCGATGGTCTGCAGTTCGCCACGCGCCAGCATCGGCTTCAGGATGGAGGCCGCGTCGATCGCGCCCTCGGCGGCACCCGCACCCACCAGGGTGTGGATCTCGTCGATGAACAGGATGATGTCGCCACGGGTCCGGATTTCCTTCAGGACCTTCTTCAGCCGCTCCTCGAAGTCACCGCGGTAGCGTGACCCGGCCACCAGGGACCCCAGGTCCAGCGTGTAGAGCTGCTTGTCCTTGATGGTCTCCGGCACGTCGCCGCGGACGATCGCCTGGGCCAGGCCCTCGACCACGGCGGTCTTGCCGACGCCGGGCTCACCGATCAGCACCGGGTTGTTCTTGGTGCGGCGGGAGAGCACCTGCATGACGCGTTCCATCTCGTGCTCGCGCCCGATGACCGGGTCGAGCTTGGATTCACGCGCAGCCTGTGTGAGGTTCCGGCCGAACTGGTCCAGCACCACCGATCCTGCAGGAGTGCCTTCCTGCTGCTGGCCGGCGGTGACCGGCTCCTTGCCCTGGTAGCCGGAGAGCAGCTGGATGACCTGCTGGCGCACGCGGTTGAGGTCGGCGCCCAGCTTGACCAGCACCTGCGTGGCCACGCCTTCGCCTTCGCGGATCAGGCCCAGCAGGATGTGCTCGGTGCCGATGTAGTTGTGGCCAAGCTGGAGGGCCTCGCGCAGCGACAGCTCCAAAACCTTCTTGGCACGCGGCGTGAACGGAATGTGGCCGCTCGGAGCCTGCTGGCCCTGGCCGATGATCTCCTGGACCTGCTCACGAACGCCGTTCAGGGAGACGCCGAGGAACTCCAGTGCTTTGGCGGCAACGCCCTCACCCTCGTGGATCAATCCGAGGAGGATGTGTTCGGTGCCGATGTAGTTGTGGTTGAGCATGCGGGCTTCTTCTTGAGCCAGCACGACAACGCGACGGGCACGGTCGGTAAATCTCTCAAACATCTCGCACACTCCTAGCTACTGCGTACTTTGATGCTACGTGTCCGGATGGCTGTTGTGCGTTCTGTTCGCCCTAGGGGTAATGCCCCCTGCAGGACGGCAAACGGGGCGGACAGTTGCCTATCCGCCCCGCCGATCGATCTGCCCGTGGTTGAACGGGCCGCCCGTTATCCCCCGTGGGCGGCCTTGTAGGCCTCGATGATTTCGGATTGCACACGTCCGCGGTCGCTAACGTTGTAACCGTTCTCCCGTGCCCACGCGCGGATCGCCGAGGCGTCCTGGTTGCGTGTGCCGCCGGCCGGCTTGGCGGCCTTGGAGCCCCGGGCAGGAATCTTCCGGCCGGAAGAGATGTACGGCTTGAGCGCGTCGCGAAGCGCCTCGGCATGCGATGAAGAAAGATCAATTTCGTAGCTGCTGGAATCCAAGCTGAACCGGACCGTTTCATCGGCCGAGCCACCATCCAGATCATCAACCAGAATGATTTTTACTTCTTGCGCCACAGAAGGCTCCTTTTGGGTGGGTGGATCTATATGTCCGGTATAATCCGAACCATACTTATTATGTCCTACACTCCATTTCAAGGCAATACAGCCGGATTCGATCGTCCTGCAATCCCGCCATGGATCAGATCGGATTTGACCAGGTGGGAAATACCGGTATAGCGCGGGCGAATGTGATTAAAGGAAAAACCCCGGACAATTGATGCTTGTCCGGGGCCTTCCCCTATTCCTCGCGGCCTTCGGCCGCGCGCCTTTCGGCCTCGCGCTCGGCCTCGGCCAGCGCTTCGCGTTCTTTCCGGTCGGCGTTGAATATGGCTTTCATCACGAAATAGAACAAAAGCCCGACACCCAACGACGGCGCAAGTACCCACAGATATTCCATGCTCAGCCCAGCTCCGGCTTCAGCAGCGGGAACAGAATCGTTTCGCGGATTCCGGCCTGGGTGAAAAGCATCACCAATCGGTCGATGCCCAGTCCGATTCCACCCATCGGCGGCGCGCCGTATTCGAGGGCACGCAGGAAGTCTTCGTCCAGTTGCATCGCTTCCTCGTCTCCTGCCGCCGCCATTCGCGACTGCTCGGTCAGGCGTTCGCGCTGAATCACCGGATCAATCAGCTCGGAGAAAGCGGTGCCGCGTTCCATGCCCCCGATAATCAAGTCCCAGGCCTCAATCAACTCCGGATTGTCGCGGTGGTTGCGCGCGAGCGGCTGCGCTGCCGGCGGGTAATCGTAAACGAA
Source organism: Arthrobacter sp. B0316-1-20 (assembly GCF_059091865.1). Classification (NCBI taxonomy): domain Bacteria; kingdom Bacillati; phylum Actinomycetota; class Actinomycetes; order Micrococcales; family Micrococcaceae; genus Arthrobacter; species Arthrobacter sp. B0316-1-20. Next base: position 102,346 of record NZ_JBNHHC010000020.1, on the reverse strand, counting down.
GGTCGGCTGCAGCAGCGTCGGTTCGACGATTTCACCGAACAGCTCGACGACCACCTTCTGGGTATCCCACTTCGGGTCGATCTTCACGCCGTGCTGTTCGGCAATGTCGCGCAACTCTTCACCGCCCGTCTGCGGGGTGATTTCCCGACCCACCGCTTCGGACAAACCGGGATAGACGCCCAGCCAGCGCCATTCCCCATTCAGGTCAATGGTTCCCTGCGGGGTTTCAATGACGCGCGTGCCGATGGTGTCGGCCACATTCAGGATCATTTCCTTCATGCGCTCCCCCATGACGAACTGGTCGGCATACGCCTCGTAGCTTTCCAGCGTGGTGAATTCGGGGCTGTGGGTGGAGTCAACGCCTTCATTGCGGAAGATCCGGCCGATCTCAAAGACCCGGTCTATGCCGCCGACCACCGCGCGCTTGAGATACAGCTCCGTGGCAATGCGCAGGGTCATGTCCTGGTCAAAGGCGTTCAGGTGTGTCTCGAAGGGACGGGCCGTCGCGCCTCCGTGCACCAGTTGCAGCATGGGGGTTTCCACTTCCACGTAGCCGTGGGAGTGCAGGGTTTCCCGGATGGAGCGGATGACGGCGGCGCGAGTGTAAACCATCTGGCGTGCTTCGTCGCGCACCATGAGGTCCACGTACCGCTGCCGCACGCGGGTCTCTTCACTCAGGCCGGCGTGCAGCACGGGCAGCGGACGCAACGCCTTGGAGGCCATCTGCCAGCTGTCGGCCATCACGGACAGCTCGCCGCGCTTGGAGCTGATGACTTCGCCGCGGATGAACACATGGTCGCCCAGGTCCACGAGGGCCTTCCAGTCCGCGAGCGCTTCCTCGCCGATGTTCGCCAGGCTCAACATTGCCTGCAGGCGGACGCCGCTGCCTTCCTGCAGGGTCGCGAAGCAGAGTTTGCCGGTGTTGCGGATGAAGACCACGCGCCCGGACACTCCCACGACGTCGCCGGTGGTCTCGTCTGCCTCGAGGTGGCCGTACTTTTCGCGCACCTCGGCCAGCGTATGGGTCCGGTCCACGCCCACCGGGTACGCCTCGACGCCGCGCTCCAAGAGTTTGGCGCGCTTGGCCATGCGCACGTGCATCTGCTCGGAGGCGTCGGCAGCCTCGGCTGCGGGATGTGGGGTGGGAGAATTATCGCGGGTCACGGTAGTTAAGGGTACCGGTACCGGGGCCGGGCCAGCCAAACGTCCCGGAGCTTCCATCCGCGGACGTCAGTAGCCGAGCTGCGCGTTGTCGATCAGCCGAACCGGGCCGACCTGCGCGGCGACCAGCACCAAAGCCTCGCCGGTGAACGGGGTCTCCCTGCAGTTGAAGGCCAGCGGCTCGAGCGTGCGGGGATCCACCACTTCCAGGTAGTCCAGCCGGACGGGCGGCACCGACTCGATCATGGCCAGCGCGCCGTCCACGTCCAGGGGTTCGTGCCGGTCGGCCTGTCCGCGGAGATACGCCAGGCTGCGGGAAAGCACCAGCGCCGCTTCCCGCTCGGCGTCGTTGAGGAAACGGTTGCGGCTGGAGAGTGCCAGCCCGTCGTCGTCGCGCACTGTGGGCACACCCACAATGTCCACCGGGAAGTTCAGGTCGGCCACCATCCGCTTGACCAGCACGAGCTGCTGCGCGTCCTTCTGGCCGAAGTAGGCGCGGTAGCCGGCCGCGACGGCCGCCGCGGGCAGCCCGTAATGGAGCAGCTTGGCCACCACGGTGAGGGCGCCGTCGAAGTGGCCCGGCCGGGAGGCGCCCTCGAACTTCGCGCCCAGCGCGCCGGCGTCGATCCTGACCAGCGGCTCGCCGTCCGGGTAGACCTCTTCGACTGCGGGGGCAAACACCACGTCCGCCCCGCACGCCGCCAGCAGGTTTAGGTCGGCTTCCAGCGTGCGGGGGTAGCGGTCCAGGTCCTGCTGCTCGCCGAATTGGAGCGGATTCACGAACACGGAAACCACGACGACGTCGCACGCCTGCCGCGCGGCCCGCACTAGCGCAGCGTGGCCTGCGTGCAGCGCTCCCATGGTCGGGACCAGCCCCAGCGAAGGCCGCCCGGCGGCGCCGGCTGCCGCCAGCAGGCCGGCCGTGGCGTCCTTCAATTCGGCATGGGTTTTCACCAGGCGGGGGCGGGTCGTCACGCGTTCTCCTCCGGAAGGGACTGGGCAAGGATGTCCAGGATTTCGGTTGCGCGGGCCTCTTTGAGCAGGCCGCGTTGCAGGGCACGCTGGGCCGTGGCCCGGGCCAGCTCCTCGTAGGCCAGCCGGATGTCGGTGCCGCCCGAATCCACCTCGCGGCGCAGCAGCGCCTCGTGGTGGCTGCGGACGGTGCCCGCGTCGCCGCGGGCAACCGGCCCGGTCAGGGCCGCTTCCCCGGAGGCCAGCGCGTTCTCCAGGGAGGCCCGCATCAGCCCGCTGAGCACCCGGTCCGGCTGCTCCACGCCGGCCTCGGCCAGCAGTTGCGCCGACTGGGCCGCGATGGTCACCAGATGGTTCGACGCGTGCGCCAGGGCGGCGTGATAGAGCGTGCGGTCCTTCTCGGCGATGACCACCGGTTCGCCGCCCATCTCCACGACCAGCGCCTGGGCGATCGGCAGCACCGTGGCCTCGGCCGTCACCCCGAAGCTGCAGTCATTGAGCCGGGCCAGGTCCAAGCTCATGCCCGTGAACGTCATGGCCGGGTGGATGGCCAGCGGGATGGCACCCTTGGCCCGGGCCGGCCCCAGCACGGCGGTGCCGTAGCGTCCGGAGGTATGCACCACGAGCTGGCCCGGCTGCCAGACCCCGGCCGCGGCCAGACCGTCCACCAGCTCCGGCAGGGCATCGTCCGGCACCGCCAGCAGCACCAGTTCGGCCCGTTCCACGATCTCGGGGATCTGCAGCACCGGAACGCCGGGCAGCAGGTTCTCCGCCCGCTCCCGGCTGTCCTCGGACACCGCTGACACCCCGACGACGGCGTGCCCCACGCCGCGCAGCGCGGCACCGAGGACGGCGCCGACCTTGCCGGCACCGATCACGCCGATGCCCAACCGTCCGGGCCTACTCCTGCCCGCCATCGCGGCCCTCCTTGCTTCCTTGTGGTTCGTCCTGCTGCGCCGGCCCGCGGACGCCGCCCGCGGGCCCCTCGGCCGCCCCGGGGACGGGACCGGCCCCGGACTCCCGGGCTTCCAGCCAGCGTTCCGGGACGCTGCGGCGCCGGGCCGCGGCGGCCCGGACCGACTGCTCGTCGAAGAGCCGGCGGGCGGTGTCGGCGTCGACCTGGTAGATCACCGGCGTGACCGGTCCGGCGGTCGTATGCAGGCGCAGGTCCGCCACGCGCAGGCGGCGGGCCAGCGGGCCCTGGTGCAGCGCGATGGACTGGGTCCGCTCGTGCGGCACCACCGAGAGGCTGCGCCAGAGCCGGCCGCTGCGGGCCAGCAGGGCGGTCCCGGTGACGGCGAAGCCGTTGCGCCGCCAGGTCAGCCAGGACAGCCACCGCACCCGCCGCGGCGAGGTGACGAATCCGCCGTCGGAGGCGCCGGCGTCGTCCCTGTCCTTGCCCGCGATTCCGTCAAGGCCCGCCCCGAAGACGGTGAACGGGTCCTCGGTGCCCGGGTCCGGGAGCACCAGCGCAAGCATCTGCATCACTTCCTGCTGCGTGCCCACCGGCAGCAACGTGGTGCGGGCGCCCGCGTTTTCCGCGCTGAGGCCGTAGCCGGCCACGTTCACGCGCATCCGGTACCAGCCCTTGAGGCGCCACAGCGGCGACTGCATGATCTCCACGGCCTGCACCCGGCCGGGCGGGACGGTCTGCGCCCGGGTCTCCAGCAGGCCGTAGCGGAGCCGGATGCCGTCCGGGGAGATGGCGGCGCGGAAGTTGTAGCCGGTGCTGAACGTGGACCAGTAGCCGGCCACCACCCCGAACGCCGCGGGGACCAGGAAGGCCGGGCCGAACGCGGCACCGAACACAAAGGTCGAGAGCCCGGCCGCGATCAGCATGATGAGCAGGAACAGCGTGGTTCCGGACAGCAGCGCCGCGCCGAGGATACGTCCGCCCGGGATGGCCAGGATCTGCTGTTCGGGGGCTTCGGCCACCGCTTCCTGGGGGTGCGCGGGATCGCCGCGCAGGCCGGCCGCCCGGGCCAGGATGGTGGCGCGCAGCTGCTGCGCCGACGCCAGCGGCAGGTAGGCGAGCCGCACGGCCGATTCTCCGGCGTCGGCCACTTCGAATTTAAGTTCGGCCAGGCCGAAGATCCGTGCCAGCAGCGGCTGGATGACGTCGATCGCCTGCACCCGGTCCAGCCGCGCCTGGCGGTGCTGGCGGAACAGGACGCCGGAGTTCACCCGGACATGGTCGTCGGTGACCTGGTACCGGGTGAACCACCAGGAGAGGAAGAATCCGCCCACCAGCAGCAACGCGACCACGACCATGACCAGCACGGTCCAGACGGCGCGGCCGCCGCTCAGTCCCCAGAACTCGTCGCCCCGGAACATGGCCTCGAACCAGTCCCGGCCGAAGAAGTAGGCGATCGCCGCCAGCGCAATCCAGCCGCGGACCAGCGGCGAAACGGGGTGAACCCGGTGCCAGGTGCCGGTGGCGTCCGGTGCCAGGGGCACCCCTTGGGAGGCCGGCACTACTTCGCCGGGCGCATCCGGCCCCTGCCCGGGCAGCGGGGCCTGCCCGTTGCTGCCGGGTACGGTCATAGCCCGGCCAGCCTTGCCTGCCCGCGGTCGGAGAGTTGTTCGCGCAGCCGGGCTCCTTCTGCCGCCGGCACCCCCGGAATGCCGGCGTTGGTCTGCGGGCTGGCGGTGTGCAGCTTCACCGAGCACAGGCCGAAGGCCCGCTCCAGCGGCCCCACGCCGACATCCACGTACTGCATACGGCCGTAGGGGACCACCATGACGCGCTGGAAAAACAGTCCGCGCCGGATCAAAAGGTCCTCGTCGCGTTCGGCATACCCGATGGCCCTGACCTGGCGCGGGATCAAGAGCCCGGCCCAGACGCAGAGCGTGAGCGTGCCCAGGCTCAGCAGCCAGCCGAGCCACGCCGGGAAGCCGGGCCAGAGGCCGGTCAGCGCCAGGACGAGCGGGGTGGACAGCAGGGCGACGGCGACGACCGTGAAAATGGCCCAGCTGACCAGTCGTACGGTGACGTACTTGGGCGAGACCCGGATCCAGCTGATGCCGGCCGGATCGATCGCTTCGCTAGGCATACTCCCCCTCGCCTTGGGCCTCGGTACCGTTGTCCTGGGCCGCATCGGTGTCCTCGGGCGGAAGTTTGCAGAAACGCTCCACCACCAGCCCGATCACCACCATGACCAGGCCACCGCCCATCATAGCCAGCACGGCCGGCAGCGCCCCGAGGCCAGGCCGGTACAGCAGCAGCATGAGCTGGTCCACCATGATGCCGCTGTGCCAGCCGAAGATCAGCGACCCGGCATAGGCGCAGGCCTGCGCCAGCACGAGGGTGCGGGCCGCGAGTACCGGATTCAGCTCCTTGTCCCGGTTGCCGTTGCGCCAGCGGCGCACTTTGAGGCCGAGCACCAGGGTGAAGACGGCGATGGCGGCCATGGTCGCCAGCGAGGAGAGGTGCAGGACGGGCACCGGCAGCCCGCCGCGCCCGGCGAGCAGGTTGCCCAGCCAGCCCAGCACGGCCGTGACGACGGCGATGGTCGCCAGCCAGCGGTATCTGATGGTCCTCACGAAGCCCCCACCCCGCCGGACACTATTGACCGGCTTCGAACGGCTCGGATTCGTAGGGTTCCACGCCGTCCAGGTCGCCGGCCGCCTTGGCCAGTTCGCCGACCGGGACGCCGTTGAGCGTGGCGTTCGAGTCCATCCAGGCCCAGGGCGCCAGCACGAAGGCGCGTTCGTGCGCGCGCGGGTGCGGGATGACCAGGTCCTCGTCGTTGAGCACCAGGTCGCCGTAGGTGATGATGTCCACATCCAGCGTCCGCGGCCCCCACCGCACTTCGCGGGTGCGGTGGTGCTTGTTTTCCACGGCCTGGCAATGGGCCAGCAACTGGTGCGGGTCCAGGTCGGTCTCCACCTCAAGCACCATGTTCAGGTAGTCCGGCTGGTCCTCGGGACCGCCCACCGGCTTCGTCTGCACCACGGCCGAGACTTCGCGCAGCCGCACGTGGGGGGTGTCCACCAGGTCCGCCACCGCGTGCGAGAGGGTGTCGCTGCGTGCGCCGAGGTTGCTGCCCAGCGCCAGGACCGCGCGGACGCTCATGGCTGCTCCCGGTAGATGCTGACCGTGACATCGGAAAACTCCACCTGGATGGGTGCCTGCGGCTTGTGCACCGTGACCTCGACCGCCGCCACGGCGAACGTGCGCAGCACGTGGTCGGCTATCCGTTCGGCCAGTGTTTCGATCAGCTGCAGGGCCTCGCCGGCGATGATCGCGTCCACCTGGTCGGCGAGCTCGGCGTAGTTTGCGGTCTTCGCCAGGTCGTCGTCGGCCGCGGCGGCCCGAATGTCGGTGTGGAGGGTGACGTCGACGACGAACGGCTGGCCGTCGCGGCGCTCATGCTCGAGCACGCCGTGGAAGCCCGTGGCCTTGATGCCGGAAACCCTGATGAGGTCCGGCCGTGCCGGAGGTGCTGGCGTCACGTCCCGGCCTACTTGGTCCAGGCGGCGGCGACTTTGACCGCGTCCAGCGAGGCGCCGGCGTCGTGCACGCGCACGCCCCAGGCGCCGTTGGCGGCGGCCAAGGCGGAGACCGCCAGCGTGGCCTCGTCGCGTTCCTTGGGTGCGGCGGCCTTGCCGGCGGTGGTCAGCAGGGAACCGAGGAACCGCTTGCGGGATGCGCCGACCAGCACCTTGTGGCCCAGTTCCGCGATCCGGTCCGTGGCGCGCAGCAGCTCCCAGTTGTGTTCGGCGTTCTTGGAGAAGCCCAGTCCCGGATCCAGGATGATCTGCTCCGGCGCCACGCCGGCGGCGACGAACTTGTCCCGCAGTTCGGTCAGCTCCGCGAGGACCTCGGCCACCACGTCCTGGTAGTCCGCCTTGGGGTCGACCTCGCGGGCGTCCCCGCGCCGGTGCATCAGGATGTAGGGGACCTGGCGCTCGGCCACCAGGGCGGGCATGTGCGGGTCGTGGGTCATGCCGGAGACGTCGTTGACGATGGCTGCCCCGGCGTCCAGCGCTTTGGCCGCCGTGTCCACGTGCATGGTGTCCACGCTGATCAGGGCGCCGGCCTTGACCAGTGCCTCGATGACGGGGAGGATGCGCTTCTGCTCTTCCTCGGGAGTGATCGAGTCGGCGTTGGGGCGGGTGGATTCACCCCCGACGTCGATGATGTCGGCGCCGCCGTACAGCAACTTCAGCCCGTAGGCGATCGCCGCTTCCTTATTGGCGTGGTCGCCGCCGTCGCTGAACGAGTCCGGGGTGACGTTCAGGATGGCCATGACGACGGCACGGTCGGTGGGCAGGTCCGCGAACTTTTTCGGCTCGCGCGCCTTGCGCAGCACGGGCAGCGGCGACGTGGCGGGCCCGGTTCCGGGGACTGCGGCGAGTGAATCCATCTATCTGTACCGTCTCTTCTCTTCGCTATCGTCCGATAATCAGGCTCATGGCCTCGGCTCGGGTGGCCTGCTCGCGCAATTGGCCGCGCACGGCCGAGGTGACTGTCTTCGCCCCTGGCTTGCGGACCCCGCGCATGGACATGCACATGTGTTCGCATTCGACGACGACGATCGCGCCCTTGGGCTCCAGGTACTTGACCATGGCCTCGACGATCTGCGTGGTGAGGCGTTCCTGCACCTGCGGGCGCCGGGCGTAGATTTCCACCAGGCGGGCGAGCTTGCTCAACCCGGTCACTTTACCGTCATGGGACGGAATGTAGCCAATGTGGGCGGTGCCGTGGAACGGGACCAGATGGTGCTCGCAGGTCGAATAGAACGGGATGTCCTTGACCAGCACCATTTCCTCATGGTTGATGTCGAACGTGGTGCCGAGAATGTCCGCCGGGTCCTGATGCAGGCCGGCAAACACCTCCGCGTACGAACGGGCGACCCGCTGCGGGGTTTCCCGCAGGCCTTCGCGGTCGGGATCTTCGCCGACGGCGATAAGGATTTCGCGCACCGCCTTCTCGATCCTGGGCAGGTCGATCAGCGGGTCGAACTCCAGCTCGGCGACAACGTCATCGTATTCGGTCACGTCTGTGATCCTAGCTGCTGGCGCCGGGTACGCCGCTTCGGCCGTCATCCCCGGGAAGGTCTCCGCCGGCCGGATTCGGGTCCACGATCACGGCCCCGTGGCTTCCTTCCTGCTGCTGGCCGTTGGCGGCCGCTTCCCGCTCCCGGCGGGAGACCACCGGCGGGATGTTGTGTACCGGCCGGGTTTCCTTGGACAGCCACACGTCCCGCAGCTCGCGGCGGCGCAGGTCGTGGAAGATCTCGGCGATCTCACGCTGGTTCAGCGTCTCGCGTTCCAACAGGGCCAGGGCCAGCCGGTCCAGCACGTCGCGGTTCTCGGTCAGGATCGCGTAGGCCTCGTCGTGGGCGTCGTCGATGAGCCGGCGCACTTCCTCGTCCACCACGAAGGCGACGTGGTCGGAGTAGTTGCGTTCGTGCGACATGTCGCGGCCCAGGAACGGCTCGCCGCCGCCCTGGCCCAGCTTCACGGCACCCACGCGTTCGCTCATGCCGTACTGGGTGACCATCTGGCGGGCGGTGCTGGTGGCCTTCTCGATGTCGTTGGAAGCGCCGGTGGACGGATCGTGGAAGACGATCTCTTCGGCCACCCGGCCGCCCATGGCGTAGGCGAGCTGGTCCAGCAGTTCGTTGCGGGTCACGGAGTACTTGTCGTCCTCCGGCACCACCATGGTGTAGCCCAGGGCGCGGCCGCGGGGCAGGATGGTGACCTTGGTGACCGGCGCGGAGTAACGCAGCGCGGCCGCGACCAGCGCGTGTCCGCCTTCGTGGTAGGCGGTGATCTTGCGCTCGTGTTCCTTCATGACGCGGGAGCGCTTTTGCGGCCCGGCCATCACGCGGTCGATGGCTTCGTCCAGCGCCCGGTCGTCGATCAGCTGGGCGTTGGACCGGGCGGTCAGCAGGGCGGCTTCGTTGAGCACGTTGGCCAGGTCGGCACCGGTGAATCCGGGCGCACGCTTGGCCAGGGAACGCAGGTCCACGCCCGGGGCCATGGGCTTGCCGGCGGCGTGCACCTGCAGAATCTGGTGGCGGCCTTCCAGGTCGGGGGCCTCGACGGCGATCTGCCGGTCGAACCGGCCCGGGCGCAGCAACGCCGGGTCCAGCACGTCGGGACGGTTGGTGGCGGCGATCAGGATGACGTTGGTCTTGACGTCGAAGCCGTCCATCTCGACCAGCAGCTGGTTCAGCGTCTGTTCGCGCTCGTCGTTGCCGCCGCCCACGCCGGCGCCGCGGTGCCGGCCGACCGCGTCGATTTCGTCCACGAAGATGATGGCCGGCGAATTGGTCTTGGCCTGTTCGAACAGGTCCCGGACGCGGGAGGCGCCGACGCCGACGAACATTTCGACGAAGTCGGAGCCGGAGATCGAGAAGAAGGGGACGCCGGCTTCGCCGGCCACGGCGCGGGCCAACAGGGTCTTGCCGGTACCGGGCGGGCCGTAGAGCAGCACGCCCTTGGGGATCTTCGCCCCGACGGCCTGGAATTTGGCCGGTTCGGAGAGGAACTCCTTGATTTCGTGCAGTTCCTCCACGGCCTCGTCCACGCCCGCGACGTCGGCGAAGGTCACCTGCGGCATGTCCTTGGTGATCATCTTCGCCTTGGACTTGCCGAACTGCATGACCTTGGAACCGCCGCCCTGCATGCGCGAGAGCAGGAACCAGAAGATCAGGCCGATGATCAGGATGGGCAGGATCAGGCTGATGAAGCTCATGAACCAGTTGTTTTCCACCGGCTGGTCGGTGAAGGTGTCCACGTCGGAGGCGTTGATCGCGTCCACGATGTCCGGACCGCGGTCGCGGCTGTAGAAGAAGGTGATCGACTTGCCCTTGTTGGCGTCGTCGATGACCAGGTCTTCGCGCAACGTCAGGTCGACGCTCTGGGCGCCGTCGTTCATCCGGGCCTGTTCCGCCTTGTTGTCCTGCAGCAGTTCAAGTCCCACACTGGTGTCGACCCGTGAAGACTGCGGACCGGCCAAATTGGGCACGGCGATCAGGAGGATGACCAGGACCAGGACAATCCAGATGATCGGTCCCTTGAAAAGGTTCTTCAATTTCATGCGACTTGGGGGCTTGCGCCCGTCCCTCCTGCTTGTCCGCGCGTGATGGCAGCCCTTCGGCTACTACAGCTATACACTGTCCGTCTTCCTTCACGCTCAAGGGAGGGCATTAGTTCCCTCTGGGCGTAGCCTAGCCTGCGGCGGACGGTGCGGCGGTTATTCGTAGATGTGCGGTGCCAGGGTGCCGATGAAGTCCAGGTTGCGATAGCGCTCGGCGTAGTCCAGCCCGTAGCCCACCACGAATTCGTTCGGGATCTCGTAGCCGACGTACTTGACGTCGATTTCCACCTTGGCGGCGTCGGGCTTGCGCAGCAGGGTGCAGATTTCCACGCTGGCCGGGCCGCGCGAAATCAGGTTGGTCTTCAGCCAGGACAGGGTGAGGCCGGAGTCGATGATGTCCTCCACGATGAGCACGTGCTTGCCCATCAAGTCCGTCTCGAGGTCCTTCAGGATCCGCACGACGCCGGAGGACTGGGTGCCGGAGCCGTAGGAGGATACGGCCATCCAGTCCATCTTGACGTGGCTGTGCAGTGCCCGGGCCAGGTCCGCCATGACCATCACCGCGCCCTTGAGGACGCCGACGATCAACAGGTCGCGCCCTTCATAGTCCCTGTCGATTTCGGCAGCCAGCTCGGCGACGCGCTGCTGGATCTGCTCCTTGGTGTAGAGGACGTGCTTGAGGTCTGCCTGGACGTCGTTGGAATCCACCACATGCTCCCGGGTCTAGCGGTCTGTCTGGCCGGGGCTGCGGCCAGTTGTTCTCAACACAAGATTGCCATAGCCGGTGCCATCTTGGTGAACCGCGTTGGCAGCAGTCCGGCGGTAGACACTGACGAATCCGGCCAGCTGCACCGGGCCGGCCGAGCCTTGGCGGCGCAGCAGCGATTCGGCCGCCAGCAGCCGTTCGTAGCTGGGGTTTTCGCCGCCCAGTTCGGCGGCGGCCAGGGCGAGCACGCGGTGCTTCATGGCGGCCGGGAGTTGTTCCATGCCTTCCCGTGGCAGCTCCAGCCCGTCCGCTGTGACCACCCGCAGCCGGCGGTATTCCTCGGCCGCCTGTGCCTGCAGGTAGTCAGCGTCGGCGGCCAGAATCTGTGCCGACCGCCACAGCGCCTGGGCGACGCCGGGACCCATCTCGTCCTCCAGGAACGGCATCACCCGCATCCGAATGCGGGAGCGCATGTACTGCGGATCACTGTTGGCGGGGTCGTGCCAGGGCTGCAGCCCGGCAACCGCGCACACCTCCTCGGTGTCTTGCCGGCGCAGCGACAGGAACGGGCGCAGATACGGGCCCCGCTTCACGGGCATGCCGGCCAACGACCGCGTGCCCGAGCCGCGGCCCAGGCCCAGCAGTACCTGCTCGGCCTGGTCGTCCAGGGTGTGCCCCAGCAGCACCGCCGCGGCCCCGAGTTCCGCCGCGGCGGCATCCAGCGCCGCGTAGCGTGCCGTCCTGGCGGCCGCCTCCGGTCCCATGCCGGCCGATTCCACGGCCACCCGGCGGACCTGGACCGGGGCCAGCCCCAGCGTTTCGAGCTGCAGCCGGGCACCCTCGGCCACCGCCGCGCTGCCCTGTTGCAGGCCATGGTCGACGACGACGGCCCCCACCCGATAGGGACGGACACCGTTGCGGGCCGGACGGTTGAAGAATTCCGCCGCGACGGCCAGGGCCAGCGAATCCGCTCCCCCGCTGCAGGCCACCAGCAACAGCTGCGGTTCGGCGCCCCCGGCGGTCGCTGCCGGCGGACCGAACTGTTCCAGCGCCTGGCGCAGCTGGTGCCGGGCGTCTGCCACCCGCGGATGCAACCGGGGCTTGCGCCGGTCCGCTGCAACACCGCTCATGCGCGGCTGAGGTCCATCCGGCTGACCCACAGGTCGGGGTGGTGGATCTCCTCTTCCGTGGGCAGGTTTTCGGGACGCTCCCACACCTGGTTAAAACCCTCCATGCCGATCTGCCGGGTCACCGCACGGACAAACTTGGCGCCGTCGGAGTACTGCCGGGCCTTGGCATCGAGGCCCATGAGTTTGCGGATCCAGTTTTCCAGCGCGCCGCGGCTCTTGCCGCGCGCGTTGAAACGTTGGCGGATGGTCTTGACCGTTGGGACCAGCGAGGAATCGACCGCGTCCATCACCACGTTGGCGTGGCCCTCCAGCAGGCTCATCACAGCGGTCAGGTGGGAGAAGACGGCCTTCTCTTCCGGCCCCTGAATCAGATCGAGCAGGGAACCCTTCAACGACGAACCCGGCCCTCCGCCGTCGTCCTTTCCGCTGTCCCTGGCCGCGGCGACGGCCGCCTTGACCGTCTGCTGCAGCCGCTCGCCGAGGGTGTCCGCCTTTTCCACCAGCGAGGACGACAGCCCGCCGATCTGCTCCATCATGTGGTCGCGCAGCCAGGGGGCCGCGGCGAACTGCACCCGGTGGGTCTGCTCGTGCAGGCACACCCAGAGGCGGAAGTCGGCGGGCACCACATTCAGTTCCCGCTCCACGGTCACGATGTTCGGCGCCACCAGCATCAGCCGCCCGGCGGCCGGGCCCCCGGGCAACAGGGAGCAGAAGGGGTCGTACTGGCCCAGCACCTTGCTGGAGAGGAAGGAGAGGATGGCGCCCATCTGGGTGCCGGTGAGCACGCTGCCCACGGCCGTGGTGGCGTTCTTGAGCTGATCCGGGCGCTTTTCGGCGAGTGCGGCGATGGCCGGGGCCAGCATGACCTCGAAACTGCGGGCGTTTGCCCTGGACCAGGCGGCGCGGTCCACGATCAGCACATCGGAGTCGCGCAGGTCGCGGGCGGCCTCCAACCCGGTGATGCGGTGCACGTGGTCCACCGACTCTTCCGCCAGCCGGCGCATCTCGGCCACGGCGGCGCGCATTTCCGCGGCCTTCATCCGGGGGCCGGCGGGGGTCAGCGTGGCTGCCGTGGACGCGGCCAGTTCCCAGTTGACCAACCGCGGGGCGGGGCCTGGGGTGGCGCCGGATTCACTGGGGGTCGGTGCGCTACTGTCCATGCGTCCCATCAGATCACATCAGCGGCGAACCGGTCACTACCGGCGGGCATCGATTGAAGCGGCTCCCCGGCCGGGGATCAGCAGCCGGGTCCGGCGGAAGGGTGGGCCGGCGGCCGGGGTTCCGGGCCGGGGCTCAGCAGCCGGGTCCGGCGGAAGGGAGGCCGTCGGCCGCGGGTTCCGGCGGCCGGGGCTCAGCGGCAGCCGCAGCCGGCCAGCACGGTCGCCGCCCGGTCGGCGGCCACGCGCGCGGCGTCGGTCGAGCCTTTCAGTCCGTTGGCCACGAAGGCGAAAACCAGCAGGCGTCCGTCGGCGCTGGCCACATAGCCGCTGAGCGACGTCACGGTGTTCAAGGTGCCGGTCTTGGCCCGGACCAGCCCGGCGCCGGCGGGGTTGTTTTCCAGGTAGCGCCCGGACAGGGTGCCGGTCAAGCCAGCGACCGGCAGGGAACCGATCCCGGCCCGCAGGTCCGCGTCCTCGGAGGAGGCCATCAGCCTGACCGCCGCGGCCAGCTGGGCAGGACTGACCCGGTTGTCCATGGACAGCCCGCTGGCATCGGCGAGCACCATGCCCTCCACGGGAATGCCCGCAAGGCCCGCCGCCTCGCGGATGGCTTCGGTGCCGCCCGCGAAGGAGCCGGGCTTGCCCGCCGCCACGGCCGTGTTGCGCGCGAGGACCTCCGCCACGTAGTTGTCCGAATGCTGCATCATGTAGGCCACCTGGTCGGCCACCGGCGCGGAATCCGCCTCGGCCAACACGTCCGCGTCAGCCGGTGCCGCTTCCCGTGCCACCGCGGCCTTCACCGTGAGTCCCTGCCCGGCCACGGCTTCGGCCAGCGCGTCGCGGAACGCCGCCCCGGCCAGCGCGGCGGCGTCGGCCACCAGGTCGCCGCCGCCGTCGGCCTGTTCCCGCCCGGCGTACAGGGCGAGCGGGTATACGGCGGAAATTTCGCCGTTCTTCACGTCGCCCGGGTCCCAGGCGGCGCTGATGACGGCCCCGGAGTAGAGGGAATCGTCCACCGCCACCGAGAGTTCACCGGTGTACCCGTCGGCGGCCAGCTGACCGGCCGCTTCGGCTGCCAGCGTTGCCAGCCCGGCTTCGCCCCAGACCGCGCCGGGCTTGGATTCCCCGGCCCCCAGCAAGGCATCCCCGCCGCCGACCAGGTAGACCACGCCCGGCGTGCCGCCGCGCTTGACCGAGGTAGTGAACCGGTGGCCGGCACCGATGGTGTCCAGGGCGGCGACGGCGGTCAGCAGCTTCAGGTTGGATGCCGGCACCAGCGGCTCGCCGGCTGCCTCGTCGTACAGCACGTCGCCGCTGGCCGCGTCGGTGACGATCCCCGTGAACCCGCCGGCGCCGTCGAACGCCAAGGCCCGGTCCAGGGCCGCATCCAGCACGGCCGGATCCGGCACCGGCGCCTCGCCGGCCGGCTTGAGCGGCTGCGGCTCCGCCAGCTCGGTGGGCGGCAATTGCGCCGCAGGGGTGCTGATAACCGGCTCCGGCTCCGGCCAATCGATGGCCTGGCCGAGGTTCAGGGCGGCGGGCACGGCCAGCACGGCGAAGACGACTGCCAGCAGCCCGGAGGTGAGCACGCGGAAGCCACGCCCCATGCTGCCCCTCCTGAGGATCTTGAAGTGTTGGGAACGCCCCGCGCCAACCCCGATGCCGGTACGGAAGGGCAAGACCTATATCGTTAAGCGTAGTCCGGCGCCGGGCCACGGCCGTGCATCGGCGGCGCCGAAGCCAATTTTCCGAACGTCTCCAAGGAGCGAAGCCATGCAGCATGACGTCACCATCGAGATCCCCAAGGGTTCGCGCGTCAAGTACGAAATCGACCATGAGACCCACCGCCTCCGCCTGGACCGGGTGCTGTTCACGTCCATGCAGTACCCCACCCACTACGGCTTCTTCGAGGACACGCTGGGCGAAGACGGCGATCCGCTGGACGCGATGGTCATGCTGCAGGACTACGACCTGCTGCCCGGTGTCGTCGTCGAATCCCGCCCCATCGCCGTCTTCAACATGACCGACGACGGCGGCGGCGACGCCAAGGTGCTGTGCGTTCCGGCCGACAAGCGCTTCGACCACATCCAGGAGCTGTCCGACGTGCCGGAGTTCCTCGTCAAGGAAATCGAGCACTTCTTCACCCGCTACAAGGACCTGGAGCCTGGCAAGTGGGTCAAGGCCGAGGGCTGGGCCGACCGCGCCGCCGCCGAGGCCGAACTGGAAGCCTCCATCCGGCGCTTCGCCGCCCAGGGCTAAGGCCAACCGGCGACGAACGGCCGGGCAGCCACGCCCGGCCTGAACCGAGCCTTGCCGCCCGAAACCGGCAGGAACAGCGACGGCGGTCCGGACCTTTCAGGTCCGGGCCGCTTTTGCCTTCCCCGGGGCGACCGGCGGCAGGACACACCCGCCAACCGGAATCGGTTGTTCCTGCCCGGACGGGCGCAATACTGGTGCCATGTACGTGCTCACCATCAACCAGCGCGATTCCCGCGAGGCGGGCGACCAGGTGCCCGCCCTGATCAGGTCGCTGCGCCACCTGCCCGCGGCGATCCCCTTTCAGCGGTCTGTCGGCGACGAAGCGATCGGCGCGGTCGAGAAGCCGTCCACGGCCATCGACGCGGCCCTGATCGCGCTGCGCGGCCGGCGCTGGCATGTGGGAATCGGCGTGGGCGAACTGCGGCCGCCGCTTCCGGAGGACATCAAGGACGCCGAAGGGCACGGCCTGGTCTACGCACGGCGCGCGGTGAACCGGGCCCGGAAAACCGGCGAGCGCGTTCCGCTGGCCGTGTCCGGGCCCGATGCTGAGGTCGCCGCGGAAGCAGAAGCCGTGCTGCGGCTCATCGGCCAAATCGTCGCCACTCGCACCGACGCGGAGTGGAAGGTGCTCGACCTGATGACGCCGGGAGCGCGCGGCCAGCAAAAGTACGTTGCAGAAGAACTGGGCATCACCAGCCAGGCCGTGAGCAAGGCGGTGGTCCGCTCGCACTGGGTGGAGGAGTGGGACTGCCGTCCGGCCGCCGCCCGGCTGCTGGACCTTGTCCACGGGCCCGCCTCCCCGGCCGCCGTCGCCCCGCCGCGCTGACGGCCCCGGAAGCTACGGCAATACCGGCGGGCGGCGTCTAGACTCCGAGGGAGACGGCGCCCGCCTCCGCCCGCGGGTCAACGACAAAAGGAGTGTTCAATATGGTTCCGGAGATCAACATTTGGGCGGTCATCGTGGCCACCCTTTCGACCCTGATCGTCGGATCTGTCTGGTACACGCCGAAGGTCTTCGGCAACTACTGGATGAGGGTCGCCAACGTCAGCCCCGGCGACGGCAAAAGCGCCGTACGCCCGATCATCATCACGGTGATCGTCAGCCTGATCAGCGCGTGGGTGCTGGCGGGTTCGGCGGCCATCGCGCAGGATTTCTACGGCGGCAACTTCCTGTGGAACACGGTGCTGACCGCCATCATCCTCTGGGCCGGCTTCACCGCCGCCCGCTTCGCCACGCACGATGCCTTCGAGGGCCGACCGGTCGGACTGACCGTCCTGAACATCGTGCACGAACTCGTGACGTTCCTGGTCATGGCACTGGTCATCGGCCTCTTCGGGATCAGCGGAGCCTGAGAACCGCAGCCCCCACTATCGAGGCAGCCGGCGGCAACAGGTGTGCCCGGGATTCACCCGGGCACCTCCTCCGGGTGGATCAGACGGGCACGCCTCAGTCCAGCAGGCTGCGCAGCACGACTGCTGCCCCGTCTTCCTCGACGGTTCCCGTGACCTCGTGGGCGACGGCCAGGACCTCCTCGGGCGCCTGTCCCATCGCGACGCCCCGGGCGGCCCAGTCCAGCATTTCGATGTCGTTGCGGCCATCGCCCATGGCGACGGTATGCGACGGCTCGACGTCCAGCTTCCGGCGCAGGGATTCCAGCGCGCTGGCCTTGGTCACGCCGTTGGCCGCGATGTCCAGCCACGCGGTCCAGCCCACCGAGTACGTCACGCCCTTGAGCCCCGCCGTGTCGATGGCTTCCTTGAACTCCTCGGGAGTGTTTTCGGCGCTGGAGACCACCACGCGCACGGCCGTGGACTCCAGCAGCGCCTCGAAGTCGACGCCCTTGGCCTCGATGCCGAAGCTGGCGTCCTGAAAGCGCTCCGTGGCCAGGAAATTGCCCTCTTCGTCCTCGAGCGCAAACTTGGCGGTGGGCAGCTTGGACCGCATCACCCGCAGGGCCGGTCCGGGGTTGAACGTCACCCGGTCGATCACCTCGTAGCCGTCCTCCAGCGACGTGTCGATCCGAAGGGTGACACCGCCGTTGGAGCAGACGGCGTACCCCTTGGTGACGCCGATCAGTTGGATGATCGGCAGCGTTGCATTCAGGGACCGTCCGGTGGAGACGACCACCTCGTGGCCGGCGTCGACGACGGCGCGCGCTGCTTCGCGCACGGCATCGCTCATGTGGCCGTCGTGGTTGACCAGGGTGCCGTCCACATCCAGCGCCACGAGTTTGCGGGACCCGTTCTCCACGAAGTTGTGGCGCCGGGCTTCGTTTTTATCGTTTGTCATATCTTTCGTAGCAATCCGCTGGTCGTCGATGCCAGCGTTAGCCTTGTCAGCTGTAGTTGTCATGTCCCTAGTCAAACATGGGCGGCAGACACGCGGGTAGGAAATTTTCTACGGGCGAATGAAGCGCCGGTGAATGCGGCCCCGCCGCGACGGCACCGCAGTGCCGCCGGCGGGGCGGAACGGCGAGCTAGGAGAGCACCGGAAGGACGTCCATGCCGCCCAGGTAGGGCCGCAGCGCGGCAGGCACATTCACGGAGCCGTCGGCGTTTTGGTGGTGCTCCAGGATGGCGACGATCCAGCGCGTGGTGGCAAGGGTCCCGTTCAGGGTGGCCACCGCCCTCGTGCCCTTCTTTTCGCCGTCCGCCGAAGCCTGGCGCTCACGGATGTTCAACCGGCGGGCCTGGAAGGTCGTGCAGTTGGAGGTGGACGTCAGCTCCCGGTAGGCCTCCTGGGTGGGCACCCAGGCCTCGCAGTCGAACTTGCGGGCCGCGCTCATGCCGAGGTCTCCCGCAGCGGTGTCGATCACCCGGTAGGGCAGTTCCACCTTGGCCAGCATTTCTTCTTCCCAGGCGAGCAGGCGGGCGTGCTCGTCGGCGGCCTCCTCGACCTGGCAGTAGATGAACATTTCCAGTTTGTTGAACTGGTGCACGCGGATGATGCCCCGGGTGTCCTTGCCGGCGGCCCCGGCCTCACGGCGGTAGCAGGAGCTCCAGCCGGCGTAGCGCGTCGGCCCGGCGGACAGGTCCAGGATCTCGTCCGCGTGGTAGCCCGCGAGCGCCACCTCCGAGGTGCCCGTGAGGTACAGGTTGTCCCGTTCCAGCCGGTAGATCTCGTCGTCGTGCTCCACATCGAAGCCGGTCCCCTGCATGGTTTCGGGGCGGACCAGGGTGGGGGTGATCATGGGGATGAAGCCGTTGGACACGGCCTGGTCCAGCGCCATGTTCATCAGGGCAATCTCCAGCCGGGCGCCCACGCCCTTGAGGAAGTAGAAGCGGGAGCCCGAAACCTTGGCCCCGCGTTCCATGTCGATGGCACCGATCAGCTCGCCGATGGCCAGGTGGTCCTTCGGCTCGAACCCGTCCCGGGCGAAGTCCCGGGGCTCGCCGACCGTCTTGAGCACCGTGAAGTCGTCCTCGCCGCCGGCGGGAACGCCGTCTTCGATCCGGTTGGGGATGCTGCGCAGCAGCGATTCCTGCTGGTTCCGGGCGGCATCCGACGCGGCCTGGGCTTCCTTGACCGATGCTGCCAACTCCTTGACCTGGGCCAGGAGCTCTGCCTTCTCCCCGCCCGTGGCCTGGGCCACCTTCTTGCCGAAGAGATTCTGTTCGGCGCGCAGTCCCTCGTAACGGTTGATCGCTTCCCGGCGGGCCGTATCGGCGGCGATCACGGCATCGACCACCGACTCGTCGGCGCCCCGGGCGCGTTGGGAGGCACGGAAAATCTCTGGATTGGCGCGGAGTTCGTTTACATCGATCACCTGCTAAGGGTACCGAAAAAGGCTTTCCGGCCTCGCTCCGCGCCCGCCGCAGCCGGTAGCGGGCCTCAATGGGCCAAAGCGGCGGGGCTGGATAGTCTATGACCAACATGACTGCCGAATGGATGCCCGCCCTCATCATCCTGCTAGCGGTGGCCGCCTTGGCGGTGGGATGGCCGGGCCTTCGCGGCATGCTGGGGCGCCGCCGGACAGCGGTGCCGGCCGCCCTTGCGCCTTCCCCGGGCCTGCCCGACCAGCGCGTGGTCTTCATCCTGAACCCGGCCAAGAACTCGGCCGACGAGGCCCGCCGCGAGGTGGAGGCAGCCTGCGCGGCGGCCGGTTGGAGCCCGCCCTTGGTGTTGGAAACCACGCCCGAGGACCCGGGCCACGGACAGGCCAGGCGGGCCATCGCCGAGCGTGCGGACGTGGTGATCGCCGGCGGCGGAGACGGCACGATCCGGGTGGTGGCCTCGGAATTGTCCGGCACCCAGGTGCCGATGGGGGTGCTGCCGCTGGGCACCGGCAACCTGCTGGCCCGCAATCTGGGTCTGGATCCGGCGGCCCTGCGGACCAACATCCATGTGGCGCTGCACGGGATCATCCGCAAGATCGACACCGCCGACATCATCTTGGAGAACGAGGCGACCGGCGAACGGTCGCAGGACAGCTTCCTGGTGATCGCCGGCATCGGCGTGGATGCGGATGTCTTGGCCGACACCCGCGACGACCTGAAGCGCCGGTTCGGCTGGATGGCCTATTCCGAAGCCGGCGTCCGCCACCTTGCCGGCCAGCGGGAGCGTGTCATGGTCAGCATCGACGATGGGCCCGCCCGTCCCCGCCGCGTCCGCAGCGTCCTGCTGGCCAACTGCGGGAAGTTGCCGGCGGGGATCGATTTCATCCCCACCGCGGAAATCGACGACGGCGAACTGGACATCGTGGTGCTCAGTCCGCGCAGCGCGATCGGCTGGTTGTGGATTGCCGCCAAGACGCTGGTGCGGCACAGCGCGCCGATTCCCGTGATCGAGTACCACCGCGGGCGGAAGGTCCGCATCACGGCGCACGAGCCGATGGGAAGCCAGCTCGACGGCGATCCCTCCGGGCCGGTCACGTCACTGACCGTCCAGGTCAGGCCGCGGTCGCTGGCGGTGCGCACCGAGTCGCTCCCCTCCGCCGGCAGCCACCAGGTGGCCGACTAGGGCCTGCCGCGCCCGGGCGGCCACCTGGGCCGGCGGCCGCCCGGAACGGAGGTGTTTACGTGTCGTCGCCCCCGGTGTTGAGCGGATCGTCGCTGGCATCGGCCCGGTCGGTGTTGTGCAGTTCCTCGCCCGGAACGTCGATGGGTTGTTCGTCTGCTTCGAGCGCCGGGACATCCGCATCCGGCTGCTGCAGGTCTTCGTCCCGGGGAACCGGGAATTCGCCGGCCGCCTGCTGGTCGATCAACTGCTGCTCCTCGGCGAAGCGCAGGTCGTTGCCCTGGTCCCCCAGGTCGCCCGCGCGGTTTTCACTCGGGGTCTGGTTGAGCGCCTCCACCGGCGTCGGCTCCCCATCCTGGTACTGGTCCCTGTCGTTCTGCTGCGTCATGGTGCTCCGATCCTTGGTTCGCAGGTGCGGTTTTCCTCAGCATACTGACCTTAACCGCGGGTCGACAGTCCGGCAGGGCCGGTCAGCGGGCCAACAGCAGGTCCTGCACCCAGCGGTCGGCCTCCCGGAACGCCTCGTCCTGGTTGCGGCGCGGAACAGTCAGTCCCCGGCGGTCGGCGCGCGGGTAGGAGCCCAAGAACCGGATGCCCGGGCTGATCCGGTGCAGCCCGCGGACGGCGTCGGCCACCCGCTCCTCGGCGAGGTGGCCTTCGGCATCGAGGCTGAAGAAATAATCTCCCAAAAACTGGCCGGTGGGGCGGGACTCGATCCGGCTCAGGTTCACGCCCCGGCTGGAAAATTGTTCCAGGATTGCCCCCAGCGCCCCCGGACGGTCCTGCGGCAGCGGGACCACCAGGGTGGTCTTGTCGGCGCCGGTCGGCGCGGGCAGGACACCGGGGCGGCTCACCAGAATGAACCGGGTGACGGCGTCCGGAATATCGCCGATATCCTCGGCGAGCACGCGCAGCCCTCGCTGCCTGGCCACCAGCGGCGAGCAGATCGCCGCCTCGTAGCCGGCCCCGGGCTCCAAGAGGCCCACCGCCGACGCCGCAGTCGACGACGCCGGCAGATATTCCGCCTGGGGAATGTTCGCGGCGGCCCAGGCACGGCATTGCGCCCAGGCATGCGGATGGGTGGACACCACCGCGACGTCGTCCGGCTCGGTTCCGGGCCGGACCGCCAGCACGAAGCGGATGGGCACGAGTTCCTCGCCGATGATGCGCAGCGGCTCGCCTCCCGCGATGGCATCCAGCGTGGCGCTGACGCCGCCCTCGACCGAGTTCTCGATCGGGACCATGGCCGCGCCGGCTTCGCCCGCGCGAACGGCGTCCACGGCGGCGTCGACACTCGCGGCCGGAATCCGGCGCGCGGCAGCCGCCCCGGGAACCTGGAGAAGGGCGGCCTCGGTGAAGGTTCCCTCCGGCCCCAGGAAGGTGTAGACGCCTGCCATTACTGGACCCGGGGCTCCTGCCCGTTCTCCGAGACGATCGGTTTGCCGGCATCCAGCCAGGCACCCATCCCGCCGTCGACGTTCACCGCCGAGTACCCGTTCCCGTTCAGCCATTCGGTGGCCCGGAAGGACCGACCGCCGCTGCGGCACACCACATGCAGGTCCACGTCGGGGTCCAGTTCCTCCAGGCGCAGCGGCAGCTCGTTGAGCGGGATGTGCACGGCGCCCGCAATGTGTCCGGCTTCCCATTCATAGTCTTCGCGCACGTCCAGAATGGTGGCGTCGCCGCCGATGCTGTTGACATCCACATTCTCGATATCGCTCATGGCAACCTCCGTGATCCGCGGCGGGCCGTGCCGCCGCTGGTGAATTCCTGCTCCGGGCGCACCCGCGATTTGCCCCCTTTCCAAGCCTATAGTGGGATCGTCCGCCGCACCGTAATGAGACAGGGGCACCCATGGCCGCAGACCAGCCGACCATCCTTGCTACGTCCGGCGGAATCACGGCCGGCGTTCGCAGCCGGATCGCGTTCCACCACCTGGTGCACCACGCCGTCGAACTGGCGGGGCCCACGGGGCGGGCACCGAGGCTGGTCCACGTGGGCACCGCCGGCGGCGACCAGCGCTGGCTCCAGGCCGAGCTGGACGAGGCGGCCAGGGTTGCCGGTTACGGCCTGAGCCATCTGAACCTGTTCACCATGCCCAATGTGGCGGACATCGAGGAACACCTGCTGGGCCAGGATGTGGTGTGGGTTGGCGGCGGTTCGGTGGCGAACCTGCTGGCGGTGTGGCGGGTCCACGGCCTGGACGCCATTTTCAGGCGGGTCTGGCAGGCCGGCGTGGTGCTGGCAGGGGTCTCCGCCGGTTCCATCTGCTGGTTCCGCGGCGGCACTACCGACTCCTTCGGCCCCGAGCTGCGGCCGGTCACGAACGGGCTGGCGTTGCTGCCCTACGACAACGGCGTCCACTACGACTCGGAACCGCAGCGCCGGCCGTTGGTGCACCGGCTCGTGGCGGACGGCATCCTGGGCGAAACGCATTGCACCGACGACGGGGTCGGACTGGTCTACCGCGGCACCGAACTGGCCGAGGCGGTCAGCGAGACCGACGGGAAACTCGCCTACCGCGTGACAGCCCAGGCCGGGGACGGGCCCGACGCCATCGCGGTGGAGGAACCGATCGACACCAGGTTCCTCGGCTGACCCGGCGCGCGGATTAGCCCGCACCGCCGGGCGGGGCTACGCTTACGGGCGATGACTGCTTTGCATGACTTGACGGCCGTCGCCCAGCGCGACGCCGTGGCCCGCGGCGAACTGTCCGCCCTCGAACTGACGGAGCATTACCTCCAGCGCATCGATGCCCTGAATCCCAGGCTCGGCGCCTTCATCACCGTCACCGCCGACCAGGCGCTCAAGCAGGCACGCGCCGCGGACGACCACCAGGCACGCGGCGGGACCTTGGGCCGGCTGCACGGCCTGCCGGTGGCCTACAAGGACCTCACGGATGTGGCCGGCGTCCCGACCACCCACGGCAGCGCGGCCCTGGAGCACCGGCCCGCCCTGGCCAACCACCCCTTGGTGAACGTCCTCGAATCCGCCGGCAGCATCAGCCTCGGCAAGACCCAGGTCCCCGAATTCGGCCTGACCTCCTACAGCGAGAACCGTGTGGCGCCGCCGGCCCGCAACCCGCTGGACCCGGCGCTGAGTCCCGGCGGTTCCTCCGGCGGTAGCGCGGCCGCCGTGGCCGCCGGCCTGCTGCCCTTCGCCCCGGGTTCGGACGGCGGCGGCTCGGTCCGGATTCCGGCGGCCGCCACCGGGCTGGTGGGGTTGAAACCGGGGCGCGGCCGGCTCCCGGCCGGCAGCATCGGAGACGACCCGGGCCGGCTGGTGGTCGCCGGGCCCCTGGCCCGCACGGCGGCCGATGCCGGGCTGCTGATGGACGCCATGGCGGACGAGCAGCTGGCCCGCGCGGCCTTCCCGGGGGAACCCGGCTTCCTGGCCGCCGCGCTTCGCGCCGAAGGGCGCTTTCGGATCGGCATCAGCACCGACTCTCCGTTCGAGTCCGCCTACCCGCTGTCGCTGGAGCCGGAGGCGCGCGAGGCGTTGGATACCGCGGTGGAGCTGCTGCTGGGGATGGGCCACGCGCTCGACGAAGCGGAGATCCGCTACGACAACCGCTACCCGGAGGCGTTTGCCACGGTCTGGACCTCCGGCCTGGCCCGGCTGGAGGTCCAGGCCGGCCACGAACCGCAGCTCATGCCGCTCACCCGTTCCTTCCGCCGCCGCGCCCTGAAGCGCGGGCCGGAGGCGCTGCCGGACGCCTTGGCCACGCTGGCGCGTTTCCAGGACGACACCCGGGCACAGTTCGGCCGGTACGACCTGGTTCTGACGCCCGCGCTGGCCCAGACCCCCCGGCCGGTGGGCTGGTACACCTCCAACAGCGCAGACGTGGACTACATGCGCCAGTGCCAGTATTCGCCGTACACCTCGCTGGTCAATGTGTGCGGGCTGCCCGCGATCGCCGTTCCCGTCAGCACCACCGAGGAGGGCCTGTCCATGGGCGTCCAGCTGATCGGCAAGCCCGGATCGGAGGCCATGCTGCTGGCCGCCGCCGCGCAGCTGGAGGGCGTGCGATGAATCCTGCAACCCCGGCCTGACCTGCGGATTTGCATTAACACGCCGCCCGGCCACGGGCGCAGAATATGACATTTCATGTAGGGGACTGTCAGAATAGAACACCGTGAGCAATACCGTGCAGTCCGGGAATCCGCAGCCGGAAACAACAAAACAGTCCACCCAAACCGGCAAAACCTTCTTCGGGCATCCACGGATGCTGGCGAATCTTTTCTCCGTAGAACTCTGGGAGCGTTTCTCCTTCTACGGCATGCAGGGCATCCTGCTCTACTACATGTACTACTCGGTCGCCGAGGGCGGCCTGGGGATCGACGAGGGAATTGCCACCGGCCTGGTGGGCGCCTACGGCGGCGGCGTGTACCTCTCCTCGATCCTCGGCGCATGGGTGGCCGACCGCATCCTGGGGTCCGAAAAGGTCCTCTTCTACACCGGCATCATGGTCATGCTGGGCCACATCGCGCTGGCCCTGATCCCGGGTGGCGTCGGGCTGGCCATCGGCCTGATCCTGGTGGCCATCGGTTCCGGCGGCCTCAAGGCCACCGCCAGCTCGCTGGTCGGCTCGCTCTACAGCCTGAAGGACGACCGCCGCGACGCCGGCTTCTCCATCTTCTACATGGGCGTGAACATCGGCGGCCTCTTCGGCCCGCTGCTCACCGGCCTGGCCCAGGTGCAGCTTGGTTTCCACTACGGCTTCGGCCTGGCGGCGCTGGGCATGGCCATCGGCCTCACCCAGTACGCCCTGACCCGCAAGAACCTGCCCGAGGCCGCGCACCATGTGGCCAACCCGCTGCCGCGGGGCAACTACGGCAAGGTCGCCGCCGCGGCCGTGGCCGCCGTCGTCGTCATGGTGCTGCTGGTGGCCTTCGGCCTGGTGACCGCCTCGAACCTGGCCCCGATCATGGCCTGGCTGGCGATCATCGCCGCCGTGGTCTACTTCGTGGTGATCCTCTCCAGCAAGCAGGTCGACGCCGTGGAGCGCAAGCGCGTCTACGCCTTCATCCCGCTGTTCATCGCCTCCGCCGCGTTCTGGGCGCTGTTCCAGCAGCAGTTCACCGTGGTGGCCCTGTACGCGGACAAGCAGCTGGACCGCACGCTGGGCGGCTGGGAAATGCCGGCCAGCTGGGTGCAGTCCATCAACCCCGTCTTCATCATCATCTTCGCCGGCATCTTCGCTGCCCTGTGGACCAAGCTCGGCCCCAAGCAGCCCAGCTCGCCGCTGAAGTTCGCCCTGGGCCTGGTCGTGATGGGCCTGGCGTTCCTGGCGTTCATCCCGCTCACCGGCGGCGGCGCCAACTCCACCCCGCTGCTGGCCATGGTCGGAATCCTGTTCCTGTTCACCATGGCGGAATTGTTCCTCTCCCCGACCGGCTCCTCGGTGTCCACCAAGCTGGCGCCGAAGGCCTTCCAGACCCAGATGGTGGCGCTGTTCCTGCTCTCCATCTCGCTGGGCACCACGCTGGCGGGCATCCTGGCCGGCTACTACGACCCGGCGAATGAAGCCCCGTACTTCGGCTTCATCGGGGTGACGGCGATCATCCTCGGCGTCGGCCTGGCCGCGGCCGTGCCGTCCCTGAAGAAGCTGATGGGCGGCATCCGCTAGGACGGAACCTTAACGACGACGGCGATGCCCGGGCGGAGATTCACTCCCGCCCGGGCATCGCCGTCGTAAGGTGCCTTTTCCTCATCCGCCTTTCAGCTCCGGCCCTTTTGAGCGCTCAGCAGGGCCGGTGCTGAATAGTAGACGGGGGAAGCTGGTGAAGCCGACCAGCGACGTAGCGAGGCGCCGGACGGACCTACGCCCCGGCGAGGATGCCGATGAAGATCAGCAGGCACCAGATGCCGGTGACCGCGTAGCCCATGATCAGGCCGGCCAGCGCCATGCTGCGGCCGGCCGGTTCCTTCCCCAGCGCGATGTGGCCGAACACGATGGCCAGGACCTGCGGGACCAGCATGAAGCCGAACGTGACCACGGAGACGATGCCCAGCACCAGCGCCGCGATGCTCAGCCCCTTCGGCTCGACCTGCGGCGTGTAGTACATCGGCTGGTTGTAGTCCGGTCCGCCGTACGGCTGCTGCCCGGTATACGGCTGCGCGCCGGGGCCGGGCTGGTAGGAGTACGGGTTCCCCGCCTCGGGCAGCGCCGGCGGCTGCGGCAAGGCCTGGCCCGCATTGGGATCGGTGTACCACCCCGGATGCTTCGGGTCGTTAAAGGGCGGCCTGTTCTCCGTGCCGGACATACTGTTGATTCCCCCTGAGATTGATTCGCTGCTGCGCAGCTTCGGTGCTACCTACCAGTCTAGGCGCGCGGGAAGATCGGGAGCCTATCGGGCGGGATCCATAGTCCGCCACCGATCCGTGCTGATGGCGCCCGCCCGCCTCGTCAACGAAGGCGGGCGGCCGGGCATCAAGCCGGCCGCCCGCCCCCCGACTTCTCAGTGGTTAGCCGACCCCCTCAAGAATGTCCGTCTCGGTCTTGCCGATATTCCGAATGGCGTCGGGGCGCTTTTTGCTTAGCCACCTGTACCAAATCAACGCCGCAGCGATGGTGGCGAAGAACAGGTACGGGATGATGTTGAGCGGGAATGCCGGAACCGGATAGACGTTCGCATAGAAGACGAAAGTCATGTTGGCCACCGCAACTGTGGCGCAAACCCACACCAGTTTGTTTGGAATGCCTTCACGGCGGGTGTAGATGATGCAGGCCACCGCGACAAGCGAGTAGGCCACCATGTAGCCGTAGGTGCCGTAAGTGTCGACCCAGACGACAATGTCCATCGGATGCACCCGGGCGAGCAGCAGGATGATGTCCAGCAGAATGGCCGCCGGGCCAAAGACCAGCAGCACGCGGTGCGGGGTCAAGAACTTTTCGTGGGTACGGCCAAACCGTTCCGGAGCGACTCCCTCCTTGCCCATGACGTAAAAAATCCGACCGACGACGTTAAGCGGGGCCACGACGACGGCGAAGAAGGACGCGGCCACGCCAAAGGTCAGGACAGGTCCGAACCAAGCAGGCATTCCGATAGTGGTGGCGATCTCCTCCAAGGGGCTGGCGCTCGTGGCGAGTCCCTCACCGAGGACGACGACTTGGGTATAGGCGGAGAAAATGTACAGCACGCCCACAGCGGCGGCACTCCACATGATGGCGCGCGGAATGGCAACGTAGGGGTTCTTCGCCTCGCGGCCCAGGGCGTCGGCGGAAGAGAATCCGACGAAGCCCAGGATACCCAGCACCATGCCGACGGCTACGCCTTGGAAGCTGGCCCCGTCGAAGGTGAACTGAGCCGGATCAAACGCCCGCGGACCGGCCCATATCAATGCCAGCGCCAGCAGGATGAAGATGATGGCGACCGAGACCAGCTCGAGCACCAGCGAGACGCGGGCCGAGAGGCGAATCCCGCGAATGGTGAAGAGCGTGGCGAAGCCGCCCAGCACGATGGCAAGGACGATCTGTGTCACCACACCGGTCGCCGGGATACCGACCAGATTCAGGAACTGGTTGAAGTAGGACACGGCGCCGCCTAGGGAGCCTGCAGCAATGCCCCAGCAACCGATGAGCAGTGCAACGCCGGTCACATAGGCGCCAAAGGGGCCCAGGCTCTTCGAAACATAGGTATACAGCGAGCCGGCCGAAGCGTTGCGCTTGGCGAACTGGGATATACAGTAGCCGACCGAGAGGATCACGATGGTCGCGAGGGCGAACGAGAGGATAGTGCCGTTGCTCGCAGTGGTGTAGATTCCGGCCGCTGTGAACGCGATGACCGCGCTCGGTGCGATGTTGGCGATGGCTTGGGCGAAGAGCTCCGGAGTGCTCATCACTCCGCGACGCAGACCGGCGTCTTTGGGGCGGGTCTGTTTGAAAGTGGTTGTCATGATTCTCCTTGGAATCGTCAGGGGATGAGCAGGGTCCGCAAAGCGTTGCCGCTCTCCAGGTCCTCCAGGGCCTGAGGGGCCTCGGCGAGGGGGCGTCGGGACGAAACAAGCGGGTCCAGTTGGAGCAGGCCGTCCATGTAGCGGTCCACCAAGGCCGGGATGTCAATCGATGGACGGACGCTGCCATAGTTGGATCCGAGGATGCGCTGGTCTGCCTCGGCCAGCACCAGAGGCTCGAACGAGGCGCGAGCGCCCGTGGGCGGCAGCCCCACGATGACCGCCGCGCCGCCCAAGCCGAGCATCTCGATCGCTTGCTCGGTGGTGCCGGTCTGTCCGATGGCGTCGAAGGCGTAGTCCACCCCGTCCGGCACCAGCGCACGGAGTTGCTCGACGGCGTCGCCCTTCTTGACATGGATTTGATCCGTGGCACCCAACTGCATGGCCAGCGCGGTCTTCTCTTCGCGGACATCGATGGCGATGATGCGCTCGGCGCCGGCCAACTTGGCCCCTTGCACCACCGACAGCCCTACGCCGCCGCAGCCAATCACGACGACGGTAGAACCAGGCTCGACGGCCGCAGTATTGGTTACTGCGCCAACACCCGTAGCGACGGCGCAGCCCACCAGGGCGATAACGTCCAGCGGAGCATCGTCGCGCACCTTGATGGCACCCGACGCCGGCACCACTGCCTCCTCCGCGAAGGAGGAAACGCCAAGGTAGTGGTGGAGGGTCTCGCCATCCTTGGACAGCCGGGATGTGCCGTCATGGAGCACGCCCTTGGGTGCCACAAGCGTGGCGACGGCCTGGCAGCGGGCCTCGTGCCCGGACTTGCAGTAACGGCATTCATTGCACGGCGGCACCCAGGACAGCACCACGTGGTCGCCCATAGACAGACTGGTTACACCCTCCCCAATGGCGGTCACGACGCCCGACCCTTCGTGGCCCATGACCATGGGGACGGCCGCGTCCCACTCGCCCCGCTTCACATGCAGGTCGGAGTGGCAGACACCGGCCGCGGCGATCTTGACACGTACTTCCCCGGGGCCTGGATCGGCCAACTCGACGTCGGTGACCACGATGGGTGTCGCGGAATCGCGGAACACTGCAGCTTTCATGAAGGGCCTTTCTCAAGTTCGTCTCTTGCCAGCCTCGATCGTATTCATGTGAGATTGGACATATCATTGTGCAGATTGGAGCGCTGTCATCATTTGGGGCTCCATTTTGTACATTTGATGTATGTCTAGAACTGTCGAGGACGTTTGTCGCAAGTTGCAGGGGACCCCGGTGGAACCGGGGGATTGGGTCCGGCGCCGGGTGAATGCAGCCTTGCTCTACGCCGACCGGCCCGTGATTACCGCGGCGGATGCTGTGCAGATGGTTTTCGTGACCGCTGCCGAACTGGACGAGGTGGCGGCCAATCAGTCTTCGGTCGAGCTGTTTCGACAGGCTGTGTTGGCGGTATCGGGAGTCGACATTGCAGTGGCCCGCAGTCTGTCGGTCGACGGCCTGCGCCTGGTGACCTTCTCCGACAAGATTCCGTTAGAGACCCTCCGCGCCAACGCAGAAGCCGTGCTCGCCTCCAATGACGCAGCGGAGGCCCGGTTAATCTCCAACGGAACGGCAGTGCTGACTCAAGTGGCCCGACGGGGCGGCGCCGAAGCCGTGCTCGCGGAACTGGCCCATCGGTTGCAGGGCTGGGCGGTACTGCTGGACACGCATGGCAGGGCGATTGCCAGCGCGGGCGCCGGGGCGCTGCATATTGGTGACGCCATGGCCGTCGCACTTAACCGGCCGGTAAAAGTGCGACATCCGGGCATGCAGGTGCACTCTGTGGGATTGGGGCAGGACCTCCGGGCGCACCTAGTGGTGTCCTCTCGCTCGGGCGTGACCAGTCGCACCCGCGATTTGTCCACACACGCCGCTGCACTCATCGACTTGGTGCTGCGGACCCATGACCACACTGCGCTGGAGCGTCTGGGCCGGGAGGTGATGGTCGAAAACCTGACCAGCGGCCATCCCGGGCTGGCTACCGCCACCCTTAGACGCTGGGGGTACCGGGGTGACCGGCTCTGCGCTTTTGTGCTCTCCTCACGCTCACGGTCGGTGGTGCTGGAGCAGCTTGTGCTTCAGTGGCTGGACGAGCTGGGGTTGCCGCATCTGGTCAAGACCGACAAGGAGCGGCTCCATGGCTTCCTCGATCCGGACGCAAGAGACGCGTTCCTAGCCGGGATTGAAGCCGAGGTCTACAAAGACAACGTGCCCATCCGGTGCGGAGTAGGGCGACCGGCGGCGCTGGAGGACCTCGCGTCCAGCCTTAGCCAGGCTGGCAACGCGCACGAAGTAGCCGTTGCCGACGGCATGCCGTTCGTGCTTTACCAGCAATTGCCGACGGTGCAACTGCTGTTGGAGAGCATGGACCCCGTGTCCCTCATCGCTCTGCGCCGCCCTCTTGAACGTGTATATGCAGAGAGTCCGGATGCGGTCTCGCTGGTCGACACCGCCCGCATCTTCCTCACTGAGCATGGCTCCTGGCAAGCAGCAGCCCAGCGGCTGAACATCCACCGCCACACGCTGCGGAAACGAATTGAGCGCT
Organism: Arthrobacter sp. B0316-1-20; assembly: GCF_059091865.1. Lineage (NCBI taxonomy): Bacteria > Bacillati > Actinomycetota > Actinomycetes > Micrococcales > Micrococcaceae > Arthrobacter > Arthrobacter sp. B0316-1-20. The sequence continues at coordinate 71,456 of NZ_JBNHHC010000020.1, read as the reverse complement.
TCGAGTTTCTTTCTGGTCTGTCCATGTCGAATCCAGATGACAGATTCACTTTATGGATGGCCTTGCGTGCAGACGTCGGTCCGGACGGGACCTAATTTTCCGGCCCATAGGTGTTGGCCAGCGCAAGGCCAAATACATTGCATTCTTGGCACGCCAACCGCTTGCTCCTGGCAGTCAGCGCGGGAAGTTCGGGGGGCCTATCGGGTCGGATCCGCCACCCGATCGCCACGGATCGATAGTTTTTTGGCATGCTGGAGGGATGGCAAACCGTGCGGGCACAGTGGCCCTTCCCAGCGACCTTGTTGACCTGACCGCGCTCCGCGACGCGTACTTCAACGTCAAGCCGGATCCGGCCGACCCGTCCCAGCGCGTGGTTTTCGGCACCTCAGGGCACCGCGGCTCCAGCCTGAAGGCATCCTTCAATGAGGACCACATCGCCGCCATCACGCAGGCGATCGTGGAGTACCGCGCCGGGCAGGGCATCGCCGGACCGCTGTTCGTCGGCAAAGACACGCATTCCCTCTCGGATCCGGCCCAGGACACCGCCCTCGAGGTGCTGGCCGGAAACGGTGTGGCAGTGCTGGTCGATTCCCGGACCGGGTGGACCCCGACGCCGGCGGTCAGCCACGCAATCCTCACCCATAACGCGGCCCATCCGGATGCCCAGGCCGACGGCATCGTGATCACCCCCTCGCACAACCCGCCCGGCGACGGGGGCTTCAAGTACAACCCGCCGCACGGCGGTCCGGCCGACTCGGATGCCACCGGGTGGATTGCCGCCCGCGCCAACGAACTGCTGGAGGCGGGCCTGCGCGGCGTCAAGCGGATCACGCTGGGACAGGCCCGGTTCTCCGGGTCCATCGGTACGTACGACTTCCTGGCCGCGTACGTGGACGACCTGCCGAAGGTGCTGGACCTGGACGCCATCCGTTCCGCCGGCGTGCGGATCGGTGCCGACCCGATGGGCGGAGCCTCGGTGGACTACTGGGCCGCCATCGCCGAGCGGCACCGGCTGGACCTGACCGTGGTCAATCCGGCGGTGGACCCGCAATGGGCGTTCATGACCCTGGACTGGGACGAGAAGATCCGGATGGACTGCTCGTCGCCGTCGGCAATGGCCTCGCTGATCAACGCCGTTCGCGGCGGCGGCGCCGCCTTCGACATCGCCACCAGCAACGACGCCGACGCGGACCGGCACGGAATCGTGACCCCTGATGCCGGGCTGATGAACCCGAACCACTACCTTGCCGTGGCCATCGACTATCTCTACAGGCACCGGCCGGACTGGCCGGCCGACGCGTCCGTGGGCAAGACGCTGGTGTCCTCCTCGATGATCGACCGGGTAGCGGCCAACTTGGGCCGGCAGCTGGTGGAAGTTCCCGTGGGCTTCAAGTGGTTCGTGCCCGGGCTGCTCTCCGGCGAAGGCGTCTTCGGCGGCGAGGAGTCGGCCGGCGCCTCCTTCGTGCGGTTCGACGGCAAGCCGTGGTCCACGGACAAGGACGGCATCCTGCTGGCGCTGCTGGCCTCCGAAATCGTGGCGGTGACCGGAAACTCGCCGTCGGAACTCTATGCGGGGCTGACCGAGAAGTTCGGGGCGCCGTCCTACGCACGGATTGACGCGGCGGCCACCCGGGAGCAGAAAGCCGCGCTGGCGAAACTCTCCGCCGCCGACGTGGCCGCCACCGAACTGGCCGGCGAGGCGATTACCGCCAAGCTGACCGAAGCGCCCGGCAACGGCGCCCCGATCGGCGGGCTGAAGGTCACCACCGACAACGCGTGGTTCGCGGCCCGGCCCTCTGGCACGGAAGACGTCTACAAGATCTACGCCGAATCCTTCCGCGGCCAGGACCATCTGCAGCAGGTGCAGGCAGAGGCGAAGGCAATCGTGGACGCCGTGATCGCCTGATCACCGCCTGACAACGGAGGCCGGGCCGTTCCCGCCCGGCCTCCGCGACCGGTCGGGCGAGCCGGCACGCCATTCCGGCGGTAGGATGTCCCCCGGACATTTTCCCGCTGACTCCCCCCTAAGAGGCCCACCATGAGCACGCCTGCAAAATCTTCCCCGTTCCGTTGGGCCCTGCATGGCGACGGCAAGAACATTTCACCGGGCACGGTAGTCGGACCCCAGGAGCGGCTCACCTGGCCGCGCACCATGGGCGTCGGGGCCCAGCACGTGGTCGCCATGTTCGGCGCCACCTTCCTGGTCCCGCTGCTGACCGGGTTCCCGCCGTCGACCACGCTGCTGTTCTCCGGCGTGGGCACCATTCTGTTTTTGATCATCACGGCAGGCAGGGTCCCCAGTTACCTGGGCTCCAGCTTCGCGTTCATCGCCCCGATCGGCGCCGCCATGAATCAGCACGGAATGGGCGGAGCGCTCGGCGGCCTCATCATGGCCGGTGCCTTGCTCTTCCTGGTCGGCGCGCTGGTGCACAAGGCCGGCACGCGCTGGATCAACGTGGTGATGCCGCCGGTGGTCACCGGCGCCATTGTTGCGCTGATCGGGCTCAACCTGGCGCCGGCCGCCAAGCAGAACTTCGAGAAGGGGCCCGTGACGGCGCTGGTCACCGTCGTCGCGATCCTGCTGGTCACGGTGTTGTTCCGCGGGCTGCTGGGCCGGTTGTCCATCCTGATAGGCGTGCTGGTCGGCTACGTGGTGGCCATCCTGCGGGGCGAGGTGGACTTCTCCAAGATCAATGACGCTGCCTGGATTGGTTTGCCCGAATTCCACGCGCCGGAATTCCACATCTCCCTGATCGGGCTGTTCCTCCCCGTCGTGTTGGTCCTGGTGGCAGAAAACATCGGCCACGTGAAGTCCGTGTCCGCGATGACCGGGCAGGATCTTGACCCCGTCACCGGCCGCGCGTTGATGGCAGACGGCCTGGCCACCATGCTGGCCGGCAGCGGCGGCGGCTCCGGCACCACCACCTACGCCGAGAACATCGGCGTGATGGCGGCCTCCAAGGTCTACTCCACCGCCGCATACTGGGTGGCCGGCATTGTCGCCATCCTGTTGAGTTTGCTCCCGAAGTTCGGTGCCGCCATCGCCACCGTCCCGGTCGGCGTCCTGGGCGGCGCCGGCGTCGTGCTCTACGGCATGATCGGCATTTTGGGGGTGCGGATCTGGGTCCAGAACCGGGTGAACTTCGCCAACCCCATCAACCTCTCCGTGGCAGGGGTGGCCCTGGTGATCGGCATCGCCAATTTCAAGTGGGCGATAGGCGAGCTGCAGTTCGAAGGCATCGCGCTGGGCTCGGCAGCGGCACTGCTGATTTTCCATGGCATGAGTGCGGTGGCCCGCTGGCGCCACACCGAGCCCGTGGATTCCGTGGAAGACGAGGGCGTCAGGCCGTCCAAGCTCGGCTGACCGCCGGGCGTGGCGGCCGCCTGGAGGCGAGGGCGTGCTCCGGGCCGCCGTGCCCTAGACCGCGGGGACATCGGAGGCTAGCGTTGCAGCCATCTCTCCCGCGGCGTCCGGCCCGGGACCTTCTCGAGGAGGAAAGCATGGCCAACCACGTCTACAACGTCACGGAGATTGTGGGTACGTCGCCCGACGGGATCGATGCCGCGGTCTCCAACGCCATCAACGAGGCCTCCAGGACACTGCGCAACCTCGACTGGTTCGAAGTGAAGTCCGTTCGCGGCCACCTTAGCGAAGGCAGGGTCGCCGACTGGCAGGTGACCATCAAGCTCGGTTTCCGGCACGAAAGCTGACCGACCCATGAGCCAGCCACGCGATGAATCCACAATGCCCGACGACGAGCATCTGCGCCACGACATCGGCGCCCCGGAGCCGGAGAACGACTCCGCCGCCACGTTCGACGGCGAGCACTTCACCTCCAGCCTGCTCAATGCGGGGCAGCGGGTACCGGGCCTGAGCCCGGACGGCGAATACCGCCAGAGCGAGGACCCGGAGCACGAGAACGAACCCGGACAGGACGGATTCGTTCCCCCCCTCCGCCCCCACCGGCGGATAGCAGGCGGGAACTCGGCACCGCGGCACCGCGAGACGCGGGTTCGTGCGGCGGGGCCCGCGCGGCCTTGCCCGAGCGACGCTTGGCTGGTGAGGCGACGCGTGGGCCATGAGCGGGGCATTAGCGTGGCCTGCACGCACGCTATATGATGGCTTCCTAAAGTAATGAACTCTAGGGAGCCCTCGTGAACCCATTTGCCGCTGCCGACGCCCCGCTGTACGAAGTCAAGGCCAACCTGTTCAAGGGACTGTCCCATCCGGTCAGGATCCGGGTGCTGGAACTGCTCGCGGACGCTCCCGAGGTAACCGTGACCGAGCTGATGAACGAGACGGGCCAAGAGGCCTCCAACCTGTCCCAGCACCTGTCCGTCTTGCGCCGGCACAACCTCGTCCTGGCCGAACGCCGGGGCGTGCAGGTCTTCTACCGCCTGGCGTACCCTCAGGTGGCCGACCTGCTGACCGTTGCCCGCAGCCTCCTGCAGCAGCTCCTGCACACCGCAACGCAGCAACTGGCCGGCTTCGGTGCGGCCGACAACAGCCCGACGGCATCAGCCCGGGACGCGGGCACCAAACCGGAACCGGCGCCATGAAGTCGGTGAGGGCTGCGGCCGCGCTGCTGCCCGGCAAGGCCGATTACGCGCAGCTGCCGCGCACCTGGCGGAACGACCTGGTGGCGGGCGTGACCGTGGGTATCGTCGCCCTGCCGCTGGCCTTGGCATTCGGTGTCAGTTCGGGTGCCGGCGCCGCGTCGGGATTGATCACCGCGATCGTCGCCGGCATCGTCGCTGCCGTTTTCGGTGGTTCCAACATCCAGGTGTCGGGACCCACCGGCGCCATGGTGGTGGTGCTTGCGCCGGTCATCGCGAGCCACGGGGTGTCGTCGCTCGCGCTGCTGACGCTCATGGCCGGCGTCATGGTGGCCGCCGCCGGTGTGCTGAAACTGGGCCGTGCCGTCAGCTTCATACCGTGGCCGGTCATCGAGGGCTTCACGCTGGGCATCGCCGTCATCATCTTCATACAGCAGGTGCCGGCCGCCTTCGGGACGGCACCGGGGCCCAGCTCCAACGCGGCCGTGTCGGCGGTCGAAGCCTTGAGCACGGCCTCGTTGGCGGGCTTGTTCTGGCCCGTCATCCTGGCGTTGATCGTGGCCGGCATCATGGTGGCCGCGCCGAAGATCAATCCACAGCTGCCCGGCTCCATCATCGGGATCATCGTCGCCACGCTTGTGGCCCAACTGATGAATCTGGACGTTGCACGGATCGGCGAACTACCCGGCTCCTTGCCGGCCCCTTCCCTGCCCGCCGTCGACCTGGCCCTAATGGGCGCACTGGCCGCGCCTGCCCTCACCATCGCAGCACTGGCTGCCATCGAGTCCCTGCTCTCGGCCCGGGTAGCCGCATCCATCTCCGACACGGGCCCGTACGACGCCGACCGGGAGCTGGTGGGCCAGGGCCTGGCCTCGGTTGCCTCCGGCTTCTTCGGTGGGATGCCTGCCACCGGGGCCATCGCCCGGACGGCAGTGAACATCCGCGCCGGCGGGCGGACCCGGGCCTCCGTCGTCGTGCATTCCTTGGTGCTGCTGGGCGTCGTGTACCTGGCGACCGGGCCCGTCTCGCAGATCCCGCTGGCGGCGCTGGCCGGCGTGCTGATGGTGACCGCCGTCCGCATGGTCTCGCTGAACACCTTGCGCAGCGTGTTCGGCTCCACGCGGGCGGACACCACGGTCTTCATCGTCACCGCGGTCGTCACGGTGTCCTTCGACCTGATCCAGGCCGTGGTGATCGGCATCGTCTTCGCCGGGTTCTTCGCGCTGAGGGCGTTGGGGAATTCCAGCGGCGTCCACCGGGAGGACATCCCCGGACCGGCCGCAGACGGCGACGAGCAGATCGCAGTCTTCCGACTCGACGGCGCCCTGTTCTTCGGCGTGGCCGACCGGGTGCTGGAGCGAGTCTCTTCCATCCGCAATGTGCAGGTGGTGATCATCCGGATGTCCCAGCTGCAGATTCTCGACGCGACCGGGGCCAAAGTCGTGGCCGACCTGGTCACGGCGCTGGAGCGCCGCGGCGTCACCGTGCTCATCAAGGGGATCCAAGAACGCCATGTGGAGTTGGCCCGCCGGGTCGGGGTCTTGGAGTCATTGCGCCACGACCGGCACCTGTTCGGCGACCTGGAAGCGGCGGTCGAGCATGCCCGCAGTCACGTACGGCGCAACGGCGAAGCCCGGCACGCACAACAGGCCTAAGGCGCACCATCAGGCCCGCCTGCGTCAGGGGCGGTCGGCAGTGACGCCGCGACGCGCATCGCCCGCGGCCCGGTAGGCGAAAACCGTGGCCGCGATGGCCAGCCCCACGGCGATGATCCCGAACGGGTTGCACAGTGCGGTGGACATTCCCAGGGCGGACGGACCGGCCAGCAGCGACATGATGGACGCGCCCTCTCCGGCGCCGCCGCCGAAGTCCGGGACGGTGAAGCCGAAGGCGAACGCCAGCAGCCAGGCCAGCGCCGGCACCACGACGGCCCGCACCGGAAGCAGCCGGCCCCGGCGGGCGGTCTCGAGGAGCTTCACGCCGGTCAGCAACAGCAAGACCAGCAGCACCGGGCCCAGGCTGATGCCCAGCCAGAGCACCATCTGCCCGCCGATGCCAAACAGCACCCGTCCGGCCACCACCCAGAGCGGCACCAGCACCGCCATCGGAATCGCCAGCCAAAGGACCAGGGTGCGGAGAAAACCCTGGCGGACGGCCGAGGGCGGCGGGACGACGGTGCTGCTCATGCCCTCATGATAGGCGTCGTTCCCGGGCTCAAGCCCCTTCGAGCGCCTGTTGCGTGGCCAACGTGACATAGCGCGCGGCCTGGGCCATGGCCTGTTCCCGGCTGCCTGCCGCCTCGACCACGCTGGCGGCCGCGTGCACCCCGTGTTGGGCCAGGCGGTCCGGCGCCAGGTCGATCTGCCCGGCGACGACGACGGCGGGGATGCCCCGGGCCTGGGCACGCCCGGCGACGCCAAGCGGCGCTTTCCCGAATTCGGACTGCCGATCCAGCGACCCCTCGCCGGTCAGGACCAGATCTGCATCCGCCAGGGCGGCCTCGAGGCCCACCAGGTCCGCGACGACGTCGAACCCCGGCTCCACCCGGACCCCGGCCAGCGCCATGAAGCCGGAGGGGAAGCCGCCGGCCGCGCCCGCGCCCGCCACGTTGACGTCGCGGCCTGTTGCCTTCAGCAGCAGCTGGGCCCAGCGCTGCAGCGCCTCGTCGAGCAACCGGCGCGAGACCGCGTCGGCGCCCTTCTGCTCCCCGAAAGCGTGCGCCGCGCCGTCCGGCCCGTACAGCGGATTAGAGACGTCTGCCGCTATCCGGATCACGGTCTCCGCCAGGCGCGGGTCCAGGCCGGAGGTGTCCAGGTGGTCCGCGGTGGCCAGGGCCGCGCCGCCGAGCAGGACTTCGGCGCCGCCGCCGGTAAGGACCTTCAGGCCCAGCGCGCGGAGGGCCCCGGACCCGCCGTCGGTCATGGCCGAGCCGCCCACCCCGAGCACAATCTCGGTGGCGCCGGCGTCCAGCGCCGCCTCAATCAGCTGGCCGGACCCGTAGGAGTGGGCCGTGAGCGCCGACTGCACGCTGGGCTCCGTGAGCAGCAAGCCGGACGCCCGCGCGGTTTCGATCACGGCGGTCTTGCCCTCCGGCCGCTCGATCATGGCCCAGGATGCGGTGACCTCACGCTCCAGCGGCCCCACCACGCGTTCGGTGTGCTCGGCCGCACCGGCGGAGAGGGCAGCCTCCAAGGTGCCCTCTCCGCCGTCGGCAACCGGGAGCAGCTGCACTTGGGCGTCCGGGTAGACCCGCAGCACGCCCTCGGCCATTGCGGCGGCCGCCTCGGCGGCCGACAAGGTTCCCTTGAACTTGTCCGGTGCGATCAAGACCTTCATGCGGACTCCCTCTGCGGCCAACTGCCGCGTTCAGCCATCACTTCGGCCAGAATATCGGCGCGGTCGGAGACAATACCATCCACTCCCAGCGCCAGCAGGCGTTCCATCTCTGCGCGATCGTTGATGGTCCACACGTGCACGTGCAGTCCGGCCCGACGGCAGCGCCGCACAAACCCGGGCGTGACCACCGTAAACGGACCGTACTTCACTGGCACCTGCACCGCATGGACGCGGACCAGCCGTGCCAACAGGCCCGCCAGACCTATATAACCCAGAAAGTATATTGCCAGGGTCGCATATACTCCGGCGGATCCCGCGACGGGGCGGCTCAGGCCGCGCAGCACGCGGAAGCGGCGGCGGTCGGAAAAGGAAGCCACCAGCACGCGGTCGTGCGCGTCGTAGGCCTCGATCAGCCGGGCCAATTCGTCGGCGGCGGCCATGTCCTTCACGTCCACGTTCAGTCGCACGTCCGGCCACGCGGTCAGCAACTCCTCGAACGTGGGGATCGGCTCGCCGGAAATCCGGACCTGCGCCAGCTGGCGGGCCGTGTGCTCCGCCAGCTCCCCGCGGCCGTCGGTAGTACGCTCCAGCGTCCGGTCGTGGAAGGCCACCAGCACGCCGTCGCGGGTGGACCTGACATCGGTCTCCAGATAGGCGTAGCCGAGATCGACTGCCGCGCGGAAGGCCGCCATCGAGTTCTCCCGACCGTCCAACGAGAAACCCCGGTGCGACATGGCCAGGGGCCGGCCCTGCCCGGAACCGGGAAACGTAGGATTGAGATACGGGCTGGCGCTGCTCACCTTCGGTACTCTACCGGCCCCGCCACGACTGCCGATGAGGAGGAATCCATGCGTCTTGCCGTGGTGCAGGCTGCCGGGCTGCTCGGCGACGGGTCCCGGCCGCGGTGCCGGATGTGGCTGGAACAGGCGGCCGGGCTAGGGGCACGGCTGCTGGTGCTGCCCGCCGGGTTCGCCCCGCATTTCCGCCGCGAACTGGGCGGGCTCGCGGCGGAACACAGGGTCGCGGTGGCGGCCGGGAGCAGCAGCCACGGCAACGGCCCCGAACTGTGGCTGTTCGATGCGTACGGCGGGCTCCAGGCCTGCACGGACGCCGCCGCGGTCGTGCCGCTGGAGGGGCTGCTCATCGGGCTGGCTGCGGAGGACGACGCCGGCGCGGTCGCCCTGCCAGCGCCCGGCACGTCCCGCCGGTCGGTCTCCGACGACGGCGCGCAACTGCTCGTGGTGCCCGGCGGCAGCAGCGCCCGGGACGGCTGGTTCCGTGCACTGGCCCGCCGGGGAGCATCTGCACCGGCGGTGGCCTGGAGCGGGCCGGGCCACAGCTTCATCGCTGCACCGGAGACGGGGGTGGTGGCCGAGGCCGGCCTGTATGAAGAGCTGATCGTTGCGGATATAGAACCGCCCCGGCACAGCCGGAGCACCGGCCCCAGCTGGTTCGCCCGCCGGTATTTGGCCGAGCGCCCCGAAACGCGGCGCGAGGCGGCGCCCGCCGGAGCGGCGCGAGGCTCCTGACCCCGGGACCCACGCAGGGGTCAGGCCCCGCGCGAGGCCTGACTTCGGCCGGCCAGCCGTTCCTCGATCACCTGGGCGACGCCGTCCTCGGCGAACGCCGGGGCGCGGAACGGGGCTGCTTCCAGCGCGGCGCGGTGGCCGGAGGCCATCGCGTAGCCGGCCCCGGCCCACCGCAGCATTTCGATGTCGTTCGGCATGTCGCCGAAGGCCACCACGTCCTGGGGGCCGATGCCCAACGAACCGGCGTACTCGGCCAGGGTCACCGCTTTGTTGAGCCCCGGCCGCGCCATCTCCAGCAGCGGGTTGCCGGGGGCAGAATGCGTCACGGCGGCCAGATGCCCCACCGCCGGGCCAACCTCGGCTAGGAAGGCGTCGGGGTCGATGTCCGTCCCGCGGGCCAGCAGTTTTACGACGGAGTCGGAGCGGCGCAGGCTTTCCGGCAACAGTTTGGGCACGGTGCCGTCCAGAAGCTCCACCGAGCCGGGCTGCAGAAAGTTCGGTTCCAGCAGGAATCCCTCGGTCGTTTCCGCCGCGAACGTCACCGCCGGATGCAGGCCGAGGATGATCCGGCGCACCTCGAGAATGTTCGCGTGGGGCAGCGTCTGCGCCGAGAGCACCCGCTCGGCCACCAGGTCGTAGACCACGGCGCCGTTGGAGCAGATCACCCGGCCACGGTGTCCGATCTGTTCGGCCAGCGGAGTCAGCCAGCGCGGCGGCCGGCCGGTCACGAAGACAATTTCCACACCCGCGGCCGCCGCGCTGCGAAACGCCCTGACGGTGCGGGGGCTGATTTTGCCGTCCCGGCCGATGATGGTTCCGTCGAGGTCGCTGGCGATAAGGCGCATTGCACCAGTCTAGGGATGCCTCCGGCGGCGCAGGCGGCTAGCCCAGCTCGTCGCGGCGCGGCGGATTCGCCCCTGCCCGGGATACCGTGATGGCCGCGGCACGGGCAGCGTGCGCCATCACATCTTCGAGCGTGGCGGAGCCCATGTCGCGCAGCTTGCCGCGCCGGGCCGAACCGGAGAATCCCGCGTTCAGCAGCGCATCGAGCAGCCCGGACATGTACGCGTCGCCAGCGCCTACGCTGTCGACGACGGCCGACGCCGGTGCCGCGACCTCTGCCGTCCCGGCACGGACCACTCCCCAGCTGCCCTTCGCCCCGCGCGTGACCACCACCGCGCCCGGCCCCTGCTTCAACCACGAACGGGCCGTCTCCTCGACGGTACGGTCCGGGTACAGCCACCGAAGGTCTTCGTCGGAGGCCTTGATTACATCGGCCAGGACCACGAACTTTTCGGCCTGCCGCCGGGCGAAGTCCCGGTCCGTAATCAGCGTGGGCCGGCAGTTCGGGTCGTAGCTGACCAGGGCCCGCGGATGGGCCCGCTGGACGGTCCTGTACACCGTGTGCGCGCCCGGCTCCAGCATGGCGGCGACGGAGCCGGTGTGCAGCCAGACCGTCTCGTCGAGCAGCCGGGGCCGGATCTTTTCGAGGTCCGGCAGTTCCCAGAGCAGGTCGAAAGAGTAATGGGCGGCACCGGCGGGATCCAGGGTAGCGGTCGCAGCGCTGGTCGGCGACGCATCCGGATCCAGCGGCACCAGCACCGAGTTGCGGCGCAGATGGCCGTGGACCAGGTCCCCGAACCGGTCCTTGCCGTACCGGCCGACGAACTGGACCGGACGGCCCAGCCGGGCCAGACCCACCGCCACGTTCATCGGGCTGCCGCCGACGTGCACCCGCGGCGGCATCGTGTCGGAGCGGACGACGTCCACCAGGGCTTCGCCTATGACCGTGAGCACAGTGCCAACGTAGCAGAGCGCCCCCGGTTGCGGCACCGGCATCAGCCCAGGCCGGCCAGCACCCCGCGGATGCGCGCAAACGCAACAGAGGCAGGATCTATGAGCGCATAGTGGTCCCCGGGAACGAGCACCAGTTCGGCCGTCCCGCCGGCGGCCCGGGCGGCGTCGACGTAGCGCTCGGACAGTTCCCTCGGCACGTCGGCGTCCTGCTCGGCGTGGAAGGCGTAGACGGGGACCGGCAGCGGAACGTTCCGCATGGGATCGGCGAGCCGGTAGGGATGCGCGGCACCTGGATCAGCGTCCTCCGGCCGCCCGAGCAGGTTTTCGACGGCGCCGTCGCTCAGGCCCAGCTCGTGGGCGCGCGCCACATCCAGCACCCCGGACTGGCTGAGCACCGCAGCGAGCTCCACCCGTGGGGCCGCGCCGGGCACCCGCACCCCGGACTCCTCCGACCGCAGCCGGCCCCGTCCGGCCGCCCACACCGCCAGTTGGCCGCCGGCCGAATGGCCCAGCCCCACCACCCGCTCGAGCGCAAATCCGGACTCGTGCGCAACGTCGGCGAGCCGGTCGATGCCGCAGGAAACGTCGTCGAACGTCTCCGGCCAGCCGCCGCCGTTGCCCGCGCGCCGGTATTCGATGTTCCAGCAGATCCAGCCGCGGCCGGCGAGGTCCCGGGCCAGCGGGCGTCCGAGCTCGGCACCGTAGGCAGCGCGCCAGTACCCGCCGTGGATGATGACGACGACGGCGGTGTGCCGCCGCCGGGCGGGCACATACAGTTCCGCGTACTGGCCGGGATCCGGGCCGTAGCTGTGCCGGGTGCACTCCATCCCTGCACTGTAGCCGCCCGCCGCTAGGGAGCCCCGTTGGAGACGCTGTCCTCCACCTCGCCCGAGCCTTCGGCGCTGCCATCACCGGACATCCCCGCCACGGTGGTCCCCCGGTGGTTCAGCTTCCACGGCGCCGGCACCAGGCGCCCGCCGGCGGAGGCGCGCCCCTCCAGCCGGTCGATCAGCAGGTCCACCACGGTACCCACCAGCGGCTCCGGTCCCACCGAGCTCAGCGGCGGTTCGGAGTGGTGTCCCAGATCCGAGGTGTCCACGCCGATGATCTCCATCTCCTCCGGGATCCGGAGTCCCGCCGCGGTGGCGGAGCCGGAGACGCACAGGGCCTCCAGATCCGCAGTGGTGAAGAACGCCGTGGGCGGATCGGACAACTTCAGCAGCGTGCCGGTCTCCTCGTAGGATTCACGCCAAGACCCGTGCGTTGCACGCACCAGGTTTTCGTCCAGTTCTGCGCCGAGGTCGGCCATCGCCTGCCGGAACAACCCCAGCCGGGAACCCCGGGGACCCGGGGCGGGCCCGCCCCGGTGCAGCACGGCGATGCGGCGGTGCCTGGCAGCAAGATACGCAGCCGCCTCGGCGATGCCGACCTCCGCGTCCACTTTCAGCACGTCGAAGCCGTCAGGCTGCAGGAACTGTGACACGACCACCTGCGCCACGCCCCGGTCGGCGAGGTCGCGCAGGGTGTGGTCTTCCTCGGGCGTTTCGGTGCTGAAACCCAGGATGGCCCCGTCCGCGCCGCCGGAGAGCATGAAGTTCCGCCATGCCTCCTGGCCCAGCAGAACCACCACGCGGTACCCGTGCTCCGGCAGCACACGGTTGGCAACCTCCGCCAATTGCCGGTCCCAGGCCGAATCCAGGTTTTCCACCACGACGGCCACGGTGTCCGTCCGCCCGCGGCGCATGCCCCGGGCGGCGTGGTTGGGCACATATCCCAGCGACTTGGCCGCCTCGATTACCCGGGCTTTGGTCGGTTCGCTGATCCTCGTTGAACCCCCGTGCCGGCCGGACAAGACGTATGAGACCGTTGCCAGCGAAACGCCGGCCCGCTCGGCGACGTCGCGAATAGTCGGCTTAAATGAACTCCCCATGATGCAGTTCTGCCTTCTTCCCCAAGAATCATCCCCCGAAACTTCCCCCCAGAAGTTCCCCTTGGTAAAGACTAACGATTCATCGGCAGAATGATAGGGGTAGGGTCAAAATTTTTGAGCGGCAGCTCCGCGGATCAGGCCTGGAACTGCGGGATTTCGACGACGACATCCGACGGCTTCTTGTCCGGCCGGAAGCCGCGCCAGACCGGGTGGCGGAGCTTTCCGGATCCGGTGCGTTCGCTGAACTGGACCTCGCCGACCAGCGCGGGCCGCACCCAGTTCGCGTCGGAGGCGTCTGCCGCCGGAACGCCCTCCAGCGGCGGGGTCTTGCGTGACATCTTCTTTAGCCGTGCACCGATTTCGGCCAGTTCGCGCTCCGTCAGCCCGGATCCGACGCGGCCAAGGTAGCTCAGCTCCACGCCGTCGGGCACGGCCACCAGCAGCGAGCCGACCTTGCGGGCGCGCGAGCCCTTGCCCGGCCGCCAGCCCACGATGACCACTTCCTGCGTCAGCTGGTTCTTGATCTTGATCCAACTCCTCGTCCGTAGGCCCGGCGCGTAGTTGCTGTCCGTGCGCTTGGCGATAATGCCTTCCAGGCCGACCTCCCGGCTGGCTGCGACCGCTTCGGCCACGCTGGCATCCAGCTCCGGCGGCACCTGGATATGTCCGTCGTCCGGCGTCTCCACCGCTTCCTTGAGGATTTCCCGCCGCTGGGAGTATTCCAGCCCAAGTGTTGGTGTTCCGTCCAGTTCCAGCAAATCGAAGAGGAAGTACTCCACCGGGTATTTCGCGGCCGCGCGCTCTATATCCGCTTTTTTGGTGAGGTTCATGCGGTTCTGCAGGCGGCCGAAATCCGGCCGTCCTTTGGCATCGAGCGCGACGATCTCGCCGTCCAGCACCGCGGTTTGGGCCAGGACGTGGTCTGGCAGGTCGGCCAGTTCGGGGTAGGTCTTGGTCATGTCGATGCCGTTGCGGCTGACCAAGCGCACGGACCCGTCGGCAACGACGGCGACGGCCCGGATTCCATCCCACTTCATTTCGTAGGCCCAGCCCTCATCCTCGTCGATGGAGGCCTCGGTGCCCTGCACGGCCAGCATCGGTTTCACCGCTTGCGGCGGCCGGGCGCCCTGAGGCGCGGAGCCGGCATCATCCGCAGGCGCGGCGGTGACGGCCGCCCGCCCGGCGCGCCCGGACCCGCGGCCGTCCGCCGTCCCCGCAGCAGGACGCGGCTGGTCCTTCATCAGGTGCATCAGCCAATTGTCCTTGCCGTCCTCGCCGCCGGTGCGGATCAGGGCGTAGCGACGCGGACCGGGGGGCCCGCCGTCGTTCGCCAGGCCGCCGTCGGGTCGCCCGTGCAGCACGATGATGACTTCCTTGCCCTCGCGCCACTTCTCCACTTCGTAGGTGCCGCTGTCCCAGATGGTCATCACCCCGGCGCCGTATTCGCCCTTGGGGATGGTGCCCTCGAAGGTGGCGTATTCCATGGGGTGGTCCTCGGTGTGGACGGCCAGGTGGTTCTTACCGGTCGTGACCGGCGGTCCCTTGGGCACGGCCCAGGACACCATCACCCCGTCATGCTCCAGCCGGACGTCGTAGTGCAGCCGGCGTGCGTGGTGCTCCTGGATGACGAAAACCGGTTCATCGTCCGACTCGCGCCGCTCGATCACCGCAGGCACCGGCTCGGGCGTGCGGTCCGGGTCGCGCATCGAACGGTACGTGCTGAGCCGGTCCGGCCCCGGCTCCGGCAGGGACTGCTCGTCGGCGGTGCCGCCCGCCATGCCGGCCAGCGGGTCGCCGATCTCCTTGACGCGCTCGAGCACCTGCCTGAAGTCGAGGTGAGCCAGGTCCGGGTCTTCCAGCTCGGCCCAGGTTCGCGGCACCGCCACGGTGGGGTGCGGCCGGCCGCGCAGGGAGTACGGGGCGATCGTGGTCTTGGCCCAGTTGTTCTGGCTCCAGTCGACCAGCACCTTGCCCGTGCGCAGGGACTTCTTCATGTCGCTGACCACGAGGTCCGGATGGTCGGCCTCCAGCAGGCGGGCGAGTTCGTGGGCCACCTGGCTGACGTCCTCCGAGGTCTGCTTGCCGTCCAGCCCGGCGTAAAGGTGAATGCCCTTGGAACCGGAGGTCACCGGCCTCGGGTCGAGCCCCATCCCCTCCAGGATGTCCTTGATCAGGAAGGCGACTTCGACGCACTCGGCCAGCCCGGCCCCTTCCCCCGGGTCCAAATCCAGCACCATCCGGTCGGGATTGTTGATCTTGCCGCGCGGTCCGAACTTCCACTGCGGAACATGGATTTCCAGGGCCGCAATCTGCGCCAGCCACGTCAGGGTGGCCCGGTCATTGGCCAGCGGGTACACGTTGATGTTGCTCTTGTGCTCGATGGTGTGCCGCATGACCCAGTCGGGCGCGGACTTGTCCAGGTTTTTTTGGAAGAACACCTCGCCCGGTTCCTCCGCCGTGCCGACGCCGTGGACCCAGCGTTTGCGCGTCACCGGCCGGTCCGCAGCATGCGGAACCAGGAACTCGGCGATCTCCGAATAATAGGCGATCACCTCCGCCTTGGTGGTCCCGGTTTCCGGGTACAGCACCTTGTCCAAATTAGTCAGCCTGAGCCGGCGTCCGTCGACGTCTACGGTCTCCTTCTGGCTGGATATCCGGCTGGAATTCTGGCTGGCCATACCGCCAGTCTGTCCGCCGCGCGGCCGGTTGGCTAGGCCCTCGCCTCTGGCTTTGTACCGCCCGCGGGTGTTCACTAGTGGCATGAGAGCCATCTGGAAAGGCGCGGTGGCGTTCGGTCTGGTCAATGTGCCGGTCAAGCTCTACAGCGCCACCGAAGACCACGACGTGAGCCTGCACCAGGTCCATGACAAGGACGGCGGGCGCATCCGCTACCAGCGCCGGTGCGAGGTTTGCGGCAAGACCGTCGACTACCAGAACATCGACAAGGCCTACGACGACGGTGAGCACACCGTGGTGATCACGGACGAGGATTTCAAGTCCCTGCCGGTCGAGAAGAGCCGGGAGATCGAAGTCGTCGAGTTCGTCCCGAGCGACCAGATCGATCCGATCATGTTCGACCGCAGCTACTATCTGGAGCCGGATTCGAAGTCGTCCAAGGCCTACGTCCTGCTCCGGCGGACCCTGGAAGAGACGGACCGCACGGCCATCGTGCAGTTCGCGCTGCGGCAGAAGACCCGGCTGGCGGCGCTGCGGGTCCGCGGCAAGGTCCTGATGCTGCAGACCCTGCTGTGGGAGGACGAGGTACGGGAGGCCAGTTTCCCGTCGCTCGAGGAAACCGTGCGGATCTCGGCGAAAGAGAAGGAGATGTCCGCCGCGCTGGTGGAGTCGTTCTCCTCCGACTTCACGCCCGGGGACTACACCGACGAGTACCAGGAACAGCTGCGGACCCTGATCGAGGCGAAGCTGGAGCAGGGCGAGGCGCTGGATACGGCAAAGACCTTCGGCACGGACGAAGAGGAAGAAGGCGGCAAGGTCCTGGACCTGATGGAGGCGCTGCGCCGCAGCGTCGAGCAGAACCGGGAGGCCAAGTCTTCCGCCGGCTCCCCGAAAAAGAAGAAGTCAGGCTCCAAGTCCGAGGCGTCAAAGGGCGCCTGACGCGCGGTAAACGGACGACGGCGGGGCGGGGGACGACGGCGGGGCGGGGCCCAAACCACCGGGACCGCCTGCCGCTCGGCTACTGCCGGTAGTTTTCCACTTCCCCGGCCGGCCTGGTCTCTGCTTCGCCCGGGTCCTCGCCGGCCCTGCGCTTGGCACGGCGCTGGCGCAGCAAGTCCCAGCACTGGTCCAGCTGCTCTTCCAGGCGGCGCAGCTCGGCGGCGCGGGCGGCGGCCTTGTCCGGCTCCTCCGGCGTGGAGTCGCGCAGTTGTTGTTCCTTCTCGACCAACGCGCTGATGTACTTCTGGATGTCCTGGTCCATGGCACGCCCCTCCCGGCGGTAGTCACCTCAGGCTACGTCGCACGCCATCCGCGGGCTAGGGCCGCCGCCTCCTCAATGGACTGCGTTCTGTGGTTGACTTCCTGCAGGGCAATCCCGGTGGCGGGCGATGTGGAGGAACAGAAGACTCATGGCATATGGCGAGCTCGACACCTCGTCCGGGGTACCCCTGTATCGCCAGATCAGGGAAATCCTGCGCAGGGAAATAGCCGAGGGGATCGCTGATCCGCGGAAGCCAATGACCGAGGCGCAGTTGCTCAGCCGGTTCGAAGTCAGTCGGGCGCCCGTCCGGCAGGCACTCCAGGAGCTTGCCAGCGAGGGGTACATCTACCGGAAACAAGGCAAGGGGACGTTCCCGGTCATCGGCACCAGGGTCCAGCGGCCGGCCGACGTGCGCTCGGGGGCCCTGTACCAATACCTCGCCGAGAGCGGACTGCGTCCGACGGGGAAGGTCGCCGGCATCGAGCGGGTGGAACCGCCCGGCCGGATTCGGGACCTCCTGGGACTCGAAGCGCACGAGCGGCTCCTGCATTTCACCCGCCTTATCTCGGTCGAGGATGAGCCCCTCGTCGAAGCCGACGTCTACATTCGGGCGCCCGGGGACTTCAGCCCCACCGCCGCGGAACTGGAACGCGTCGGCTCCGCTTTCGAACTCCTCAAGAAAGAGTTCGGCATCGCACACGTCCGCGCCGAGCACGAAGCCTGGGCAACCGCGGCCACCGCCGAACAGGCCGCGACCTTCGGGGTCGCCGTGGGGAGCCCGTTGCTCGTCATCGAGACGGTCTTCTTCACCACGGGTAACCTGCCCGCCGGATGGCGCTCCGCAGTGCACCAGGCAGACAAATTCAAGTACCGGTTCAGCACCGGGCAGTAGGCCGCGACCCCGCGGGAAATCCACCCCGTCAGCCAAAACGAAACGAGATGTTTTCCGGTCAATCGCCTTGACTTTGACACTACATCATGTAAACCTAGTTGACAGGTAATCAAGGTCACATCAGCGGGAGCCCGCGGCCGTTAGCGGACGCCGGGCCTCCCGAGGGGCTCCTCCTTCGTTTACTACCGCCTGCACCGGTTTCGGCGAGGAATGAATCCAGAGGTCGCGGTGCATGATCCTTCCCAGCGTGACGTCTGCATGGCGTGGCGTCAGACGAAAGGTTGTGCCAATGACGGATACAACAACAACCCCGCACCCGACGGCCAATACCGTTCTTGGCCCCGTTCCGGCCCACGAACTGGGTGTGGTCGCGGTCCACGAAGCCCTGCTCTCGGTGGTCCCGGGAGCCCAGTACGCCCCGGACATCAGCATGGACCGGGCGGAGATCTTCGAGGTCCTGGCCGGAAAGCTGACCGACTTCCGCAGGGCCGGCGGCCAGACCATCGTGGACAGCACCGGCATGTTCCACGGCCGCGACGTGAAGCTGTACGAGGCGCTCTCGCGCTCGACCGGCGTGCACATCATCGCCTCCACCGGCATGGGGCCGGAGGAAATGCTCGGCGGCTACTTCCTCACCCCGCAGACCAACCCGCCGACCCCCTGGCCGGCCGAAAAGTTCGCCGACCTCTTCTCGAAGGAAGTCAGCGAGGGCATGGTGGTCCCGCGGGTCGAGCGCCGCGGAGCCGCCGGGCTGGTCACCAGCACCGCAACCCGCGAGGGCATGACCCCCACCGACGAGAGCTTGTTCCGCGGGGCGGCCCGGACCGCCCTGGCCACCGGCATCCCGGTCTCCATCCGCTACGGCGCCGACGCCCTGCACGACCTCGACGTCGTCCTGGACGAGGGACTGCCCGCCGGGCGGGTGCTCGTCGGCGGCCTGGACCGCCAGGACGCCGCGGCCGCCGGTGCGGCGCTTGAGGTGGCCCGCCGCGGTGCCTTCGTGGGCCTGGACCACGTGGGACTGGACGACGACGGCGGCTACCTCAGCGACCGCGAGCGGGCCGGACTGGTGCTCGAGCTTGTCAGGGCCGGCCACACGGACCAGGTCATCCTCTCGTCCAACGCGATCGGCGTGGCCAAGGGGCAGCCGGACTACGACCTGCCGTTCAGCCACGTGTTGACCGCCTTCGTCCCCTTCCTGAAATCACTGGGCCTGGGCGACGACGACGCCCGCCGCATCCTGGTGGACAATCCGCGCAACCTGCTGGCTGTGCGCTGAGCACCGCGGCCCGCCATCAACAAGCTTTCGAAACCCTGAGGTGAGGGAATGACCAAGGTCAACACCGTGCTGGGAACAATCCCGGCTGAAGAACTGGAAATCGTGGCAGTCCACGAACACATCGGCTACGGCATGCCCGGCTCCGAGCTCGACACGCGATGGTGGAAGTCGCCGGAGCAGGCCTACGAGGAAACCGTGCCGAAGCTGCGCAGGTTCCGCGAAAACGGCGGCGGTACCTTCGTGGACGCCACCGGCATCTGCAACGGCCGCGACGTCGACTATTACAAGTCCCTCTCGGCCAAGACCGGCGTGCACATCGTCGCCTGCACCGGCTTCGTGGGCGGCGACACCGCACTGCCGCACTTTGCACGGGCGTCGGTGGACTACCTGGCGAAGGTGTTCATCCACGAAATCACGGTGGGGATCGGCGACACGGGCGCCAAGGCCGGCGTCATCAAGGTCGGCGTGAGCCGCGGCGGCAAGATGACCGAACTCGACAAGCGGATCTACCGCGCGGCCGCCCGCGCGGCCGTCCTCACCGGGGTCCCGATCCTCACGCATCTGGCAATCGACCCCGAGCCCGCCGTGAACATCTTCAACGAGGAGGGCCTCCCGTTGGATCGCGTCCTCTTCGGCCACGCCGACGACGGCCTGAACGCACCGATCACGCCGCACGACTGGATTTACGAGCAGGGCGGCCGCATCGGCTTCGACACCTTCGGCTACGATCTCGAACTGCCCGACCCGCCGTTCTGGGGCCGCAAACGCGCCGAGCGCATGGAGCACTTCGTCAAGCTGGTGAACAAGGGCTACGCGGACAAGCTGCTCGTCTCAGCCGACGCCAACTGCAGCCCGCTGGGCTGGCCGGGCGTGAAGGGCCACACCATCAACTACATCTTCGATGACATGCTCCCGGACATGCGCGCCGCCGGCATCGACGACGCCACCATCAAGCTCCTCCTCGAGGACAATCCGGCCGATTTCCTCTCCATCAAGGCCTGACCCGCATCACTCCATCCGGCGCCATGCGCCGGCTCCGCTGCCGCCTACGACGACGGCGACGGATTCCAACCAACCCATTCACCCCGAGGACGCCTGCACCGGCGTCCAGTGAAGGAACAACAGAACAATGCAGACTTCCGAAATCCAGAACCTGAAGGTGGCCGTCGTGGGCGGCGGCTACGCCGGCGCTTCCGCTGCCCTGGCACTGCTGCAGCTCGGCGCCGACGTGCACGTCTACGAGCAGGCCCCCGAGCTTGGTGAAGTAGGGGCCGGCATCGGCCTGCGCCCGCCGACCGTGGAGGTGCTGCGCAAGTGGGGCGTGTTCGAAGAATTCGAGAAGGTCTCCGCCCCCTCCGAGGCCATCGAGGTCTACCAGGCCAACGGCGAGCTCATCGCCCGCGACCCGTGGCCGGGCATCAACGAGTACGCCCAGACCAACCACTGCCGCATGGTCCACCGCGGGGACGTCATCGAGACCCTCCTGCGCCTGCTGCCGGCCGAGCGGGTTCACATCGGGCACAAGATGATCAGCATCGCCGATAACGGCAACTCCGCCACCGTGAAGTTCGAGAACGGCGTGGAGGTCACAGCCGACCTGGTAGTGGGCGCCGACGGCATCCGCTCCAGCGTCCGGAACCAGATCTTCGGTGAGGTCCAGCCGGTGTTCTCCCACACGATTGCTATGCGCGCCGTCATCTCCGCCGACGACGCCTATGGCCTGGTGGAGAATGACAACTTCCGCGTCTACGTGGGCCAGAACGGCACCACCGTGTACTTCCTGCCGCTGCGCCACCGCAACCAGGTGTCCTTCGACATCACCGCCCCGAGCGACGACACCGCGTGGGCGCCGGAGGTCACGCACGAGTACATCGGGTCGCTGCTGGAGGGCTTCGACGAGCGCCTGCAGAAGATCGGCCAGGAACTGGACATCGCCTCGATGACGAACCGCGGTGTCTACGACATCGACAAGCAGCCGACCTGGCACACGGACAGCGTTGCCCTGGTGGGCGACGCCGCGCACGCCATGCTGCATCACCAGGGCCAGGGCGCGAACTCCGCCATGCAGGATGCCGCCTGGCTGGCCGACGCCATCAAGGACGGCTCCGACCTGCAGGACGCCCTGCGCACCTACCAGGCCAAGCGCAAGCCCATCACCGACGTGCTGCAGGACATCTCCCGCAAGCCGTTCGACATCGGTGACTCCTTCCCGGAGACCACGTCCTTCGAGAAGGGGGCGGGTGTCGAGTGACAATCCACCCCGAGATCGGCAAACTCCTCGCCACGCTGCCGCCGTTCGACCACGGCACGCGGCCCGACCCCGAGGCAAAGCGCGCGGGCGACCTGCAGTTCGTCGCGCCCTTGGAGGAACGGCTGCCACTGCACGCCGTCGAGGACACCGTTGCGGCCACTGACGCGGGCGAGGTCCCGGTGCGGATCTACACCCCGGCGGAGGCGGAGTCTTACGGGCTGCTGGTGTACTTCCACGGCGGCGCATTCTTCTCCGGCAGCCTGGAAACGCACGACCATGTCGCGCGGGCGCTGGCCAAGGAGAGCGGCTACAAGGTCATCTCCGTCGGCTTCCAGCTGGCACCCGAGGCCGCCTTCCCGACCAGCCTGCAGGAGTGCTACGGCGTGGTCCGCTGGGCCGCCGAGCAGGGCGGGAGCCTAACCTGGGACGGCCAGAACCTGGCTTTGGCCGGCGACAGCTCGGGCGCCAATTTCGTGGCGGCGGTGACGGCGATGGCCCACGACGAGGGCTTCGACCGGATCACGCACCAGGTCCTGTACTACCCGTCGCTGGACCTGGACTTCGACGAGGACCGCTACGCCTCGCTGTGGGAGAACGCCACCGGCTACGGCCTGGAGACCCCGGCGCTGAAGCCGTGGAACTCCTTCTACCTCGAGAGCGGCGCCGACCCGGCCGACCCGCTGGTCTCCCCGATCAAGCGCGAGGACCTCACCGGCCTGCCGAAGGCCCTGATCATCACCGCCGAGTACGATCCCCTGCGCGACGAGGGCGAACTCTACGGCCGGCGCCTGCAGGACGCCGGAGTGGACACCACCGTCAGCCGCTACGCGGGCGCCAACCACGGCTTCGTCCAGAACTTCTTCTGGATCCCGGAAATGTACCGGGCCTACCAGGAAACGGGCGCGTTCCTTAACCGGGGCTGACCCCACCCGCCCCAAACGCAGCGGCGGCGCGCACCCATAGGTGCGCGCCGCCGTCGTCGTCTGGGGTGTGGGGCCGGTCAGGCGCTCTTGCCGTACAGCTTGCGGTAGCCGTGCAGCGTCGTGAAGAACGGGGAAGGCTCCAGCGTCGGATCTCCGGTATAGCCGAGTTCCTCGGCCACCGAGGCGAACGGCGAATAGGGCGAGTCGCTCTCCTGCAGGCCGCCCTCCAACGAGCGGCGCACGGCGGCGCGGACCCGGGCCTCGATGTCCAGGCTCTCCTGCAGGGCCTGTCGGGCCATGCCGGCGTCCATCCCGACGTCGAAGGGCACGCCCTCGGTGTTGCGGTAGGGGTGGCCAAGGTACAGGCGGTTGGGACGGATTTCGTCGCGCAGGTAGCGGAGGCTGGCACGGTAGGCGTCCGGATCCTCATACCCCGGGAAGTGGTTGGCGGCGCCGTGGACCTGGACGGAGTCGCCGACGAACACGGCGTCCTGCCCGTCCACCACGTAGGCCACGGAGCCGGCGGTGTGGCCGGGGATGTGGTGCACGGAGACCGTGACGTCCCCGCCAAGGCTGAGGGTTTCGCCGCCCTCCAGGAGCATGTCCGGTTCCATCTCGCCCGAGATGGCATGCCCGGCCGCCTTCGTCTGCTCCTCGACGGCGTTCGGGTTGTCGAGGTACTGCCGGCGGACGTCGAGGTAGTTCTGCACGTGCGCCTGCCGGGAGCGCAGCAACGGGGCGTCCGCCCGGTGGATGACGACCCTCGCCTTCCGGCCGGTGAGCTCCCACAGGGCGTGGGCACCGCCGAGGTGGTCGATGTGGCCGTGGGTCAGCAGGATCCACTTAACGTCCTCGATGCGCCGGCCCAGCTTCTCCAGCTCCGGCGCCATTCCCTCGACCGGCGACGTGGTGATGCCCGTGTCGACGATGGCCGGCTCGGGCGCGTCGATGAAGAAGCTGTAGAGACCGAAGCGGCCCCAGGGCGAGACCAGCGGATGGATGGTCACTTCTTGCGTCATTGTTCTCTCCTCGGCTCCGGGACCCGTTCACGGTCCTGATGGTACGGCTCGACAGCGCGGCCCCCTTCCCTCGCGCGGCCTTTCCGCGCCGCGGCCCGGACCTGGTCACCATCGTTTGCACGGACTTTATTATAATAATATAATTTGAGCGGGGCTCCGGAGAGCGCGCCTGCCAGCGGGACACCTGGCACTCGAACGTCAACAAGGAAGTGCACACATGACTGATTTCACGACGTGGAATGCCGGTGGGGAGACGATCAAGATCCGCAAGGACCTGCGGATCCCAATGCGCGACGGCGTTGAGCTCGCCGCGGACACCTACCAGGGCCTGGAGGACAAGCCCCGGCCGGCGCTGGTGGCCCTGAGTCCGTACGGCAAGGAGCTGCAGGCGCTGGCGCTGACCACTCCCCCGCAGCAGCGTCCGAGCCCGATGTGGGACGGCTGCATCGAGGCCGGCGACATCGCCCGCATCGTCAAGGAGGACTACGTCCACGTCATCGGCGACCTGCGGGGGTCCGGCGACTCCGGCGGCGAACACATCGGCAACTACAACGCCGGCGGCGTATCGCTGGGCCAGGATGCGTACGACTTCATCGAATGGGTTGCCGAACAGCCGTGGTGCGACGGCAACGTCGGCATGGTCGGCATCTCCTACTTCGGCTCCATGCAGGTACTGGCCGCGGCCGAACGCCCGCCCCACCTGAAGGCGATTTTCGTCAGCGGCGGCCACTACGACTTTTACGAAACCACCTACCACGGCGGCATCATGTGGTTCATGCCCCGCGCCGCCCGCGAAGGCCGCGGCGGAGACTCCGGTTGGGCCTTCACCGACGGCGTCAAGTCCCGCATGATCGAAAAGTACTCGCCCGAGGAGCTCAAGAAGCTGGTCGCCAAGCGCCTCGAGGACCCGGACGTTGCCGCCTGGCCGAACCTGGTCCACGTGCTGCATTACCCCAAGAACCACGAAGCCTGGTTCGACATCGTTATGAACGAGCTGGACGGCGAGTGGTACGAGGAGCGCAACCCCATCACGCTCGCTCCGAACATCGACATCCCGGTCTGGCTCCAAATCGACCAGGGCCGCGGCTGGACCATGGACGGCACCATCGAGCTGTACAACTCGCTCAAGGGACCCAAGAAGCTGACCATCGGCCCCTACCCGCCCATGCAGTCGCGCCCGTTCATCGAGGAGCACGACAAGATGTTCCGCTGGTACGACTACTGGATCAAGGGCATCGACAACGGCGTGATGGACGAGCCGGCCGTGAGCGTTTTCGTCGAAGGTTCCCGCGAGACCGTCGAGGCGGACCAGTGGCCGCCGAAGGAGATCGAGTACACCTCCCTCTACCTTCGTCCGCGCCACAAGCTGTCCGCCGAGCCGGAGTTGATGGGCGTGGAGTATGCGGCCCCGGACGGCTTCTACCAGGCGCCCCTGACGGTGACCGACAAGGTGGAGATCCTCAGCTGGAGCACCGGGCCGTTCGAAGAGGACACGGAGATGATCGGCACCGGCGCCGCGCACATCTTCGCCGAGATCGACCAGCCGGACTCGAACTTCATCCTGCGCCTGTGGGACTACGCCCCGAACGGCAAGCGCCAACTGATCACCACCGGCTACCTCAAGGCCTCGCACCGCGAGCTGGACGAGGAGCGCACCAGCGAGGGCAGCCCGATCCACCCGCACACCCGTGCCGTGCCGGTGGAGCCGGGGAAGATCGAGGAGTATGTCCTGCGCCTCTACCCGTTCGCCAACACCTTCAGGCCGGGACACCGGCTGGTGGCCGAGCTTTCCAACGGCGAGCCGCTGGCCGACGAGCACAACGCACTGCTGCCTCCGGACGCCTTCCACCTCCCGGTGGGACGCCCGGTGACGCACAAAATTTACCGCGACGCCGCACACCGGTCCCGGCTGGTCCTGCCCTTCACCGCCCGCAAGGCCGAGGATGGGGCGAACTAACGCGACGGCAGCTCCGACCGCCGGCCGGGCGCCCTCGAGGTGCCCCCGAGGCTTCCCCGGCCGTGGTGATCAGCGATCCTGAACGTCACGGCCGGAGGTGCCCGGCGCACCTCTTATCCTTGGGTAATGGAAACAACCGAGGGCGGCACGGCCCGGAAAGCCGTCGAGGACAACCGCGATCTGGCGGTGGCCTTGATCGACATCTCCTCCGATGTCCGCCGAAAATCCCACGAGAATTCCGGCGTCCCGTTGCTGCCCAACGGCATGGTGGACATCATGCGGGTCATCGAAGCGCACCCGGGCATAACCGTGGCCGAGGTCGCTTCCAGGCTTGACCGCCAGTTCAGCAACGTGAGCACCCAACTGCGTGAACTGGTGGCCCGCGGGCTCGTGACGCGCAGGCGCGACGAGGCGGACAAGCGCTACGTGACGCTGCACCCCACCGACGAGTCCCAGCGGATCAGGATCATGCTGGAAACCGCGTGGGCGGAAACCCTGGGGACGGCGGCCGCCAGGCTACACCCCGGGGAACAGGAACAGATCGCGGCGAGCCTGCCCGCCCTCCAGCGCCTGGCGGCGCTGATCAACGAGCCGGACCAGCGCTGAACCGTCGGCCAGTCGGCCTTTTCTTTTTCGGTATACTTATACTTTTGTAAGTATTAGCGGCGCACCTGTCTGCCGCACCCCACAAACAGAAAAGGTGGCCATGAAAGACGTCCTAGAGGAGAAAATTCCGCCCGGAGAGGTGGAGGCGGCAGAGGCCGTGGAGCCCGAGAGGATCTCGCCCAAGCGCATCGCCGCCGTGATCACCGCCTTGGTGCTGTCAGCGCTGATCATGATCCTCAACGAGACCGTGCTGACGGTCGCCCTGCCCGACCTGATGGCGGACCTGGGCGTCCAGGCCACCACGGCGCAGTGGTTGACCACGGGCTTCATGCTCACGATGGCCGTTGTCATTCCGACCACCGGCTTCATGCTTCAGCGGTTTACCACGAAGAGCCTCTTCGTCAGTGCGATGCTGCTCTTCATCCTCGGCACGGCGCTGGCGACCATCGCCCCGACGTTCGCGGTGCTGCTCGTCGCGCGCATCGTCCAAGCCGCCGGCACCGCCATCATTCTGCCGCTGCTGATGACCACCACGCTCACCTCCGTGCCGGTGCGGCACCGCGGCACCGTCATGGGCCTCAACTCGGTGGTCATCTCCGTGGCTCCGGCCATCGGCCCCACCCTCTCCGGGGCCGTCATCAACTCCTTGACGTGGCGCTGGGTCTTCGGCCTGATGGTCCCGGTGGCCATCATCGTCTTCCTCTTCGGCGTCATTGCCATCAAGACCGGCAAGGAGACGCGCAAGGCTCCGCTGGATGTCCTCTCGGTCATCCTCTCCGCCTTCGCCTTCGGCGGCATCGTCTATGCGCTGTCCTCGATCGCCGACCTGATGGCAGGTTCCTGGGCCCCGGGCGTGGCACTGGTCGTCGGCGCCGTCGCGCTGGTCCTTTTCATTCAGCGTCAGCGTGCCCTGCGCAAGACCGAGTCCGACCTGCTGGACCTCCGTCCGTTCAAGGTGCACAACTTCCGCATCTCGGTCATCATCGTGATGATCGCCATGGCCACCATGCTGGGCACGGTCATGGTGATGCCGATCTTCATGCAGAACGGCATGGGCCTGAGCACGTTGACCATCGGCCTGGCCCTCCTGCCCGGCGGTTTGATCCAAGGGATCGTGTCCCCGCTCGTCGGCCGCCTTTACGACAAGGTGGGCCCCCGGCCCATCGTCGTTCCCGGCGCCTTCCTGCTGGCCGGCGGGCAGTGGCTGTTGGGAAGCGTCCATATTGATACCCCGGTGCCGACGATCGTCGTCTTCCATACTGTGTTCTGCGTCGGCATGGCCATGCTGATGACTCCGCTGATGACCGTGGCCCTGGGCGCCCTGCCGCGTGAGCAGTACGGCCATGGCAGCGCGATCATGAATACCCTGCAGCAGTTGGCCGGCGCCGCGGGTACCGCGGTTCTCGTTGCCGCCATGACCATCGGCACGGCGGCGGCAGCCGCCGGCGGCATCGCGGCGAACGTCGCCCTGGTTGACGGCGTCCGGGTCGCCTTCACGGTCGGCGGCATCCTCGGCCTCGTGGCCGTCGTGTGCGCACCGTTCGTTCGGCGCCTGCAGGAGAACACCGGCCACTAAGGCCCGGCCGCCCCGCCCGCACGCACGCTTAAAGGAAGCCGGTCACCCCAAGGGATGGCCGGCTTCCTCTGTCTCGGTCGTGCGACGCTGCGGGATGCTACCCGGCCGTGCGCGGTGCCGCTGCTTCCGGTTGGGTTTCCTTGACGCCGTGCAACCCAAAGAAGCTAAGCAACGCCGCGGCCAGGGCCGCGATGGCAACCACCAGGAAGGCCTGCGTGAATCCGCTGCCCAGGGCCTCGAGGGCGAACTGGCTGCCGCCCGATCCGGGGACGCCCTCGGGGATGCTGTTGAGCGCGATCGGCCCGCCCGCTTCCGCAATGCCCATCGCCGGACCCAACTGGTCCGGAGCCAAACCGGAGGTCTGCAGGGAGGTCATGAGTTTTCCGCCGGCGGTGGAGAGGGCAATGGCGCCCACCAGCACCGGTCCGAGCGCAAACCCGAGGTCGCGCAGGAGGTTGGTGGTGGCGCTGGCCATGCCGGTCATCTCCCGAGGCACAGAGTTCACGGCTATAGCGGTCATCGGGCTCAGCGTGAAGGCGAAACCAAGTCCGACCAGCAGGGACGGCAGGATGAAAGCGGTCACGTCGCGGCTGGTGACATCGGCAGTGGAGTTGATCAATGCGCCGGCAGCCATGGCCAGGAATCCGAACGTCATCAGCCAGCGGGATGAGACGCGGGCCTGCAGCCGGGACAGCACGGGGATCAGCACGAAGGCGGGCCCCTGCAGCAGCAGGAACAGCAGGCCGAGGTACAGCGGGTTTTGGTGCTGGACCGGCCCCAGCCACATGCTCGTGGAGAAGCAGGCGCCCAGGAAGGCGAACATGCCGACCACGGCCACGATCGACGCGATGGCGAACTGGCGGTTCAGAAACAGCCTCAGCTCCAGCAGCGGGGACTCGACTCGCAGTTCGATGGCCACAAAGATCGCCAACAGCACCACACCGGAGGCGAGGGCGGCTACCACGTGGGCGCTGGTCCAGCCGTCTTCGGGACCCTGTACCAGCCCGAAGAGAACCAGGATCAGGCCCAGTGCGAAGGTGATTTGGCCCCAGATATCCATCCGGCGCTCCCGGGCGACCTTGGCCTCGGCGGAGCGCAGGGCGGTCAGCAGCAGTGCGGCGAGGGCCGTCAATACCACCACCGCATAGGCCCCGCGCCACCAGCCGAAGCCGGCAAATACGCCGCCGAGCAAGGGCGACAGGGCCGAACCCGCCGAAAGGAAGCCTGCCCAGATGGCGATGCCTCGCACGCGCTCCTGCATGGAGCGCGCCACCGAAGCAACCAGGGCCAACGATGCGGGGAAAATCGCACCCGCACCCAGGCCGTTAAGGGCGGAGCCAATCCACATGGCCTGGACCGTCGGGGATATGGCGCAGACCAGCGAGCCGATCATGACCAGCACGGCGCCGCCCACGACGAGCTTGCGGTGGCCGTACTTGTCACCGAGCACACCAAAGGTCAGCTCGAAAACCACCACCGGAATCATGAACGCGGCGGTGATCCAGGTCAGCTGGGAACCGAACGTGTTAAAGGTGACCTGGAATTCGCCATTGAGCGCGCCTGGCAGCGCGTTGGCGATCTGCGCCACCATGACCGCCAATGATGCAGCGACCAATGTGCCCCTGGTGCGCGCGGGCGTGACCTGCACGGGCGGCGCCTGGGGCGGCGGATCGGACTGCGGCGATGACGTGTGGGTCCCCTGGTCCTGGCTCATATGAACTTCCTTGTCATGGTGTGAGCGGTGTGGTGAACGGGTGGTGCTCGGCGGAACCGGTCCGGGCATGGGCGGCCGCATTCGTCCGCACTCGCTGGAACCGGTGGTGGACGAGACCCTGCCGCAACACCCTGTGCTGTCTGCGGCACCCTGTGACGCAGGCGACAGGCTCATCGTGATGGGGCTAACAGTAGTGATTCGAAATACAGGGTGTCAAGTGAACATTCGACGTGTCATTTGAAAGGTTCCGCGCTCGAAGAGCGCGCGGCTGAAGTGCTGCAACGGTGCGGGGAAATCCGGACGGCAGCCGCGGCTGGTCCGGAGGATCCGCGGCCACCGGCTATCCTGTGTGGCATGGCAACACTCCGCGAGGCTCAGAAACAGCAGACCAGGCAACTTCTCTTGGACACCGGCCTGGACCTCTTCGAATCCAAGGGCTACGCGGCCACCACGATCGACGACATCGCCGCCCGTGCCGGCACCACGAGGACGACCTTCTACCTGCACTTCGCGTCGAAGGCGCAGCTGATGGGCGACGTGGTGAAGACGGTGGACTCCATTCTCACCAGCGTGGACGACCCGGCCCTATCCACCGTGGTGGAACTGGGTACCCGTGACTTGATCCGCGCCTGGATCAGCCGGAAATTCGACCAATGGGAAGCAACGCGCCCCTATCTGCATGCCGTCTACCAGGCGGCCCCGGTCGAGCCCGAGGTCGCAAAGGTCATGGAGGACTGGTTCCGCGATGTGGCGGCGGACATGACGTCCGGGCTGGATCGGTCGGGGCGGTTCGACCCGGCCAGCCGCCAGGTCCGCTGCGTCCTCGCCTTCGGCCAGCTGGAATACCTCTCGCAGCGGTGGATCCGCACGGGCTGGATCATGGATCGGGAGATGTGCCTGGAAACCCTGACGGATTCCTGGTGCCATCTGCTCTCGGAGGGGTAAGCCTCCAGCAGGATCACCCTTGGCGCGCGCCCGCCAGCAATTCGGCCAGCGCCCCGCGGCCCAGCACGGGCTGGCGATACTCATCGCTGAGGATCTGCAGCATGGAACCGGCATAGTCCTCATTGGTCGAGGCAATCATGTCCTTGGCGAAGACCACGCGGAAGTTGTGGGCGAACGCATCAGCCGCCGTCTGCGCCACGCAGTTGTGGGTCGCCACGCCTGCCAGGACCAGCCGTTCCACCCCGGCGTCCCGCAGCCGCTCGGCCAGGCCCGTACCAAAAAACGCGCTGTCGCGTGTCTTGACGATGCGCTCGAGGCCCTCTGTTTGCAGCCCGGGCAGGAATTCGGCCTGCTCGGTCCCCTCGAACAGGAATCCCTGGTCATCGTCGAGCATGCTGAGGGTCCAGGTTGAACGGTCCCTGAGGTGCTGCGTGTAAACAAGCAGCACCGGCACCTGCGCCGCCGTCGCGGTCCTGATCAACAGATTGGCTGACTCCACCACGGCTTCCTGCCGCTTGGCCAAGGCAGGGTCCTCGAAGTACGCGTTCTGCAAGTCGATCATCAGCACCGCAGTTTTCATGCCCTCCGCCTTCCGCCGGTCGTCCTCGCTTCCATCCTGTCAGGTGCACCCGCAGTTTGGGTCTTGACGCGCCAGCAGGGACAGGGTGTGGTGTGTACTACCATCCGGCCGAAAGGACAGCGTCATGCACTCACTCTGGCTCGATACCGCCCAACAGATTCCCGTGGACACGTACTCCGGCCAAACCGGGTTCGACTCGGTCGTCGCCGGAGCCGGGCTGACCGGCCTCACCACTGCTGTCCTGCTGGCGCGGGCCGGGCACCGGGTTGCCGTGGCGGAGGCGCGGTCGGTCGGCGCCGCCACTACCGGCAACACGACCGCCAAGGTATCCCTGCTGCAGGGCAGCCAGCTTTCGCGCATCGCGAACCATCACGATTCCGGCACCGCCGCGGCCTATGTGGCCGCCCAGCGGGAAGCCCAGGCGTGGATCCTGCGGTACTGCGACGAACACCGGGTGGGATACGACCGGCGGGACGCCTTCACCTACGCCACGACCCCCGAGGGCGCCGAGGACCTGGCGGCGGAGCAGCGCGCCAGCGAATCCGCCGGCCTGCCGGTCGAAAAAGTCTCCGGTGCCGGCGAGCTGCCGTTCGAGGTCGCCGGGATGCTGCGGTTGGCCGACCAGGCCCAGATCCATCCGATGCACCTCCTGGCGGCGCTCGTTGCAGAACTGCGCAGCCGCGGAGGCCTGGTCTTCGAGGGCATGCGGGTCACGGGCATCGGCCGCGCGGACGACGGCGGTGACGGGGCGGGGCCGCGAAACCTTACCGTGCGCACGGGGCTGGGCGACATTAAGACCGGCATCCTGGTGCTGGCGACCGGCACGCCCATGCTCAACCGCGGGGGACATTTCAGCGTGCTCAAGCCAATGCGTTCCTACGCCGCCGCCTTGACGGTGCCCGGGCGCATCCCGTCGGGGATGTATTTGTCCATCGACGGGCCGACCCGCTCGCTGCGGACCGCGCGCCACGGCGACCGGGAGGTCTTGCTGGTCGGCGGCAACGGCCACGTTGTCGGCCGCCACGGCCATACCCGGGGTCTGGTCGATGACCTGCTCCGTTGGACCCAACAGCACTTTCCGGGTGCCGAGCCCACGCATGCCTGGTCTGCGCAGGACTATGAACCCGCCGGTGCGGTGCCGTACGTGGGTCCGATCCTGCCCGGGGAAAAGCGCATCATGGTGGCCACCGGATTCAACAAGTGGGGCATGACCAACGGGGTGGCGGCGGCACTGGCGCTGTCGGCCTCCATCCTGGGCGGCGACAATCATTGGGCCAAGGACCTCTATAAGTCACGCATCTCCGGACGGGACGCCGCCAGCACCGCCGGCACCAATTTGTCCGTCGGGTTGGAATTGCTGTCCGGCTGGCTGGGCGGATTGACCAGGACCACGCATGCGGCACCGCCGGAGGGTCAGGGCACTGTGGTGCGGGAAAATTCGCGGCCGGTGGGCATTTGTACCGTGGACTCCGCCACATACCGGGTCAGCGCGGTCTGCACGCATCTGGGCGGCGTGCTGTCCTGGAACGACGCGGAGGACAGCTGGGACTGCCCCCTGCACGGGTCCCGCTTCAGCGCCGACGGCAAGGTGCTGGAAGGCCCCGCCGTCAAGGACCTCGAGGCACGGTAGCCCCCTTGGGACTGACGCCGCCGCACCGGTAGTCTAGTGCGGATGCCTCAGTTGAAACGCCGCGCGGCCGCCCTTGGTACCGCCGCCTTGATGTCCTTGTCCCTGGCCGCCTGCGGCTCCGACTACCCGCTGGGTCCGGCTCAGGAAGCCGCCGCCCGGCAGGGATCCTCCCTGTCGGGCACGCTGACAGGGGCCGGAGCATCATCCCAGAACGCAGCGATGGACGCGTGGGTGGCCGGCTTCGGCCTGCTCCATTCCGACGCGCAGGTGCAGTATTCGCCGGACGGCTCCGGCGCAGGACGCACCGCCTTCCTGGCCGGCGCCGTCGAGTTCGCCGGCTCGGATGCCTACCTGGACGACGAAGAAGTTGACCAGTCGCGCAAGGTGTGCGGCCCCGAGGGCGCCTTCAACGTCCCGTCCTACATCTCCCCCATCACCGTGGCGTTCAACCTTCCGGGCATCACCGAACTGAACCTGGACGCCGAAACCATTGCCAGGATCTTCCAGGGCGAAATCCGGTCTTGGGACGACCCCGCCATCGCGGAGCACAACCCGGGCGTGAAGTTGCCCGATCTTGCGGTCACTCCCGTCAACCGTTCCGAGGACTCCGGCACCACCGAGACCTTCACCGAGTACCTGCACGCCGTGGTCCCAGAGGTCTGGACGCCGGAGCCCAGCGACACCTGGCCCGGAGAATATGCCGGGGAAAACGCACAGGGTACAACGGGCGTTGTGAGCATGGTCGCCGGCACGGCGGGCGCCGTTACCTATGCGGACGATTCCGCCGTCGGGGATCCCCTGGGCAAGGTTAACCTCAAGGTTGGCCAGGACTATGTCCCGGTGAGCGCAGAAGCGGCAGCGAAGGCGTTGGACGAAGCCACACCCGTCGAGGGGCGGCCGGAATACGACCTGGCCCTGGAAGTGGACCGGACGACTACCGCCGCCGGCGCCTATCCGCTGATGCTGGTCTCCTACCACATCTACTGCACCACGTACGAGGACCAGGAGAAGGTGGACCTGGTCAAGGCGTTCGCTCAGTATGTCCTGAGCCCCGAGGGCCAGAACGACGCGGCGGACTCGGCCAAGAGCGCGCCGCTGTCCGAGGAGCTGTCGAAGCGTGCCGTGGCTTCCGTGGAGCGGATCAGCGCCCGTTCCTGACAGCGGCCGCAGGCCCCGAGTGGCAGATTAGCTGCCGGGACCCCGCCTCCGGTTCTCCCGGTCCTCGGGCTCCCGGACGTCCGGCTCCCGGTTGTAGGCGTTGTCATCCTCGTTCTGGGGGATGTCCGGCTGGGCCGAGGCTGCCGGAGGAAATCCGCCGGCGAAGGTTCCGCCGTAGAACTGCTGGTTGCCCGGCTCGTGCGTTTCCGATCCTCCGGACTCGACGAAGGTCTTGAAGCGCCACAACTCGTTGCGCACCTCCCGGTGGTCCGATCCCAGTCCCGAACCGGCCTTTTCCAGCAGGGAATGCGGCTCCCAATCGAGGTGCACGTGCATCGACGTGGTGTCGGCATCGATGCTCCCGAACGTCACGGTGCCGCTGTGCCTGATTCCGCCTTCGCTCCTCCACACGATCCGCTCTCCGGGCTCGTCCTCGGTCACGGCCGTATCGAATTCGCGCTGCACGCCGCCGACTTTCGTGACCCAATGGTGCGTGGTGTCGGACGTCCGGATCACCGATTTCACGCCGTGCATGAAGGAGGGAAAGTACTCGAAGCGCAGCCACTCGTCATAAACCTTTGCGGCGGGCAGCGAGATCTCGACTGTTTCTTCGATGGTTGCCATGATCATCCTCATTCCGCCGCGGAACGGCGCCGCAGGCACCGCCTTCATGAGTTGCCACCTGCAGTTAACGCTACAGAACGGCCCGGGGCGCGGCAATGAACGGCCACGCCCGCGCGCGCGGGAGGGTTGGCTGCAACCGGGCCCGCGTTCCGGGACGAGAAGGGACGATGTCCTGCATTGGTAGTCTGTGTGGTAAACCACTGCGTTGAAGTTGAGGGGGCGGTATGCCGCGCTGTTTTCCGGAACAGCCTGAGTTCGGCCGGGACCAGCCTGCCGAACGGCAGGTCTGGGAGGCGCTGAAGCGTACCCTGCCGCCGTCCGCCGCCCTGCTGCATTCGGTCGACATCGTCGAAAACGGTGCCGCCCGTCGGATCGATCTGCTCGTTGTCTGGCCCGGCGTCGGCATCGCCGCCATCGAGGTTAGAGGCGGGCAGATCAGCTACGACGCGGGCCAGTGGTACCAGTCCGCCAACGGCCGGCAGCACCGCATCAAGGATCCATTGGTCCACGCTCAGGACGCCCGGCACATGCTCCAGCGCTACCTCGGCTCCCAGTTGGGGCTCAGCCGCAGGGTCCGCTTCGCCCACCTGCTGGCCTTTCCGGACACGCGGCTTCCGCGGCATTGGGACATCCCCGGCCTCAGGCGTTCCATGGTGATCGGCAGCGAGGACCTCAAGTACCCGGACGACACGGTCAGGGAAGCCATCAACTTCTGCGGCGACGGGGACGGCGAAACCGCGCCGGATATCGCCGACCGCATCGGGGCATGGTTGACGCGCCCCCGGCCGGGCGACGGGGCGCTCTCCGCAGCGGCCGAGCACGAAGGCCGCGCCGAGCAGATGACGCGGGACCAATCGGCGATCCTTGATGTCCTGAAGGACCAGCCGCGGGCACGCGTCATCGGCGGCGCGGGCACGGGCAAGACCTGGCTCGCATTGGAACAGGCCCGGCGGTTGGCGCGCGACGGAAAGCGGGTGGCGCTGCTGTGCTCCAGCCGCGGCCTGGCCCGGTACTTCGAGACCGAGACGGCCGGGTGGAAGCCGGCCGAACGCCCGGCACACGTGGGCATGTTCTATGACCTGCCGGTCCGCTGGGCCGCGCACCATCCGCTGGACCCCCGGTTGCTCACCAACCAGTACTACGAGCACTACCTCCCCCGGACACTCAAACGGCTGGCCAAGAACCAGCCGGTCCGCGAACTCTTCGACGCGATCGTCGTGGACGAGGGCCAGGACTTTGGCACGCTGTGGTGGGAGGCCGTCTTGGAGTGCCTGAAGGAACCTGCTGTCGGCGGCCTGTATGTGTTTATGGACGAAGACCAGCGCCTTTTCGGCCGCGACGGCTGGCCGCCGATTGAAGTGCCCCCCTTGGTGCTGAATGAAAACCTGCGGAATACGAAGCAGATCGCGGCGCTCTGCGGCGCGCTGTCCACCGAGCTGGCGATTCCGCGGGGCCTCTCCGGCCCGCGCATCCGGCTGGTGGAGGCGACGGCCGGGAACGTCATCCAGCGGGCCGGCGATGCGGTGGCGCAGCTGGTCGAGCGTGAAGGCTGGGCCCCGCAGCAGGTGGCGCTGCTGACCACAAAGCGCAAGCATCCGGCCCATCAGCAAGCGGTGGACGCACTGGGCTGGCGCGGATACTGGGACGCCTTTTTTGACGACGACGACGTGTTCTACGGCGACGTGCTCGGCTTCAAGGGACTCGAACGCTCGGTGGTGGTCCTGGCGGTCAACGGCTTCGGCGATCCCGAGCGGGCGCGCGAGATGCTCTATACAGGCTTCTCCCGCGCGCGCAGCCTGCTGGTCATCGTGGGCGAAAGATCGGCCATCACAAGGGTGGGCGGCCCTGCCCTGGTCAAGAGGCTGACCCAGACCGAATCCTGGGATCCTGACCAGCAGCAGCAAGACCATTGACTTTCCCGCCGCAGCGGAGCATTCTAAAACTACTTATTCGGTTTTTAGAATTTACCGGAGGTTCCCATGGCAACCACCACTCCTGCGCTGCAACGGGTCCGGACCGAGCCCGCCTACGGTGCTTTTTGGATGCTCAGGCTGGGCTTTTCCGTCCTGCCGATTTTGATGGGGCTGGACAAGTTCTTCAATCTGCTCACTGACTGGGAACAGTATCTGGCCCCTTGGGTCGTTAACCTGCTGCCCTTCAGCGCGCACACCGCCATGCTGATCGTCGGCGTGGTGGAAATAGCCGCCGGCATCGTGGTCTGGTTCAAGCCGCGGTACGGCGCCTACATTGTTTCCCTCTGGCTGGCGGGCATCATCGTCAACCTGCTGACGCTGTCGGGGTTCTACGACGTGGCGCTGCGTGACGTCGGCCTGCTGCTGGCGGGACTGACACTGGCTCGGCTGGCCACCCAGTACGATCCGGCGTGGCACCGCCGTCGCTGATCAATCCCTGCCCGCGCCCGCCTTCAGTGCCCGGTGAAGGCGGGCGCCTCCTTGGCCAGGAAGGCATCCCGGCCGATGCGCGAGTCTTCAGTGGTGAAGGCCTGCCCGAAGGCCCGGCGCTCCACCTGCAGCCCGTCGGCGGTGGGACGGCCCAGCGCCGCATCGACCGTTCGTTTCGCGTTTGCGACGGCGGCGGGGGACTTTGCGGAGATCTCCCGGCAGGTGGCGGCGGCGGCGTCGAGCATGTCGTCCTTGCTGGCGAAGACGGCGTTGGCCAGCCCGATCCGCAGGGCTTCCTCGGCGCCGATGCTGCGGCCCGTGAAAATCAGTTCCCTGGCCATTCCGGGGCCGACCCGCTGCGGCAGCCGGACCGTCCCGCCGAAGCCCGGAATGAGGCCCAGGCCGACTTCCGGCAGGCCGAACTTCGCGTTGGCCGTCGCGTAGATGAAGTCGCAGGCCAACGCCAATTCCAAGCCTCCGCCCAGGGCAAACCCGTTGACGCAGGCGATCACCGGAAGGTCCAGAGTCTCCAGCAACCGGGTCAGGTCCTGCATGGCGGCGCTGTGTGCTTCCGCTTCGGCCGGCCCCATGGAGGCCAGTTCCCGGATGTCGGCGCCGGCCGCGAAGGCCTTCCCGCCGGCACCCGTGATCAGGATGCTCCGAACTTCCCGGCCTTCCGGCGAACGGATGTCCGTGACGAACTGTGCCAGGTCTGCCACGACCTGGGTGTTCAGGGAGTTGAGCGACTCGGGACGGTTGATGACGACGGTGGCCAATTCGCCGAGGCATTCAAGCTGAATCGTTTCGTAAGTCTTTTCCACAGCCCCACTATGCCACGCCGGGCCCCCAGAATCGGACGTGGTCATCCCCCCAGCAGGGCGACCACGTCGGCCACCTGCCGGTGTCCCCCGGCCACCGACCAGCGGTAGCCGTCGACCTCCAGGACGGCGGTGGAACCTCCGGCCGCTTCGACCAGGGTCTTGCCCGGAAGCCAGTCCCAGTCCGGCAGCCCCTGTTGGTACCAGACGCCGAAAATCCCGGCGGATGTTGCAGCCAGCTCACACGACGCCGACCCCCAGGTACGGTAGGTGGCCGAACCGAGGAGGGCGCGCAGGTACGGCTCGCCCGCTGCGTCGTCGCGCAAATACGTGTGGTGCAGGTACGCCGCCGCGCAGCTGGCTGCCAAGGGAGCGCTGGCGATTTCGCCCACGCGCAAGCCGTTCCGGGTGGTGGGCAGGTCGCGTCCGCCGATCCACAGGACGTCCTCGGCGGGGTGGTAGACCGCCGCCAGCCGGCTTCCCGCTCCATCCGTCAGCGCCAGCGCGGAGCACCAGTAGTGCCCGCCGGTGAAGAAGTTGTAGGTGCCGTCCACCGGGTCGATGACCCAGGTACGGCCCGAGGTTCCCTCGTGGCTGGAGCCTTCCTCGCCCAGGATCGCGTCCTCCGGCCGCAGTTCGCGCAGCGTATCGACTACCAGTTTCTCCGCGGCGTGGTCGGCGGCGGTGACGACGTCGGAGATGCTGGTCTTCTCCTCGAACGTGGTCACCCCCGACCGCATGCCGTTGGCCAGCGTTCCGGCGGCGCGCACCAGCCAGGCCGCGAGTTCGGTGTCGTCCAGATGGTCAGGGCTGCTCACGGTCATATCTGAAGCCTAGCCAACGGCGGGGCGAACGCGGCATGCAGGGGCAGTTGCTACCGGCGGCCCCGCCGCGGCCCGCGGCCCTTCGGGGTGCGGCCGCCACCCGGCCTGCCCTTGCCCTGGCCGGACGGCTTGTTCGCGCCCTTGCCCGATGCCGGCGTCCGGCCCGGTGCGGAGCCCTTTCCCGCAGCGGTGCCCTTCCCCGCGCCGGAGCCTCCGCCGTCGTTCTTCCCCGTGTTCTTGCGGGTCTTGCCCTTGCCCTGTTGTTCCTGCACCGAGGGCTGGCGCGAACTGCGCGCCGTGCGGCCGCGGACAATTCCGATGAACTCCTCGATTGCGGCCTCGGTCCGGTCGGTGAGCCACGCGAGGCCGATCTGCGTCTCGGGGTGATCGGTGACCGTGCGGTACACCACGTCCTTGCGGTTGTAGAGCCGGGCCACGGACATCGGCAGGATCATCAGTCCCGCCCCGGACGCCACTACCTCGATGCCTGTCTTGGCGCCGCCCATTTCCCCGGGGTCCAGGAAGTTCTCGTGCGCGATCTCCCGATACGGGACTTCCTCGTCGTAGAGGGCAACATCGTGTTCCTTCGGCGCGACCACCACGGGCAGTTCCGCATACAGCGGGATCACGCTCAGCCCCTCGCGGTCCACGGGCAGCCGGACGAAGCTCAGGTCGGCACGGCCGTCGCGCAGGATGGCCGTCTGCTCCTCCTCGCCGCACTGGAAAGCGGTCAGCGGGACGTCGGGCAGCCGCTCCGCCCACCGGCGGGTCCACTTCCCCGGTGTCACGCCCGGGACATAGCCGACCTTCAGTCCGGCCAATTGGGCCGTGGTCGTCGGCTCCTGGTCTGCATCCTGCACTTCATCACCGTAGCGCAGGGCGGCTAGGCTGGGCTTATGAGCGCGAAATCGGCACAATCCATGAAACCGGCCACGGCCGCCAAGAAACTGGGCATCTACTTGCCCGCGGCCCCGCAGGAGTTCCAGGACAGCCTGATCTCGCGGGAGGAATTCAACCAGCTGCAATCCGATCCGCCGGAATGGCTGGCGGAGCTGCGCCGCAACGGTCCGCATCCGCGGCCGGAGGTGGCCCGTAAACTCAACGTCTCCATCTCCGGTCTGGCACGCGGCGGCATCACGGAGCCGCTGACGACGGCCGAAATCACCGCTTTACTGCAGGATCCGCCGGAATGGCTGGTGGCGGAACGTGCCTCGTTCGCCGCCGTGCGTGCCGAGGAGCAGCGCGTGAAGGCCGCCGGCAAGCAGG
Source organism: Arthrobacter sp. B0316-1-20 (assembly GCF_059091865.1). Taxonomy (NCBI): domain Bacteria; kingdom Bacillati; phylum Actinomycetota; class Actinomycetes; order Micrococcales; family Micrococcaceae; genus Arthrobacter; species Arthrobacter sp. B0316-1-20. The sequence goes on along the minus strand of NZ_JBNHHC010000020.1, from coordinate 31,906 downwards.
GCTGATCAGCAGCCGCCGAGCGCGCCGCGGGCCCCCCTCCTCGCTGATCAAGCGGTGAGCGAGGCGGGCCCCTCCCCCGCTGACCAAGCGGTCAGCGAGGCGGGCCCCCTCCCCCGCTAACCAAGCGGTCAGCGAGGGCCCGGTATCCGTTAACGCCAAGAGCCCCGGTCCGAAGACCGGGGCTCTTGCTCTGCGTGCGCGAGGGGGGATTTGAACCCCCACGCCCTTTCGGACACTGGCACCTGAAGCCAGCGCGTCTGCCGTTCCGCCACTCGCGCGCATTGTTCCTGCCCTCTCGGCGTGCCAACCGGTTTCCCGGTTCGCTTTCCTCAAGAACAGCGAGATCAATAGTAGCGTGAAACAGTCCCAAATTCCCAATCGGGGCGCCGGCCCCCTTGGATACCGCGCAACGACGGGGATCGGAGGGCCTGCGCCGCGGGCCGCACGCCCCGCCGTCGTGATTCCGCGATGGTGAGCTTCACCACGCCCCGGCGCCGCCGCGCCCGCGGCGATCGTTGCCGAATGGGGCCTTTTGGGACACGCCCAAGTAGTATCGAAGGGAAGAATCGCCAGACAGGTGTGCCCTGTCCGCTGTCGCAGCGGGGGGCAGACCTGACCACAACTCTGGGAGGAGGCGGCCCGATGGGCATTCTGGACAGTATGGAGCGCGGCATCGAGAAGATGGTCCGCGGCGCCTTCTCTGTCGGCGGCAAGGGCCAGGTGCAGCCGGTGGAGATCGCAAGCCGCCTGCGCCGCGAACTGGACAACGGTTCCATCACCTTGGCCCAGGGCCGCACGTTGGCTCCCAACGTCTTCGACGTCAGGCTGGGCGATTCCGACTACGCGATGGCTGAACAATGGGGCGCCACCCTGGCCGAAGAACTGTGCGACGTGGTCATCCGCCACGTCAACAGCCAGAAGTACACCCTGCAGGGCCCGGTGCGCGTTTCCTTCACCAAGGACGACGCACTCAAGGGCGGCGACTTCGAAGTCGAGGCCACGGTCGTGAAGTCCGAGGGCCACCAGCCGCAGCCCCTGCAGCGCAGTGCCCCCGCGGCGCCGTCGCGCCAGCCCACCCTGCTGACGCCCGTGTTGGAAATCAACGGGCAGCGCTACTCGCTCAACGCGCCGTCCATCGTGCTCGGACGCTCCTCCGAGGCCGACATCATGGTGGACGACACCGGGGTCTCGCGGCGCCATCTGGAGATCCGCACCGACGGCGGGTCGGCCGTGGCCGTGGATCTCGGTTCCACCAACGGCAGCTATGTCAATGGCCAGAAGATCGACGGCCGGATTGACCTCACCGACGGCTCCGTCATCACGATGGGCCGCACCCGCATTACCTTCCGCCTGCTGCCGACACGGGGCGGCGGGGCCTAATGGGCGAGCTTGTCGTCACCGCGTTGCGGTTCGGTTTCCTGATCCTGCTCTGGATCATGATCATCAGCATCGTCTCCGCACTGCGGCGGGACCTGCAGATCGGCAAGCGCAGCCGCACCGGATCCCCCACTGCGCGCGAAGTCCGGAAGAATCCCGACCTGGCGGACGCTCCGGCCCCCCGGGTGGCTCCGCGCCGCCTGGTGGTCACGGAAGGGCCGCTGGCCGGCCACTCGCTGGAACTGGCCGCGAGCCCCATCCTGTTGGGCCGGGCCCAGGAAGCAACGCTGGTGCTGGAGGACGATTACGCCTCCGGCCGGCACGCCCGCCTCTTTCCGCAGGGCAGCCGCTGGTTCATCGAGGACCTCGGCTCCACCAACGGCACCTACCTGGCCGAGAACCAGCTGACGCGGGCGCTGCCCGTTGATCCCGGCGTTCCCATCCGGATCGGCAAGACGGTCATTGAGTTGAGGCCCTGACGGTGGCTCTGGTTCTGCGCTATGCGGCGCGGTCTGACGTGGGTAAGGCACGGTCTAAAAACGACGACTCCGCCTACGCCGGGCGTTATCTTGCCGTGGTGGCCGACGGCATGGGCGGCCATGCCGGCGGTGACGTGGCCTCGGCGTCCACGGTGCTGGACCTGGTCCATCTGGACCGCTCGGGCCATCAGGACCCTGCCAACGTGCTGGCCGACGAGATCCAGACCGCCAATTCCATCCTTTCGGAGCTGGTGCAGACCAGTCCCAAGCTGGCGGGCATGGGCACCACCGTCACCGCCTTGCTGCTGCATGACGACAAGCTCGAATTCGCCCACATCGGCGATTCCCGTGCCTATCGGCTGAAAAACGGCATCTTCGAGCAGATCAGCGTGGACCACACTTTCGTCCAACGGCTCATCGACGAAGGCCGGCTCCTTCCGGCGGAAGCCGAAATCCACCCGCACCGCAACGTGCTGATGCGCGTCTTGGGCGACGTCGATGCCAGTCCCGAACTCGACCTGGCCAGCCATCAGGCCGAGCCGGGGGAGAAATGGCTGCTCTGCTCCGATGGACTCAACGCCGTCGTGCCGGACAGTGTGGTGGAATCCGTGGTGCGCAACGCGCCCACCCTGCAGGACGCCGTCGATCAGCTGGTGGAGCTGACGCTTGACGGCGGTTCCCCGGACAACGTGACCATCGTGATGATCGAAGTCGCCGAAGCGGCGCCGGAGGCGGCTGACACCGCCTCCCTCGGCCTCGCCCCGGAACGACCGAAGGCATCGGCCTTGAAGCACGACGGCGCCGCCTCCCCTGTCGCGGCGATGCCCGCCGACGGAGCCTCCCTCGGGGCACAGGTGGCCGCGGGCGCCGACGACGAACAGCTTCAGCCGCACGAGGCGATCCGCGCCGATGCCATCCGCCGCGAGCTCGAGACCCGCCCGCATGTGCTGGTGGGCGCCGCGGCATTGGCCACCGAGACCGGACAGATTCCCATCGTCACGGCCCACTCCAACAAGCGCCGGGCGGCGGCATTGCTGACCCACAAGGCCCCGGACGAACCGGAAACACCCGAGAACGAGACCTCGGCCCCGGCCCGCAAGCCCTGGCTGATCCCGGCGTTCCTGACCGTCATGTCGTTGCTGCTGGTGGCGGTCATGTGGTTCGGCTACCTGTGGACACAGACCCAGTATTTCGTGGGTTCGGCGGACGGACGGGTGGCCATCTTTAACGGCGTCTCCCAGAACTTCGGGCCGATCGCGCTTTCCCACGTGGACACGGTCTACAACATCCCGCTGGAAAGCCTGCCCGCGTACCAACAGCAGCGGCTGGATTCCAGCATTTCCGCCCGCGACCTCGGGCATGCCGAGGAGATCGTGGAACAGTTGCGGATCAGCAGCCAGCTGAACTGTCCGGAACCCGAACCCAGCCCCAGTACCGTTCCGACGGACCGGCCCAGCACCTCGCCGGGGGCGACGCCGGCGCCTGCTGCCAGCCCCCAGCCCACCGTGCCGCCGGAATGTGTAGGTGGATAAGCCATGAGTAACATCCAGACAGTGCCGCGTTCCCGGCGCAACACCGAACTGCTCCTGCTCCTGCTGGCCTTGATCGTCGGCATCGGAGCCAACATGCTGGTCGGGCTCGACCAGGACCGGGCCTTCGACAGCGACTTCTTCACCCAGGGCGGCACCTTGGTGGTGCTGGTCCTCGTCGTACACGTGGTCCTGCGCCTTCGCGCCAAATATGCCGACCCGGTAATACTTCCGATCGTCACCGCCCTGAACGGGGTGGGGCTGGCGATGATCCACCGGCTGGACATCGCCAACAACGACTCCGCCGCGGGGCGCCAGCTCCTGTGGACCGGCGTGGCCATCGCCGCCGTGGTCGCCGTCATCTGGCTGCTGCCCGACCACCGCGTCCTGCGCCGCTTTACCTACATATCGTTGATCACCAGCGCCATCCTGCTCATCCTTCCGCTGCTGCCGTTCATCGGGATGGAAATCAACGGCGCCCGGATTTGGGTGAGCCTGGGGTTCGCCACCTTCCAGCCGGGCGAAATCGCGAAGATCACCCTGGCTATATTCTTCGCCGGGTATTTATCGACGAACCGCGACCTCATCCTGCTCGCGGGCAAGAAGATCGGCCCGCTGCAGCTGCCCCGCTGGCAGGACATGGGCCCCATGGTGGTGGCCTGGCTGGTCAGCATCGGGGTCCTGGTCTTCCAGCGCGATTTGGGTTCCTCGATACTGTTCTTTGGCCTGTTCATGGCCATGATCTATGTGGCCACCAGCCGCGTCAGCTGGGTCCTGATCGGCCTGCTCATGATCGCCGTGGGCGGCGTGGTGGCTTTCCAGCTGTTCCCGCACGTCACCGCACGTATAGACGGCTGGATCAACGCGTTCGACCCCGAGGTTTACAACCGGATCGGCGGCAGCCACCAGATCGTCCAAGGGCTGTTCGGCCTGGCCAGCGGCGCTCTGACCGGCACCGGACTCGGGCAGGGCCGGCCGGACCTGGTGACCTACGCGAACAGCGACATGATCATCGCCGCACTCGGCGAGGAGCTGGGGCTCATCGGACTCAGCGCCATCGTGATGCTCTACATCCTCTTGGTCAGCCGCGGCATCCGGGCGGCGCTGGGCAGCCGGGACGCCTTCGGCAAGCTCCTGGCCACGGGACTCTCCTTCACCCTGGCGCTGCAGTGCTTCGTGGTGATCGGGGGCGTCACCCGCCTGATTCCGCTGACCGGCCTGACCACACCCTTCCTGGCCGCCGGAGGGTCTTCCCTCCTGGCCAACTGGCTGATCGTCGCCCTGCTGCTGCTGATTTCCGACGCCGCGCGCCGTCCGGCCCTGACTGGCCCGGCCGCCGGCCGGCGGCCGCCGGGTGACCGGCCGGCGCGACGCAACCAGACCCAAGCACGGAACACCGGATCCACGGAGGTGATCCAACCATGAACCAGGCCATCCGCAATACCTGGATCGTCGCCATCGCGATGTTCGCGCTGCTGTTTGGATCGCTCACGGTCGTGCAATTCTTCGAGGCCGAAAACCTCAACGCCAACCCGTGGAACAGCCGGACCATCTACAAAGACTTCGACAAGAACCGGGGCGCCATCCTGGTGGGCGGCGAGCCGATCGCCGAGTCGGTTCCCTCGGACGACGAGTTCGCCTACCAGCGCGTCTACAACGAGCCCGCGCTCTACGCGCCGATCACCGGTTTCTACTCGTTGGTATACGGCTCCACCCAGATGGAGTCTGCGATGAACGATCAGCTCTCCGGTTCCGGCGACGAGTTCTTCTACGAACAGATCGTGCAGATGTTCTCCGGCGGCCAGGTCGAGGGCGCCTCCGTGGAGCTGACCCTGGACGCCGAGCTGCAGCAGTTGGCCTGGGACCTGATTCCCGACGGCGTGAAGGGCTCGATCGTGGTGATGGAACCGGACACCGGCAACATCCTCGCGATGGTCTCCAAGCCCAGCTTCGATCCGAATGACCTGGCGGGGCACAACACCGAAGAGGTCACGCAGAACATGGCCAAATTGGAGAAGGTGCCGGGCCTGTCTCCGTTCACCAACCCCGCCACCGAGAGCCTGTTGGCTCCGGGCTCCGTGTTCAAGCTCGCGGTGACGGCTGCCGCCCTGGAATCCGGCCAGTACGACGCCGACAGCAAGCTCGACAATCCCCCGACGCTGCCGCTTCCGGGCACCAACGTCGAGTTGCCGAACTACGTTAACGGCGGCTGTGCGGCGCGGACCACCGTCGGCTTCTCCTTTGCCCTGGAGCAATCCTGCAACACGCCCTTCGCGCAGATCGCCATGGACCTGGGGGAAGACGCCATTGCGGAACAGGCCGCCAAGTTCGGATTCGGCGAGTCCTACCAGATCCCCACCCACGTCACCGCGAGCCAGTTCCCGACCGGCATGAGCGATGACCTGCTCGCCCAGTCGGCCATCGGCCAGTACGACGTCCGCGTGACCCCCCTGCAGGTGGCCATGATGACCGGTGCGATCGCCAACGACGGCGTCTTGATGAAGCCGAACCTCGTGCGCACCGTGCGCGCGCCCGACCTGCGCGTCATGGACAGCCCCAAACCCCAGGAACTGCAACGTTCCCTTTCCGCAGACAACGCCCGGCTGATTCAGGACTGGATGGTCAATGTGGTCAGCAGGGGCATCGGCGGCGGAGCCGCCATTCCGGGCGTCGAGGTGGCCGGCAAGACCGGTACGGCAGAACTGCTGGCCGGCGAAGCAGGAAACAACTCGTGGTTCACCGGATTCGCACCGGCGGATGACCCCCAGGCCGTCGTATCCGTCGTCTTCGAGGACGTCGATGTAACGACCGGTTCTTCACTCTCAAGTCCAAGTGCTCGGCAACTCCTAGAGGCGGTGTTAAATAAGTGAGACCTACCTCGGGTATCACCTTAGGCGGCAGGTACCAGCTCACTGAACGTATCGCCATCGGCGGCATGGGTGAGGTCTGGAAGGCGCAGGACCAGGTCCTGGGCCGCATCGTCGCCATCAAGGTCCTCAAAGAGGAGTACACGGGCGACCCGGGCTTCCTCAACCGCTTCCGCGCAGAGGCCCGGCACACCGCGCTGCTGAACCACACCGGTATTGCCAATGTCTTTGATTACGGCGAAGAGGCCGGATCCGCCTACCTCGTGATGGAACTCGTGCCCGGGCATCCGCTCTCGGCGATCATCGAGCGCGAGCGCGTGCTCTCGCCCGACCGGACGCTGTCCATCATCACCCAGACGGCCAAGGCGCTGGCCGTCGCCCATGCCCAGGGCCTGGTGCATCGCGACGTCAAGCCCGGAAACCTGCTGATCACGCCGGAGGGCCGGGTCAAGATCACCGACTTCGGCATTGCGCGGCTGGCCGATCAGGTTCCGCTGACCGCGACCGGGCAGGTCATGGGCACCGCCCAGTATCTGGCGCCCGAGCAGGCGACGGGACAGACTGCTACCGGACAAAGCGACATCTATTCGCTCGGCGTCATCGGCTACGAGTGCCTCTCCGGTTCCCGGCCGTTCTCCGGTGAATCGCAGATAGCCATTGCCCTGGCCCAGGTCAACGACACTCCCCCGCCACTGCCCGAATCCCTGCCCCGGCCGGTCCGCGCTCTGCTGATGTCCATGCTGGCCAAGGACCCGGCCGACCGGCCGGCCAACGCGGAAAAGCTCGCCGAGGCGGCCGACGCCATCCGTGCCGGCAATATCCGTGCCGCCGAGGCAGCTGTCCCGGGAATGTTGCTGTTCGGTGGGGACGACAGCACCGGTTTGATGACTGCTCCGGTGCCCGCCCCCGGAACCGCTCCGACGCGCGCCGTCAGCGCCGGGACCTCCCAGCTGCCCGCCGTCGGCGGTGCAGCAGCAGCAGCGGGCCTCGGCGCCGAACGGGACTGGACCGATCAGGATCTGGACAGCGATGAGCCTGAAGAAACACCGCGCCGCCAGCAGAAGAAACGCAGTCCCTGGACCTGGCCGCTGGTCGGTTTGATCCTGTTGATTCTGTTCGCCGTGGCCGGCGCGATCCTGCTGCCCATGCTGACCCCCACCGGCGTTGCGGAGTCCTCGTCGTCGGCATCGAGCTCGACGACACGGGCGGCGCCGAAGACCACCTCCGCAACGCCAACAGAAGAAGAGACCGAGGAACCGCGCGAAACGGCAACGCCGGAGACGAACCAGCTGGCGGCGAATGCGTTCCTGGGCCGACCCTTCAGCGAGGTCCGGGCCGAGCTCGAAAACATGGGCTACCAGGTGGTTCCCAACCCGGTGGAGAGCGGCGAAGCCGAGAATACCGTCATCGACATCGCGCCGACCGGCGCCGTCGTCGTTGGCGAAGCAATCACCGTCACCTACTCCACCGGCCCCGGAACCGTCACCATTCCCAACGGTCTGGCCGGGCAGTCCGAGCAGCGGGTTCGCGAGGCCCTGATCGGACTGAACCTGGTACCGCAGAAGTCGGGCGAGCAGCCGAGCGATGAAGAGCCTGGCACCGTGCTCAGCCTGTCTCCCGACGGCGGTGACGTTCCGGTCGGGTCGACCGTCAGCTACGTTGTCTCCAGTGGGCCGGAAGAAGAAGAAGAAACTCCGGCCCCGACAGAGACGGGCTCGCCGGATGCCAAGGGCCTGCCGACCTCCGCTCCCGACACGCGCGGCGGTAAGCCGTGACCGAATCCTGGTCGGCCTGATGGAAGGACGACAACCAGTGGACTCGCCGCACATCCTGGCTGGCCGCTACGAGGTGGGGGAACTCATCGGACGCGGCGGGATGGCCGATGTGCTGCTGGGCCGTGACATCCGCCTGGGCCGCTCGGTGGCGGTCAAGCAGCTGCGGACCGACCTGGCCCGCGACCCGATGCTCCAGTCCCGGTTTCGGCGCGAAGCCCAGGCGGTGGCCGGGCTGAACCACCCGGCAATCGTTGCCGTGTACGACACGGGGGACATGGATCTTCCCGGCGCGGCGGAGCACGACGTCAAGGTCCCGTTCATCGTGATGGAGTACGTCCGGGGCCGGACGCTGCGTGAATTCATCAAGGGCCGCGAGCTGGGCATCGAGGACTCGGTCCGCTATGCCCTCGGCGTCCTGGCCGCGCTCGAATACAGCCACCGCTCGGGCATTGTGCACCGCGACATCAAGCCGGCCAACGTCATGGTCACGCCCGAGGGCAACGTGAAGGTGATGGACTTCGGCATCGCGCGTGCGCTGGCCGATTCGGCCGCCACGATGACGCAGACCCAGGCGGTTCTGGGGACCGCACAGTACCTTTCCCCGGAGCAGGCCCGGGGTGAAGCCGTGGACGCGCGCAGCGACTTGTACTCGGCCGCCTGCCTGCTCTACGAAATGCTTGCCGGTCGTCCGCCCTTCATCGGTGACAGCCCGGTGTCCGTGGCCTACCAGCACGTCCGCGAACTCCCCGAACCGGCGAGCCGCTTCAACCCGGACGTTACGCCTGCCTTGGATTCCGTACTGGAACATGCGCTGCAAAAAGACAAGGCGGACCGGTTCCAGACGGCCGCTGCCTTCGCGGACGCGCTGCGTGCGGCGCTGGGCGGGACGCCGCACCAGGCGGCCGGGCCGGCGACGGAAGCGTTTCCCGCACTGGCTCCCGCCACCGAACTAATCACCCAGCCGGCCCACGCCGTGGCCGGGGAAACTCCTGACCTGTCCCACACCGCCTACTCGCCTGATGACGACGCCGGGCCGGAAACGGCCTCCTACGACCGCGGGCAGCTTCCCACCGCCTTGGCCGTGGGCAGTGAAGACGACATCGAACCCGAGCGCCGGGCCAAGCGCCGGGCATGGATCGTCACGCTGATCATTGCCTTGCTGCTGGTCCTGGTGGGCGGAGGCTACTACGTCTACAACATGCTGGTGCAGAACGCCGTCCCGGATACGGTTGCCGTTCCGGCTGTGGCGGGGATGGACCAGAACGCCGCCACCAACGCCATCTGGGCAGCGGATCTCAAGCCACGGGTTGAACAGGAGTTCAGCGACGACGTCGAGGCGGGCATGGCAACCCGAACCGATCCGGACGTCGGAGAACAGCTGGAACCGGGCAGCCAGGTCGTGGTCTACATCTCCGAGGGTAGCGAATTTGCTACCATTCCCAAGGACCTGGCCGGCCGCACCGAGGCGGAGGTCCGGGACAAGCTCCGGAATCTGGGCCTGGAACCGGGGGAAAACGTCCCGGCGAACAGTGCCTCCATGCCGCGCGGGAATGTGGTGACCACCAAGCCCGCCCCCGGCGAGAAGGTCAAGACCGGTTCCACGGTGGACCTGGTCATCTCGAACGGCATGGTGCGCGTTCCGGCCCTGATGAACAAAACTGTTGAAGAAGCCGGCACGATGCTGGAAGACGCGGCCGTTGCCCTGCCCTACCGGGTACAAGAGGTCGACAACGAGGTGGTCGCACCCGGCACCGTCGTCGGCCAGAGCGTTAAAGCGGGAACGGACGTCGAACAGGGGACTGAGATAGTCCTGACCGTTGCGGTTGCACCGCCGCCCCCCGAGCCCTCCGAAACGCCTGCGCCCGACCCGGATGAGGGCTCCGACAGAGGCAACAACTCCGGCAACGGGAACGGCCGCGGCAACGGGAACGGCCGGGGCAACGGGAACAGCGACGACTGACAGCATCCGTGGCAGCCTGGTCCCCGCGACCGGTCGCGCAGTCCCGCCCCGGAGCGGTTCAGTGGGTAATGAGCGGGCTGAGCGTGGCGGCGCGTTCGGCCGTTCCCTCCGCGCCGAGCGACTCCAGCCAGTTACCGAGCATCAGGTAGCCGCCTTCGGTCAGCACCGATTCGGGATGGAACTGCACGCCCCACAGCGGCGCGCTCCGATGGGCCAGCCCCATCACGACTCCGCTGTCGGTCTCCGCGGTGATTTCGAGTTCGGCAGGGATGGTGCTGCGCACGGCCGCCAGCGAGTGGTAGCGGGTGGCCGTGAACGGGTTCGGAACGCCCAGGAAGGCGTTCTGGTCGCCGTGGGTCACGTGCGAGGTCTTCCCGTGCATCAATTCGGGGGCATGGGTGACGGTGGCGCCATAGGCCTCGGCCAACGCCTGGTGGCCCAGGCACACGCCGAACATCGGCTTTGCTTCCCGGCCGCACCAACGGATCAGCTCGACGCAGATGCCCGCCTCGGCAGGCGTTCCCGGGCCGGGGGAGACCAAGACCCCGTCGCGGACTCCGGCCAGTTCAACCGCTTCCTCGAGGGTGACGTCATCGTTGCGCACCACAGTCGTTTCCGCGCCGAGTTCCTGAAGGTAGCCGACCAGGGTGTAGACGAAGCTGTCATAGTTGTCGATGACGAGGATGCGCGGAGTCTTGCTCATGTGACAGTCGTGCCAATCGTGGAGTTGTTCCGGGACGGGGGACTGCGGGAGCCGGCCGGCACTCCGTCGGGGGAACGGGAGCCAAGGCGGCAACAGCAGCACTCACACTATGATCGGTCCCCCGCGGTGATCCCGGCAAATGCGCGGCGGCGAACGTCACATACATTGGCTAGACTAAACAGCTAGACGGTCGGCGGCGGCGGCGGACTCGCGTGAAGATCGCGGCCCCGGCCTGCCAGTGCCAACCACCCCTTGATGCCCCGGAGGATCTGTGCCCGAGTCGAAGCGCCGCAAGAGGACCGAACGGCGTCCCGAGGAATTGACCGCCAAAGGCAATAAGCCCAACCCCGTGTGGTTCAAACCGGTCATGTTCGGCCTCATGATCATCGGCCTGCTGTGGATCATCGTTTTCTACATCACGCAGGGAGCGTGGCCGCTGCCGGCAGCAGGGTCCTGGAACATCATGATCGGGTTCGGCATCGCCATCGCGGGCTTCCTGATGACGACCAGGTGGCGCTCGTAGGCAGTCATGCTGGTTGATAACGGCATCTACGTCGACGGCGTCCGTGCCGCCACGCCCGAAACCCTGGAGCAGACGTTCAGCGAGCTGCACCGGTACTCGGGCATGGCGTGGATAGGGCTCTACCGGCCGAGCGAGCCGGAGCTGGCCGCCGTGGCAGCGGAGTTCGATCTTCACCACCTGGCCGTGGAGGACGCCTTGCGCGGCCATCAGCGGGCCAAGCTGGAACAGTACGGCCGCACGCTGTTCACCGTCCTCCGGCCCGCGCGCTACATCGACGAAACGGAGAAGGTGGAGTTCGGCGAACTGCACGTCTTCATGGGGCGGGACTTCCTGATCACCGTCAGGCACGCGGAGTCGCCGGATCTGGCCCACGTGCGGCAGCGTATGGAGTCCGTGCCCGACCTGCTGGCGACGGGACCGCAGGCGGCGCTCTACGCGGTCCTGGACCAGGTCGTCGACGAGTACGAACCCGTGGTGCTCGGCCTGGAGAACGACATCGACGAGATCGAAGACCAGCTCTTCGGCGGCGATCCCGACGTTTCCCGACGGATCTACGAGCTGCTGCGCGAAGTCATCGAGTTCCAGCGTGCCCTGCACCCGCTGGAGGGGATGATCGCCGTCCTCGAACGAGGCACCAAAAACCCTGACCTGGACCTTGAGGTGGCCCGCGGCCTGCGCGACGTCGAGGACCATGTCATCCGGCTGAACGAGCGCGTCGACGCCTTCCGTGCCGTCCTGCAGAACGCCCTGAGCCTCAGCTCCACCCTGCAGGCCCAGAAACTCACCGAAACCAGTGTTGCCCAGAACGAACAGGTCAAGCGCATCTCGTCATGGGCGGCCATACTCTTCGCCCCGACTTTGGTGGCCGCCGTCTACGGGATGAACTTCACGGTGATGCCGGAACTGGACTGGGCGTTCGGCTACCCGATGTCGCTGGTTCTGATGTTCCTGACGGCCCTCGGGCTTTACTGGTTCTTCAGGCGCAACCGATGGCTCTAAAGCCCGCCTGACCGGGCAGGTGCGCCGGAAGCCCGCTCCCGGGATACGGGGACGGGCCCCGGCAGGGCGGCTGCCAGGGTAGGCTCAGCCGGCGTCTGCGGCGGCCATCACGGCAGCGGTAACGGCCGGGGCCACCCGGGGGTCCAGCGGGCTGGGGATGATGTAATCGGCCGCGAGGTCTTCCCCAACGATTCCCGCGATTGCCTCGGCCGCGGCAACCTTCATGGCCGGGGTGATGCGGCGGGCACCCGCGTCCAGTGCGCCGCGGAAGATGCCCGGGAAAGCCAGGACGTTGTTGATCTGGTTGGGGAAATCGCTGCGGCCGGTGGCCACAACCTTCGCGAACTTCGCGGCGGTCTCCGGGTGTACTTCCGGATCCGGGTTGGACAGCGCGAAGATGATGGCGTCGTCGGACATCTTCTCCAGGGTCTCTTCCGGGATCGTGCCGGAGGAGACCCCGATCAGCACGTCTGCCCCGTCGAGCGCCTGCGCGCTGCCGCCGGTGACTCCGCGCGGGTTTGTGCGGGCAGCATAGGAGGCCTTGACCTCGGTCAAATCGCCGCGGTCGCCGTGGATGATGCCGCGCGAATCCAGCAGGATCACGTCGGCAACGCCGGCGGCCAGGAGGATTTCGGCGACGGCGATGCCCGCCGCACCCGCGCCCGAAATAACCACCTTGAGCGACGCCAGCTCGCGGTTGACCACCTGGGCGGCATTGGTCAGCGCCGCAAGGGCTACCACGGCGGTGCCGTGCTGGTCGTCGTGCATGACCGGCATGTCCAGGGCCTCAATGAGGCGGGCTTCGAGCTCGAAGCAGCGTGGCGCCGAAATGTCTTCAAGGTTGACGGCGCCGAAGCTCGACCGCAGCCGCACCAGGGTCTCAAAGATCTCGTCAACGTCGGTGGTCTCGAGTACCAGCGGGATGGAGTCCAGTCCGGCAAACTGCTTGAAGAGGGCAGCCTTCCCCTCCATCACCGGCAGTGACGCAGCCGCCCCGATGTTGCCCAACCCCAGCACCGCGGTGCCGTCGGAGACCACTGCCACCAGCCGGGAGGCCCACGTGTACTTCCCGGCCATTTCCGGGTCGGCGTTGATGGCGCGGCTGACTTGGGCCACACCCGGCGTGTAGGCGATGGAGAGATCGCGCTTGGTGTCCAACGGTGCGGTGAGGCCAATCTGCAGCTTGCCGCCCTCATGGGCGCTGAAGATCTCCTCGCGGGTGAGGTCGATTCGTGTGGAGTTGCCGGTTTCGGTAGTCACGTAGATTCCTTCTGTTGTTCCTTCCCTTCACGGGAGGGAGCTTGGATGGCCCGGCCTGCGACAGGCCGGCAGGAAGCAGATCCTCCGAGAGGCCGCAGCTGGCCGTTCACAAGGCATGGGGCGCGGCGCATTCGATCCGACTATCGCCTGGGTCCGGGACGGCCGCGTGGGCCCCGTGGCTGGTCGAGCGAGGGGACCGGATTTCAAGGCTACCTGAAGGCCGGTTTGCAGGGTCTGCATATGTCTTCGGCCGGACGAATGTTTCGCCTTTTCCACTGTAATGCTCGGCTAATTGCAGGCTGCAGGCTTAGTTGTCCACGTTTTCACAGTTGTAGACCGAACTTATCCACAGACGTGCATAACTTTGGGGATTACTTCCGTCCACCCCTTCTGTCACCTGCCATCACGTTATCCACAGCTGTGGAATTACATGTGTGTAACTTATCCTCACTGTGCATAACTCCTGTGGATAACATCCTTTCACCGCAGCGAGGGCCGCGGAGCTTTCCACAGCCAGCCCACAGGATGGGGAAAGCAGGTTGGGGAAAACGCGCAGCTGCACGGCACGCGCGCCGGAGGGAGTGAGAGGGGCTCGGGCACAGCGTGCGCCTACAGCCAGCCCCCGGGCGGGACTGCCCGGAGATTGCCGGTCCGGCAAACGGGACCACACAGGAAAGGCGGGCAGGAACCGCGTCCTCCAGGACACTTTTCCTGCCCGCCTTGGCGGAAGCCGGCCGGGGTTACGTCATCGCCTTCAGGGCAGTGACCGCCACCAGCACCAGGAGTATGGCAGCCAGCCCGGTGAACTGGACAACGCTTCGATTCTTTCCCTTCGGCGCGTAGGCCAGCACCACAGCGGACAAGGCACCAACCAGCAGTCCGCCCAAGTGCGCCTGCCAGGCAATGCCGGAGACCACGAATCCGAGCACCGCGTTGATGCCAATCAGCACCAACAGCGATCTGACCTCGCCGCCGCGTTGCCGCTGCACGATGAACAGTGCGCCGAAGAGGCCGAAAATGGCCCCTGAGGCGCCGACCACGGGAATGTTGGGAGCGGAGAGCAGGAGTACGCCGACCGAGCCGCCGAAGCCGGAAAGCAGGTACAGCCCAAGGAACCTCAGCCGCCCCAACAGGGGCTCCAGGTGCCGGCCCAGGATCCACAAGGCGTAGAGGTTGAAGGCAATGTGCAGGAGGAAATTCGGCGAATGCAGAAAAGCCGAGGTGATCATCCGCCACGGTTCCGGCGCGTAGAACGGATTTGGAAGGGTGTAGACCGGCGCGTACAGGAACCTTTCGGTGAAGCCGGGAACGACCCACTGCAGCAGATAGGCAACGGCGCAGATGCCGATCAGTGTCAGCGTGACCACGGGACGGCCGACCGCGGCCACCCCGCCATAGACGGTACGGACAGTCGGCATGCTGCGCGCCGCTTCGTTGACGCAGTCGACGCACTGGACGCCAACCGACGCCGTGCGCTGGCATTCCGGACAGGCCGGGCGTCCGCAACGCTGGCAGCGCACGTAGGAGACGCGGTCCGGATGCCGCGGGCAGACGGGGACATCGGTCTGCGGCGGTTCGGCCGGCATTCCGTAGGACATGGAGGCGCTCCTGCTGGGAAAAGGTCCCCGCCCGGGTTCCGGGCGGGGACATTAGGCAACTTAGAGCTGCTCGACCGTGATGTTCTTGATGACCACGTCTTCCAGCGGCTTGTCCCGCTGGTCGGTAGCCACCGCGTTGAGGGAATCGACGACGGCGCGCGAAGCTTCGTCCGTGACGTCGCCGAAGATCGTGTGCTTGCCCTGCAGCCAGGTGGTGGGAACGGTAGTGATGAAGAACTGCGAGCCGTTGGTGCCGCGGCCCCCCTGGATGCCGGCGTTGGCCATGGCCAGCTTGTAGGGCTCGTTAAAGTTCAGGTCGGGGTTGATTTCGTCGTCGAACTGGTAGCCCGGGCCGCCGATGCCCTGGCCCAGCGGATCGCCGCCCTGGAGCATGAAGTCCTTAATGATGCGGTGGAAGATGACGCCGTCGTAGAGCGGAGCGTTCGTCTCTTCGCCGGTCTGCGGGTGCTTCCAGGTGATCTCGCCGGTGGCCAGCCCGATGAAATTCTTCACGGTTTTCGGGGCGTGGTTGCCGAACAGGTTCACCACGATGTCGCCGTGGTTGGTGTGGATAGTGGCCTTAGCTGTAGCAATAGCAGTCATGGCACCATTCTTCCACGGCGATTCCCCTGGGTTCCCGCCGGCGGCCGGTTCCGCGATGAGTGAAAATCCCGCGCGTTTCATCGCCGGCATAGCCGTCTGCAAGTGCAGGAAGTAGGCTGATGAACGACCGTCACCATTTCCGGGAGGTAGTAGTGAAGAAGACCAAACGAATAGCTCACGACGCAGAAGGCAATGTTTTTGTCCTCGTGGGAACAGCCAAGGACTGGGCCTCTCCCAAGATGGCAGCCGCGCGGAACTGGGCCGTCCCGCGGATCGAAAAGAGCATTGAGACCGCTTCACCGCGCATCCAGGGGGGGCTGCAGAAGGCCGCCAAGGATCTTTCCCACTCCGTAGTAACTGTGACGCCGAGGATCCAGGAGGGATTGGACAGCCTGGCCCCGAAGATTTCCCACGTTGTGGATGAGGCTGCTCCGCGCATCCAGGAGACCTTGGACCGGGCGGCCCCCGCCATCACACATGCCCGGGACAAAGTAGTCGACGAGTACATCCCGACCGTCTCAGCACGGCTCGCCGCTACCGCAGACCAGGTCGCGAAGACGCTGGACAAGACCGCGCTGCCCGTTTCGGTGCAGGCCGCCGTCGTCAAGGCGGGCGGATCCAAGCGCGCCCTCAAGAAAGCCCAAAAGGCAGCCGCCGGGCATGCCAGGAAGGCTGCCAAGGAGCTGAAAAACCAGCAGAAGTCCGGGGGCGGCAAGGGTTGGCTGATCGTGGGCATCCTCGCGGCCGCGGCAACGGCGGGAGTGGCCGCATGGCGGGCTGCCCGGCCGGTCGAAGATCCGTGGAAGACGCCGGTCCAGCCGACGAGTGCGACTCCGGCACCGGGTCAGGTTTCCACCACCACCAGTCCGTCGAGCTCGAGCTCCGCCTCGACTTCCACAACTTCCACCTCGACAGGTACCGCCGGGGCTGCCGAAACCGCAACAGCCAAACACGCTGCAGCCCCGGCCACCTCGGATGCCGCAGCGGGTACCTCTGTCTCCGATAAGGGTTCCGAGGCCGCGGCAGCCACGGCCAAGACGACCGGCAACGGCCCCACCCGCTCCGCGCGGGCGGCCGGCCAGAAGGCTGCGGAAGCTGCCGACGCTGCCGCCGAGAAGGACACCAAGAAGTAGTTTCCTTCAGCACACGCCGTAATGGGAGCTCCCCGAAGGGGAGCTCCCATTGTTCTCTCCCGTCCCATCCCCTTCACGACCCGCTTCCCGGACTCCCGGCAAGCCTGCTGGTAGATTTCATGCCGTGAGAAGTGCTGCGCCCAGCGTGTCGATCGTCATCCCGGCCTTCAATGAAGAGTCGGTTATCCGCCAATGCGTCTACGCCGCGGTGTGCCAGTCCGTGGCACCCTGGGAAATCATCGTCGTGGACAACAAATCGACCGACGGGACAGCCGACCTGGTCCGGGCCATGCAGGCCGAATACCCCGATGTTCCCCTGATCCTGCTCGAGCAGGATGCGGAGCAAGGCCTGATCCCCACGCGCAACTTCGGCCTGGACCATGCCACCGGAGAAGTCCTGGGCAGGATCGACGCTGATTCCGTCCTGGAGCCCGACTGGGTTGAGCGCGTGCAAGCGGCTTTCGCCGACCCGGAAGTGATGGCGTGCACCGGTCCGGTGCTGTACTACGACATGCCGCTGCGGCGCTTCGGCCTCCAGGCCGACGACCGCCTGCGCCGCTTCGTCCTGAAACTGGCCAAGAAGCAGTACCACTTCCTCTTCGGATCCAACATGGCCATCCGCCGCGGAGCCTGGGACATTATCCGCAACGAGGTTTGCCGTGATGAGGCGGACGAGATGCACGAGGACATCGATATCTCCGTTCATCTGGCCGACCACGCGCTCAGGATCCAATACGTGCCGGAAATGATCAGCGGCATGTCGGCCCGGAGGCTGGAAGATTCGCCCAAGGACTACCGGTACTACGTCACGCGCTTCGAGCGCACCTACAACGTCCACAAGATCGACCGCCGCATGGCGCGGGTGCCGATGCTGATCTTCATGAGCGTCTACTATCCCGCAAAGCTGCTGCGCCGGGTCCACCAGGCCCGCACGCAGGTCCGCGTGACGCGCGGCGGGCTGTAGCCGTTAGTCCCTCCCGGGTCCGCTGGCTTCCGGCACCGGGTTGCGTCCCTGCACCTTCGACCTGTTCTGGGAAAGCACGACGGCGGCCAGGCCCGCCAGGATCAGTGCCAGGCCCGCGTAGGTGCCCCACGGAAGGGTCTCGCCGAGGAACAGGGCCGCCAGGGCGGCGGCTCCGGGGATTTCCAGCAGGATGATCATTGAAACCACCAGCGGACTCAGGACAGCCAGCAGGTGGTTCAGCACCGAGTGGCCCAGCAACTGGGCCACCACGGTCACGGCCAGGATCCCGGCCCAGGCTTGGGGCGGGAACCCGGCGAGCGGCTGTCCGAAAGCCAACGCCATAGCCAGCAGGATGAGTGCGCACAATCCGTAACAGATGGTGGTGTACGGTCCCGTGGACAGCCGGCGCCGTACCCGGCCGCCGGCCATCGTATACACCCCGGCCATGGCCCCGCCGACCAGGCCGAGCAGGTCGCCCAGCAGTGCCTCTCTGGAGAGCCGCAGGTCGAACCCGGAGATCACCAGTACGCCGGCGAACGCGAGCCCGACACCGCACAAGATCAGCCGGGACGCCTTGATGCCGCGCAGCCGGTTGAACAGGACGATCCAGGCCGACTGCAGGCAGACCAAAGCAGTCGCCGCCGCCACCGAGGTCAGCTGCAACGCGGTGATGAAACAGGCAAAGTGGAGCGCCAATGCGACGGCCGCCACCGCGCTGAAGCCGATGTCCGACGTCGTCAGCTTCCGGAACTCCTGGCGCCGGCCGATCGCCGCGGGTACTCCCATCACGACGGCGCCGATGATGTTCCGCCAGAATGCGATGGCCAGGGCGGGGGCGGCAGTGGCAGCCATGATGGGACCGGACGCGGAGATGCCGAGCACAGCCAGTGTGGCCAGGAAAATGATCACACCTTCAGCCTAGGGGTGAACCCTGCCAACCCCATCCCGCCGCGGCCGCGGGGGGCGAACGCAGCGGGGGAGCAGCAGTGGGGCGCGAACGCAGCGAGGCCCCGATCCGTAGATCGGGGCCTCGCGTTTCCGGTGGAGGCAAGGGGACTCGAACCCCTAACCCCCTGCTTGCAAAGCAGGTGCGCTACCAATTGCGCCATGCCCCCGGAGGGTCCGGCCGGTCGAACCGGCCGATGCTTTGAGTCACTCGACCTTGTCGGTCGCGCGGCTCCAAGCGGATTTCTCCGCTTCGGATTCCTGCCACTTCTTGTACACGAAGACACCCGCGGCCGCGGCTGCCATCAGCAGCAACTTCTTCACGGTGTCCTCCCGACATCGGTGGGATCAGTCATCCGTGGGCGTACCAGGACTTGAACCTGGGACCTCTTCGTTATCAGCGAAGCGCTCTAACCGCCTGAGCTATACGCCCCCTGCCCTTGCGGGCCGAGATACGACTTTACAGTACGCCGGGCCGGAACTTCAAATCCGCTCAGTCGTCCGTCAGCGTGACCCCGATGCCGCCGACCAGCGTCGCCGAGATGTTGTAAAGCACCGCGGACAGCATGGCCAGTGCGGTCAGCAGGACCACGTTCACGACGGCGATGATGGTGGCGAAGGACGCTACCTGTCCCAGCGAGGCGTAGGACCGCAGGTCGAATCCGCCGCCCTCGGTACCCGCGACTTCCGTCAGCAGCCCGTTGACCCGGTCAAAGATGCCCGTGATGTCCAGCGTCGTCCACAGGACGATGGAGGCCACCACGGTGACGATGCCGAGGGCGACGGAGAGCAGGAAGGCCATCTTCAGCACCGACCACGGGTCGACCTTGCTGACCAGCAGGCGGGCACGGCGGACCTTGGCCTTCGGAGCCGGGCGCACGAGTCCTGGACGGGCGGGCTGGCCGGCCGGGCGCTGGGCGCCGTTGGCCGGACGCTGTCCGCTGTTCGCCGGGCGCTGGGCCGGGCGTGCAGGCGTGCCGCCGCTGCGAGTGGTAGCCCGGGGCGCGTTGGCCGGCTGCGGGCGCGTGCCCGGCCGTGGCGTTTTAGGTGTACTCACTCGTTACCTCCGATTTCCGGCGCCGTCGTTTCGGCTGCGGACTGCGTCATGTCTGCGTCCAACGGTACTTCATCGGTTGCCTGCTGCGCAGATTCGGCGCCGGTTGTGCCACCGGTTTCGGGACCCTGGGGCGTGTCCGGCGTGTCGGTGTCTTCCTCGTCCGCGGCCAGGCCTCGTTCGGAGTTCCTGGCGACGGCGATGATGCGGTCCTTCTTGTCCGGCTTGGCGAAGATGACGCCCATGGTGTCGCGGCCCCTGACGGGGACACCGGCGACGGAGGAGCGGACCACCTTGCCGCTTTCCATCACCACCAGCACCTCGTCTTCCTCCTGCACAATGAGTGCGCCGACCAGGTGCCCGCGTTCTTCCTGGTACTTGCCCACCTTGATGCCCAGGCCGCCGCGCCCCTGGACCCGGTATTCGTCGGCCTTGGTCCGCTTGGCGTAACCGCCGGCGGTCACGATGAAGACGTAGGAGTCCTCGCGCAGCACGCCGGCGACCAGCAGTTCGTCGTCCTCACGGAACTTCATGCCGGTCACACCGGACGTGGCGCGTCCCATCGGCCGCAGTGCCTCGTCCGTCGCGGTGAAGCGCAGGGACTGGCCGCGCCGGGAGACCAGCATCATGTCGTCGGTCTCAGCGACCAGCCGCGCCGAAACGAGCTCGTCGCCGTCGCGCAGGTTGATCGCGATGACGCCGGCGGAACGGTTCGTGTCGTAGTCCTCCAGCCGGGTCTTCTTGATCAGGCCGCGTTTGGTGGCCAACACCAGGTAGGGGGCCTGCTGGTAGTCCTTCAGGTCCATGACCTGGGCAATGTGCTCGTCCGGCTGGAAGGCCAGCAGGTTCGCCACGTGCTGGCCCTTGGCGTCGCGGCCGCCTTCGGCCAGCTCGTACGTCTTGGCCCGGTACACCCGGCCCAGGTTGGTGAAGAACAGCAGCCAGTGGTGCGTCGTGGTGACGAAGAAGTGCTCGACCACGTCGTCGCCGCGGAGCTGGGCGCCGCGTACTCCCTTGCCGCCTCGCTGCTGGGACCGGTAGTTGTCGCTGCGGGTGCGCTTGACGTATCCGCCGCGGGTGATGGTCACCACCATCTCCTCTTCGGGGATGAGGTCTTCCATGCTCATGTCCCCGCCGTAGCCCATCATGATCTGGGTCCGGCGGTCGTCACCGTACTTGCCGGTGATCTCGGCGAGTTCCTCGCTGACGATGCTGCGCTGGGCTTCTTCGGACGCGAGGATGCGGTTGAACTCCTGGATCATCCGCTCAAGCTCGGCGTGGCGGTCCTGGATCTTCTGCCGTTCCAAGGCGGCCAGCCGGCGCAACTGCATGTTCAGGATGGCCGAGGCCTGGTCCGTGTCGATGTCCAGCAACTGCATCAGGCCGTCGCGGGCTTCTTCCGTGGTGGACGAGGCGCGGATCAGGGCGATGACTTCATCGAGCGCATCCAGGGCCTTGAGCAGGCCACGCAGGATATGCGCTTCTTCCTCGGCCTTGCGCAGCCTGAAGCGGGTGCGCCGGACGATGACTTCCAGCTGGTGGGTGACCCAGTGGCGGATAAAGGCGTCGAGGGTCAGGGTGCGGGGCACGCCGTCGACGATCGCGAGCATGTTGGCCGCGAAGTTCTCCTGCAGCGAGGTGTGCTTGTAGAGGTTGTTCAGCACCACCTTGGCCACGGCGTCGCGCTTGAGCACGATGACCAGGCGCTGTCCCGTGCGGCCGGAGGTCTCGTCGCGCAGGTCGGCGATGCCGGCCACCCTGCCTTCCTTGGCCAGCTCGGCGATCTTCATGGCCAGGTTGTCCGGGTTCGCCTGGTATGGAAGTTCCGTGACCACCAGGCAGGTCCGGCCCTGGATTTCCTCCACGTTGACCACGGCGCGCATGGTGATGGAGCCGCGGCCGGTGCGGTAGGCGTCCTCGATGCCCTTGTGGCCCAGAATCTGAGCGCCGGTGGGGAAGTCGGGCCCCTTGATCCGCTGGATCAGCGCTTCGAGGAGTTCTTCACGGCTGGCGGTGGGATTGTCCAGGTACCACTGGACCCCGTCGGCCACTTCGCGCAGGTTGTGCGGCGGGATGTTGGTGGCCATGCCGACGGCGATGCCAGAGGAACCGTTGACCAGCAGGTTCGGGAAGCGGGCCGGCAGGACGGTCGGTTCCTGGTTCTTGCCGTCGTAGTTGTCCTGGAAATCGACGGTGTCCTCGTCGATGTCGCGGACCATTTCCAGCGCCAGCGGCGCCATCTTGGTTTCCGTGTACCGGGGGGCGGCCGCGCCGTCGTTGCCGGGCGAGCCGAAGTTGCCCTGCCCCAGCGCCAGCGGGTAGCGCATGGTCCAGTCCTGGATCAGGCGGACCAGGGCATCGTAGATGGCCATGTCGCCGTGCGGGTGGTACTGGCCCATGACCTCGCCCACCACGCGGGCGCACTTGTTGAAGGATCGCTCGGGGCGGTAACCGCCGTCGAACATCGCGTACAGCACCCGCCGGTGCACCGGCTTGAGGCCGTCGCGGACGTCCGGCAGGGCGCGCCCGACGATGACCGCCATGGCATAGTCCAGGTAGGACCGCTGCATTTCGGTCTGGAGGTCGACCTGCTCCACCCGGTCGGTCAGGATTTCGCCCTCGATCGGCTCATCGCCGGTGCCTGCGGGCAGGTCGGGCGTCTCTTCGTCGCTCATCGTTTAAGTTTCCTTTGCGTCAAAACCTTGGTGCGGCCCGGTCAGCGGCCGGCGGCCGGCCGGCTGCGGCGGGGCTAAATGTCGAGGAAGCGGACATCCTTGGCGTTCTGCTGGATGAAGGTGCGCCGGGATTCGACGTCTTCGCCCATCAGGATCGAGAAGGTCTGGTCCGCGGCGGCGGCATCCTCCATCGTCACCTGCAGCAGTGTCCGGTGGTCGGGGTCCATGGTGGTGTCCCACAGCTCCGTGTAGTCCATTTCACCGAGGCCCTTGTACCGCTGGATGCCGTTTTCCTTGGGCAGCCGCTGGTTGTTCGCCAGGCCGCGGCGGACGGTCTCGTCCCGCTCACGGTCGCTGAAGACATAATCGTGGGGGTGGTTGGACCATTTGATCCGGTAGAGCGGCGGCTGCGCCAGGTAGACGTAACCGTTCTCGATCAGCGGGCGCATGTAGCGGAACAGCAGGGTCAGGAGCAGCGTGGTGATGTGCTGGCCGTCCACATCGGCGTCGGCCATCAGCACGATCTTGTGGTACCGGGCCTTCTCCACGTCGAAGTCCTCGCCGATGCCGGCGCCGAACGCGGTGATCATGGCCTGGACCTCGGCGTTACCCAGCGCGCGGTCCAGCCGGGCCCGCTCCACGTTCAGGATCTTGCCCCGCAGCGGCAGGATGGCCTGGGTCTCCGGGTTCCGGCCGCGGACGGCCGAACCGCCCGCGGAGTCGCCCTCCACGATGTAGATTTCCGACTTGGATGGGTCGCGGGACGAGCAGTCCTTGAGCTTGCCCGGCATGCCGCCGGATTCGAGCAACCCCTTGCGCCGGGTGGATTCGCGCGCTTTCCGGGCGGCCAGCCGGGCCTGCGAGGCTTGGATCGACTTGCGGATCACGTCGCGGGCGGGTCCGGGATTGCGCTCCAGCCAGTCACCGAGTTCGTCCGTGACCACACGCTGCACAAAGCCCTTGGCCTCGGAGTTGCCCAGCTTGGTCTTGGTCTGGCCCTCGAACTGGGGCTCGCCCAGCTTCATGGAGATGACGGCAGTGAGGCCCTCGCGGATGTCGTCGCCGGTGAGGTTTTCTTCCTTCTCCTTGATCAGGTTTTTCTCGCGCGCGTAGCGGTTGATCAACGAGGTCATCGCGGCGCGGAAGCCTTCTTCGTGCGTGCCGCCTTCGTGCGTGTTGATGGTGTTCGCGTAGGTGTGGACGCTCTCCGAGTAGGAGGTGGTCCACTGCATCGCGACTTCCACCGAGAGCTTGCGCTCCGTGTCCTCGGTCTCGAACGCGATGACCTCGGGGTGGATGACCTCCACCTTCTTGGAGGAGTTCAGGTGCGTGACGTAGTCCAGCAGGCCGTTGTCGTACTTGTAGACCACCTGGCGGTGTTCCGCGGTGGTCTCGACCTCGGTGCCGGGCGTCGTGTCCAGGTCCACGTCCTCGGCGTCCGGTGCGTGGACTTCCGGACGGCGCTCATCGGTCAGGACAATTTTGAGGCCCTTGTTCAAAAAGGCCATCTGCTGGAAGCGGGCGCGCAGCGTCTCGAAGTCGAATTCCGTGGATTCGAAAATCTCGGGGTCCGCCCAGAAGGTCTGCGAGGTCCCGGTCTCGGTGGTCTCCTCGCCGCGGCGCAGGTCGCCCACCGGGAGGCCGCCGTTGGCGAACGACTGGTGCCACACGTAGCCCTGCCGGCGGATCTCGGTCTCCACCCGCGCGGACAGCGCGTTGACCACCGAGATGCCTACGCCGTGCAGGCCGCCGGAGACCGCGTAACCGCCGCCGCCGAACTTGCCGCCTGCGTGCAGGATGGTCATCACGACCTGTACGGTCGGTTTGCCCTCGGTTGGGTGCATGTCCACGGGAATGCCGCGGCCGTTGTCCACCACCCGGACGCCGCCGTCGGCCAGCAGCGTGACGTTGATGGTGTCGCAGTAGCCGGCCAGCGCTTCGTCGACGGAGTTGTCCACCACCTCGTACACGAGGTGGTGCAGCCCGCGCGGACCGGTAGAACCGATGTACATGCCCGGGCGCTTGCGGACGGCTTCCAGGCCTTCAAGGACGGTGATGTCGCTGGCGTCGTAGTGCTTGCCGTCGTTGCCCTCTGT
Source organism: Arthrobacter sp. B0316-1-20 (assembly GCF_059091865.1). Taxonomy (NCBI): domain Bacteria; kingdom Bacillati; phylum Actinomycetota; class Actinomycetes; order Micrococcales; family Micrococcaceae; genus Arthrobacter; species Arthrobacter sp. B0316-1-20. Next base: position 7,366 of record NZ_JBNHHC010000020.1, on the reverse strand, counting down.
CATTTGGGGTTCTGCGCCGGTGTTTTCCAGCTCATTGTCCTCTGCCACAGTTGCCGTTGACTCCTTGTGTTCCGTCCGGGGGACTCGTGTGTCGGCGCCCTTCCGGATAGAGGACGGGCGCCGCCTAGTCAATTCTACCGTGTCAGGGCGGTGAATCCTGCACGAACATGGCTCTATGCGGCACGGAAACCGGGTTTTGACGCCGCCGCCGGGTGCCCGATGGGACCGTGTATGTCCGCGGACGTCTCCAGCGTCCTACACGCCGTCTAAGCGAGCCGGTGCCGGCTGCTTCCGGCCGGCCTCCCGCGAGGGGCGAAATCAGCCGTAGGTGTCCCGCGGTCCGCGGCCGCTCACGGACCTCTTGCCCTTGCGCCAATTGGGCGCTGCCGGCGCCAGCACCTGGATTTTAGTGACGACGCCGGGGCCCAGCTTTTCGTCGAACCGCTTCAGCAGGGCGCTGCTGAGCAATCGCAGCTGCGTGGCCCAAGCCGTTGAGTCGCAGCGGACCTGCACCGTGGTTTCCTCGAAGCTTTCCGGCCGGCAGTGGGCGGCGATGTCCGCGCCGACCAATTCATCCCATCGCGAAATGACCGAGCCGACGGCCACCGGGGAGTTCCAGCCGCGTTCCGCGACGAACCGGTCGAACACGCGCCCCAAGCCCTGGGGGTCGCGGCCGAAATCCTGCGGGCCGGCGGACGGCCGCGCCCCCCGGGATGCGCGGCGGCGGCTGTTGGCCCTCGTGCGCACGTCGCCGCGGGCCGCCGCTGCAAGGCGCACCCGGTTCAGGACGGCTTTCGCGGCGTCCAGATCTTCGACAGCTCCTTCGTCACGGGACGGCTCCGCTCCCGCCGGTCCCGCGGGCGGGGGAGGCGCCGCCGGATCGGGCAGGACCGGCCGCCGTGCCGCCGGCTTTGCCGGCTCCTGCGGCCGGTCCCGGTCAGGCGGTTTCCTGGCCATTGGCCACGCCTCCCGGCACTACCATGAACTGTTCCCCCGCCAACGCGTCGGGGATGTCTTCGGCCACCGCGGCAGTAACGATCACCTGCTCCGCGCCGGCCACGATGCCCGCGAGCCTTGACCGGCGCTGGTTGTCCAGCTCGGCGAAGACATCGTCCAGGATCAGGACGGGAGTCGCGCCGGGCGCAGCGTCGTCGTCGCAGAAGACGTAGTACGAGGCCAGCCGGAGGGCCAACGCCAGGGACCAGGTTTCGCCGTGGGAGGCGTAGCCCTTGGCAGGTGCCTGTCCCAGCAGCAGTTCCAACTCATCGCGATGCGGCCCCACCAGCGAGATGCCCCGCTCCGTCTCCCGCTTGCGCTGCTGTTTAAAGGCGGCAAGGTAGAGTTCCGCCAGTTCGGCCGTTCCCAGGCTTGCCAGTGGCGGAAGGCCCGCCCCGCCGTCGTTCTCCACCTCGCCGTCATCCGACAGCTGGCTGTGGATGGTGGAGCGGTAGACGGCGGCCGCACGTTTGGAGCCATCGGTGAGGGCGGCGTACGCCGCGTCCAGGTGCGGCTGCAGCAGGTCCACCAGTTCCAGCCGGGCCTTCAGCAGGGCGGCCCCTGCCTGTGCCATGTGCTGGTCCCACACCTCCAAGGTAGCTTCATGGGCGGCGGTGAACCGTCCGCTGGCGCGCGCCGATTTGAGCAGGGCATTGCGCTGTTTGAGGACGCGTTCAAAATCGCTGCGGGTGGCCGCATGGTGCGGGACCAGGCTGGCCAGCAGCTCATCGAGGAAGCGGCGCCGGTTGGACGGGTCGCCTTTGACCAGCGCTAGGTCTTCGGGGGCGAAGAGCACCGTGCGCAGGTGCCCGAGGATTTCCCGCGCGCGCACGGGGTTGGCGCGGTTGATCCGGGCCCGGTTGGCCTTGCCCGGGGTGATTTCCAGTTCCAGCGAGGTGCTGCGCCCGCCCCGGTCCACCCGTGCCCGCACCAGCGAACGCGGTTGGTCGAACCGGATGAGGGGTGCATCATTGCTGACCCGGTGCGACGAGAGCGACGCGAGGTAGCCGATGGCCTCGACAATGTTGGTCTTGCCGACCCCGTTGGCTCCGACAAACACCGTGATGCCGGGCTTCAGGGCGATGTCGAGCTGCGGGTAGGTGCGGAAATCGGTCAGGGACAGGTATTCAACAAACAATGCGTTATAGCTACTTCGACTCGTTGCGGCGGCCGGCCTGGTCTTGTCCAGGCTTTCTGACTGCGTGGCCGCCAAACTGGTTACGGAGGGCGGCCACCATCTTCATGGCGGGCGCGTCGTCTTGGCGCGACGCGAACCGTGCGAACAGCGCGGCGGTGATGGCCGGGGCCGGGACACCGTGTCCGATCGCTTCCTCGACAGTCCACCGGCCTTCACCGGAATCCTCGACATAACCGCTGACCTGGCTCAATCCCGGGTCCTCGTCGAGGGCCTTCACCATCAGGTCCAGCAGCCAGGAGCGGACCACCGTCCCCTTTTGCCAGGCCCGGAAAGTCCCCGGAACATCCTTGATGATGTCCTTGGCTTCCAGCAGTTCGTACCCTTCGGCGTACGCCTGCATCAGCCCGTATTCGATCCCGTTGTGCACCATCTTGGCGTAGTGGCCGGCGCCGACGTCGCCCACGTGGGCGAAGCTTTCCTCCCGGGGGCCCTCCGGCCGCAACGCGTCGAAGACCGGCATCGCTGCCTGGATAAGGTCGGCGCTTCCGCCGGCCATCAGGCCATAACCGTTTGCCAGGCCCCAAACGCCGCCGGACACGCCGACATCAATGAAACCTATCCCGCCTTCGGACAGGAGGGCTTCGTGCTTTTGGTCTTCGGTGAACTTCGAGTTGCCGCCGTCGATCACCACGTCTCCGGCGGAGAGCTTGCCGGCCAGCTCTGTGATGACCGTGTCGGTGACCTCGCCGGCGGGCACCATGACCCAGACGGTGCGCGGAACCGGCAAGGCCCGGATCATTTCGTCAACGGTCCCGGTGTCACTGACCTCCGGGTTCCGGTCATAGCCGGTTACCTCGATGCCGCCGTCCCGAAGACGCTGCCGCATGTTGAAACCCATCCGGCCCAAGCCGATCAGTCCGATGTGCATCCGAGTCACTCTTTCCTCTCGTCCATGGGTCGGCGGGTATTACTGGTTGGGCAACCTCACCGGCATGAGCAGGTACCGGTAGTCTTCCTTGTCGTCGCCCTCAAGGTCGTCCTGGGCGGATATGACCGCAGGCTTCGGCGGCGTGGTAAAGGAAAACCGGACGTACTTGCTGTCAAAGGCGCTCAAGCCTTCGGACAGGTAGTGCGGGTTGAAGGCGACGGTGATTTCTTCCCCGGAGAGCGACGCTTCGATCGCCTCCGACGCTTGGGCGTCTTCGCCGGTTCCCGCGTCCAAGGTCAGGAGGCCGTCGGTGAAGGCCAACCGGACCGGGGTGTTGCGCTCGGCCACGAGCGACACGCGGCGGACGGCTTCGATCAGTGTGGTCGTTTCGACTGTCGCATGGATCGGGGTGTTGTCCGGGAACAGTGAGCGGATCTTGGGATAGTCACCGTCCACCAGGAGCGACGTCGTGCGGCGTCCGCCGCTTTCGAAACCGATCAGTTCGCTATTGTCCGAAAGCGCGATGTTCAGGTCGCCGGAACCACCCAACGTCTTGGCTACTTCGCTCAAAGTCTTGGCTTTGACCAGCGCGCTCGTGGAAATGCCCGGTGTGGCCGGACGCCAGGACAGCTCCCGGAGGGCCAGGCGGTAGCGGTCGGTGGAGAGCAGAGTAATCAGGTCGTCTTCGATTTCCATCCGGACGCCGGTCAGGATGGGCAGGGTGTCATCGCGGCTGGCCGCAATGATGACCTGGCTGACAGCCTGGGCGAATGCTTCGCCGTCCACGACCCCGCTGACTTCCGGCAGCGCAGGGAGTTCCGGATAATCGCCCTCGGGCATGGTGGCGAGGTTGAACCGGCTGTTGCGGCAGGTGAGGGCAACCTTCGAACCGTCGGTTTCAATGTCGACAGGCGCCGACGGCAAGCTTCGGCAGATGTCTGCCAAGAGGCGTCCGGAGACCAGGATGGTGCCTTCTTCAGTGACGTCCGCCGGGATCTGGAGACGGGCGGAAATCTCGTAGTCGAAGCTGGCAAGGCTCACCATGCCGCCTTCGGCCCGGATGAGCAGGCCCGACAGAACGGGGACAGGCGGGCGTGGTGACAGGGAACGGGCTGTCCATGTCACGGCTTCCGCCAGAACATCCCGATCAACTCTGAACTTCACTGAAGTAAGCCACCTTTCACAACGAACATGCCGGGGAAGACCGCCTGCGTCTGGCCGGGGTGCAGCGAATGGGACTGCGAACACCAGGTTGAAGCAGATGGCAACGATTCTCTGTGCAAGCTTAGCCGCAGCAACCGTCATTGCGCACCGAGAGTGCGCAGAGGTCCTGTTCGGCCGATTCGGCACGATGCGTGGGAGCCGGAACAGGGTCAAATGTTATTTGGAAGAACATCAATAAATGGGATTCGTAGTGTTAATAACTGCTGTGGATACTGTGGAAAACCTCGGTACGGCCTGCGCCTGAGCCGAAGTTGGGTGTTCACAAGATGTGCAGGGCAGTCGTCGCAAGCACTGGGAGCCTGTGGATGCAGATCCTTGTAATTTCGGGCGTCCACAGGGGGCAGGGCACTTTTCCTCTTAAGGACTCCGGTTGTCCACTTAAGAATCCACAACCTTATCCACACCTGTTAATTTCACCGGTGTAGTTCCGGGCAGGGGCCGCCGCCGGCGCTGCAGCCGCCGGGGAAGCTAGCTTTCGCGCTGTTGCTGCTTAATGCGGTTGGTCAGTTCCGTGACCTGGTTGTAGATGGCTCGACGCTCGGCCATCAACTCACGGATCTTCCGGTCGGCGTGGATGACGGTCGTGTGGTCGCGGCCGCCGAGTTCCTGGCCGATCTTCGGCAAGGACATGTCGGTCAGTTCACGGCACAAGTACATGGCAATCTGGCGCGCAGTTACCAGCGTCCTGGTCCTGGACTTGCTGGTCAGCTCCTCCATGCTGAGCTTGAAGTACGCGGCGGTCTGGCCAAGGATCGTGGCCGATGTGATCTCCTGTGCCCCTTCGTCGGTGATCAGGTCTTTCAGGACTATCTCGGCGAGACCCATGTCCACTGCCTGCTGGTTCAGGCTGGCGAACGCGGTGACGCGGATGAGCGCGCCCTCGAGCTCACGGATGTTGGTGGAGATCTTCGAGGCGATGTACTCAAGGACCTCGTCGGGGACGGACAGCCCCTCGCTGATGGCCTTCTTGCGCAGAATCGCAATACGGGTCTCCAGCTCCGGCGGCTGGATATCGGTCAGCAGTCCCCACTCGAACCGGGACCGCATGCGCTCCTCGAAGCCGGAGAGCTGTTTCGGCGGCAGGTCGGAAGTGATGACCACTTGCTTGCTGTGGTTGTGGAGGGCGTTGAAGGTATGGAAGAACTCCTCCTGCGTCGCGTCCTTGTTGGCCAGGAACTGGATGTCGTCGATCAGCAGGATGTCGACGTTGCGGTACAGCTGCTTGAAGCTGGCGCCCTCATCGTCGCGGATGGAGTTGATGAAATCGTTCGTGAACTCTTCCGAATTCACGTACCGGACGCGGATGCTGTTGTAGAGATGGCGCGCATAGTGCCCGATGGCGTGCAGCAGGTGGGTTTTTCCCAGGCCCGAGTCGCCATAGATGAATAGCGGGTTGTACGCCTTGGCCGGCGCTTCGGCCACCGCGACGGCCGCCGCGTGGGCAAAGCGGTTGGATGAACCGATGACGAAGGTGTCAAAAATGTATTTCGGGTTGAGCCTGCCCAGTTCAGGGGAAGCGGCTTGCGCCGCCGGCTGGGGAAGTGACTCGCTGCGCACGACCGCCGGGGCCGGGCGGGGCTCCTGTTCAGGTTCCGGTTCCGCCTGCGGAGCCATATCCGTGTCGACGCTGAAAGCGCAGAGGATGTCGTCCTTGAAGACTTCGAACAGGGCGTCGTGCAGAGGGTCTTTGAGCTGTTGCGACTGGAAGACTTCGCGTGTCAGTTCGTTGGGCACGGCCACCAGCAGGGTTGTGCCGATGAGGCCCTTGGCCTGCGCCAACACGATGAAGCCGCGCTGCCGGGGGGAGACACGATCGTCCTGTTCCAGCGTCCGGACCACTTTGCGCCAGGAACTTCCGACGTCATTTATCTGGTCCGTGTCCACGTAGTACCCCTCAGAAATGCTCAGCATGCTTCGGCATTTGCCGACAGCCAGCCCGAAATCCACAGACTTATTCACAGACGGTGGATAAGGGGCTCCTGCCAAGAGTAGAGCATGAATCTGCTGGACGACAGTTGGGATGCAGGCCCCTGTGGACGTCGCTTTCGAGAGGCGCTCCGGCCGCTCAAAGCGGCTTTGGCGTGGAGTTGTCCACAGGGGTTATCCACGGAAACGCCCGGGTGCGGAGAAGGCCGGTTTGACGGTACTCGCCGGCATCGCCTAACGTTGACTAGTCCTTCATGTCTACTTTGTTGTCCTTGTGCGTCCAACGCCCTGGCAATGGAATAGACCCCATATAGAGCGCCGACCTGTTCTTCCCCCTTGTTGCAATGGGTCCAACCGCATCTGTCGATCGTCTTGGAGTAACCACCGTGAGCAAGCGGACTTTTCAGCCGAATAACCGCCGTCGTGCCAAGAAGCACGGCTTCCGCCTTCGCATGCGCACTCGCGCCGGCCGCGCCATTCTGGCCGCACGCCGCAGCAAGGGCCGCACCGAACTGTCGGCCTAAATAGCCAGTTTGTCGACTCGGCTGTGAGGTTCAGTTCCCGCAGCGGCGTGTTTCGGCGGGCTGGGTAGCACATGCTTCCCAGCCAGCACCGGATGCGCACCTCGGCGGACTTCTCAACAACTGTACGTTCCGGCGCCCGCTCAGGGCGCCGGAACTTAGTGTTATATGCGGCGGCAGCAGACCCGGCCCGACCGGCATCTTTCGGCTTTATCGTCTCGAAGGCCGTCGGGAACGCCGTCATGCGCAACCGCGTTAAAAGGAGACTGCGGGAACTGGCAGCAGCCGGCTTAAGGGAGAATGGGTATTCCCGAGGGATCACCGTGGTTGTGCGGGCCCTTCCGGCAGCTGCCGACGCAGACTTCAACGCTTTGGAACTGGATTACCGGAAGGCTCTCAAGGCCGCCCTCGGCAAGTTGACCTTAACGCGCACCGCAACGACGGAAGCTGCGCACGGAGAGAAGGGGAGAGCCGAATGAGTGCCCGTGCCGTACCGGTTCCCGCCCATGCCGCCGTGCCCAGGAGGACCACGAGTCCCCTGCAGTATGCGCTGATCGGCGTGCTGCGCGTGTACCGCAAACTCGTTTCGCCCCTGTACGGCCAGGTTTGCCGTTTCTTCCCGTCCTGTTCCGC
>NZ_JBNHHC010000019.1:0-126102 GCF_059091865.1 Arthrobacter sp. B0316-1-20 | reverse complement strand
TGGCGGGGAACAAGCGGTGCAGGTCGGCGGCCTGGTCCATTCTGGCGCGGGCCCGGTGCTCGGGCAGGCCGAGCAGGCAGCCCAGTTCCTCCGCCGCGGAGGTGGCGGCCAGCAGCCGGCGCTGCTTCAAGGTGGTGCAGCCGGGCCCCGGCGGCGGCAGCTGCGCCAGCGCTCTCCGGCCCAGCCGCGCTTCCAGTGCCACCTCCCGGGCGTCCAGCCAGCACCGCACCCGCTGCACCGCGGCCAGATGCTCCACCGTCTCCTGATACCCCAACCCCTGGGTGCCGCAGCCGGTCAGGGTGGCCAGCAGCACCGCCGGCTCCGCGCCCGCCACCAGTGTTTGAAGGCGTTCGGCGTAGTAGTCCGCGTTCGCTTTCGAGTCGAACAACCCCTCCGGCAGCCAGCAGCCCTCGGGCAGGTTCGGCAGCTCCGCGAACTCCGCCGGCACCGGCCCCACCCCCGGCGGCCGGTCGGCACCGTCATCGTCGAGCTCCCAGGCCGCGAAGTCCTGGCGGTACGCCCGGTTCCCCTGATCGAGCTCCTCCTCCGGGGCCGGCGGGATCTCCAGCCCCGCGTACGGGTCCGGGCCCGGCTCGAACACCGGCTCCGCCCACCGCTCCGGCGCCGGCACCGGCTCCTTCCGGGCCGGCTTCATCCGCGCCAGAATCAGCGCGATCGCCGCCTCACGCTCCTCCTGCGACGGCAACCTCCGGCCCTCACCGGAGACCGGTCCCCGCTCCGCTTTCTCCTCCATGACCCAACCCAACCAGCCGGGTACGACAATTTAGGGCGGAAGTGCTGGCGCTGGCGTCATGGAATTTTTTATGCCGCTGCGCAAGCGTGATCATCGCAGCAAGAGAAATCTCCGCCAATTCGTATGCCCGGGTCGAAGAGAAGAGGCATTTCGCACGGCCAGTATTCCGGCGACGGAGTACCAAAGAGGGAGCGGGGCTGGCCCGGGCGACCTCCGAGTTTCCGCTGCGCACAACCGGGGACAATTCTCGATGGGTTCTCCACTGCTACTCGCGGCCGAGTTCTGTAGTACCAACTCTGAAGATCCATCCGAGAGCTACAGGTCTCTGACCGAGACTGAAACTGGTCTGTTCCCAATAAAGGCCATCACTTGTAGCCTCGGCAGATGCGCGAGGCTCAGGGACATCCCAGCAGGTTGCAACCCAAGATGACACGCGGCGGCTTCCGCCTTCAGTTTGTCCTCTGGTCGACGTGGACAGTGCTGCAGCTGGTGATCGTCGTTGGGACCCTGAGCTCGGGAACTTGGGATGTGAGCGATTACCTATTCCTCGCAGCGTTGATCCTAGGGGTGGTTTTCCTGGCGTTCCTTTTGTACGTTCGCCATCATGATGGCCGTTTCTGGGAAGTCGAAGAAGCCACGAGGTCCGATTGGGACCGACGCGGACGGGCACTCTGATGCCGGGTTGAAATGCAGCTGCGATTAGGCCCGCGTTGAAGGCCTGTGCGCCCGGTCATCGCCGGTATTCGGAAGTCACAACGTGAAGGGAATCGGCCTATGGGGATCGTTCCGGAGGTGCCTGGGGAGGTCGGCGGCCGGCCAAGCAACCGCGAAGTATCTTCAGCGCCCAACCGAAGTATCGTCAGCGCCGGCCGGGGTATCCCTCACGCAGGGGATATCTCTTGCACCAGGTATCGGCGGAAGGGCGGGCCGGTGCACTCATCACAACACGAACCCGCCGTTCCTAGCGGCGTTTGGTCGGGGCGGCCAAGGTCAGCAGGGGAACTTCCCGCTCGGCCTTGGTGAGCGAGCCATGCTGGCCGACCACCGACATCGCGGTTTCCGGAACCCGACGGGTGTCGTAGAAAGCGACAGGTTCCCGGGCAGCCACCATCAGGTCGCCAATGCGCGGCAGCACTCGGGGATCCACTTGGCCGAAGAAACCTCGGCTGATGGCTTCTTCGCGGCTGATGATCCAGGCTTGATTCCCGTATCTGGCGCGCCAGGCTCCGGCAGTCTGTTCGCGGTGCGCGGCAGTGGCATCCGGCTCAAAGTAGAGGTGGACCAGCCGGGGCTCCCCCGCTGTGTGCCGGACGCCAGCCACCAGCGCGGGATCTGCCGAGTAATCGAACCGAAATTCTTCAGCCACGTCCAGCATGCCGTGGTCGGCGGTCAGCAGCAGCAGCGTGTCGGCCGGCAATTGACGGGCGAGACGGCGCATGTCCGAATCGAGTTCTTCCAGCTCGCTGCCCCACTGGGCCGAGGCGGCGCCAAACCGGTGGCCGGCTTTGTCCAGTTCGTTGAAGTACAGGTAGACCAGGGCGCGATCGGTGGCCGCCAAGGCTTCGGCCGCCGCGAGGGTGCGGGCATGGCTGCTAGCACCCGGCCGGAACGAGCTGCCGCGCAGCGCCGCCCTGGTCATCCCGGATTCGGCAAACCGGGGCAGGCTGACCGTGGTGACCGGCAGCTGTTCCGCTACCCGTTCGAACACCGTGGGATTCGGCTGCCAGAGGTGCGGATCGACCTTGGCGTCCCAGCCGCCGAGCTGGTTGACCACTTTGTCCTGGTCTGGGTCCAGCACGTCATAACCGACCATGCCGTGCAGGCCCGGTGCCAGTCCGGTCCCCAGGCTGGCGAGGGACGCCGCCGTCGTCGATGGAAAGGCGCTGCCGAGGGTGCGCGAGTTCTCCATGGCCTGGCGCAGGAACGGCGCGTGTCCGCCGCGCTGCTTCAGCAGCGCCTTGCCCAGCCCGTCCACCATGACCACGCAGACGCGTTTGGCCTGCGGCAGTTGCAGGACATTGCTGAAGCCGTCGGCGCCCAGCGCCGCGGCGGCACTGGTCATGACTTCGGCGAGGGAGTCGCGGCCGTATCCCGGGGCGGCCGGAAGCGGGTCGTGTGTCAGGGTCACGCAGCGTCAGTCCCGCAGATCAGCGGCCGTGGTGGCCGCGGACCAAACGGTTGCCGATGCGCGGGCGCGGCTGCACCGGGCCCGGCACCGCAGCGGGTTCCGGGTTGCTGGTGCTGACCTTGCGCAGTGCCCTGGCAAAGTCCTTGGCGTTTTGCACGGCTTGCAGCCCGTCCGCTTCCGCACTGACGCGGAGCACGATGTCTTCCTGGACGATGTTGCCGGTGTAGCCGTGGTCTGCATCGCACTGCGGGTCGCCGCAGCCGGCCGGACCCATGTCCAGTCGCTGGCCGCCGGACCAGGCGATGGCCAGGGTCAGCTCGCGAGCCTGGTCGGCGGAGGTGTAGTTCTGCGGCTGGGCGTAGACGTAGCTGAGCACCACCGAACGAATCTGGCTGACCGGAACGGACTCGGTGGAAATCTGCGCCACCATCTGCTCACCCTCGTCGTCCAACTGCTGGTCGTCCACGTGGGTAATCACCAGCATGTCCTCGGTCAGGACCAGGACGGTGATGTGCCGGTGCACCTCATTGCGGTCGAAGTGCGTCTCCAAGTGGACCAAATGGGACAGCGGTTCGCGCTGGTCCAGGGCGTCGTGGACCACGTCGGAAACCAGCAGCGGGTAAAAGCCTGCCCGGTTGAGGGCGTCGTCAAGACTGCGGCGTTCTGCCGTCGAAAGGTGGCTCATATGTACCATATTCCCCTACCCTGCTGCCAGATGGCCAACTCGGGGGTCAGTCACGCATGGCGCGCCGCGCGCTGTCTGTTCGGTGCGCGTGGTTGCCGAGCCTGACTTCGGCGTCCAGCACGGCCAGGCCGCGGTCGGAGAGCTGGACCGGATTGAGCTCCAACAGCGCTACCTCGGGATGCTCATCCTTCAGTTGCGCGACCCGGGCAATCAGCTCCTCCAGCGCCGGAACATCCACGGCCGGCAGGCCTTGATAGCCGAAGAGCTTGCCTGCGGCACGCGGCCCGCGGACCAAGTCCGCCACGTCCACCGTGGTCAGCGGCGGGATCCGGTGCGACCAGTCCCCCAGCAGGTTCACGGCGTCGCCGGCCAGCCCGAAGGACACCACTGGGCCCAGCAGCGGATCTTCGATCGCGCGGATGGTGCAGGCCTGTCCCGCGGGCACCATGGACTGGACCTCCAGCGGAATGTCACCGAACTGGGCCAGGCTGGCTCGCATGTGCGCAATGTTGGCCCGCAGCGTGGCTTCGTCGGTGACGTTCAACCGCACGCCGCCCAGGTCCAGACGCTGCCGCAACCGTTCATCGGTGGTCTTCAGGGCCACGGGCCAGCCGAGCCGTTCGGCAGCCGCCACCGCTTCGTCGTCGTCGCTAAATGCGGCGGACTCCTGCACGGCGATGCCGTAACAGCCCAGCAGCCGGGCGGTCTGCTCGCGGGTGGGCGTAAGCAGATCAGTCCCGGTCACCCCCGCGAGCAGGGCGTCGATCTGCTGCTGGGACGCGGCCGGGTCGGTGCCGGCCGCGTCGGTGTATTCGCCCTTGTCGCGGGCTTTCCATTCGGCATAGCGGACCACGGCGGCCAGCGCGTTCACGGCGCTGCCGGGGCTGGCAAAACACGGCAGCGCCCGCTGAAGTCCGCCCGCAACTGGTTCCATACCGGCCCCGGACTCATCCTCGGTTGCCAGCAGGCCGTCGGAGCGTTCCGCCAGATCGAGCACTCCGGTAAAGGAGGCAACCACCGGTTTGCCCGCTTCTTCCGCACACTCGCGCAGCACGTCGGCCAGCACCGAGGTTCGGATTCCCGTGGCCGGGAGGAGGGTGACGACGGCGGCGTGCACCTCTGGTGCCGACAGCGCCGACTGCACGCGCTGGCGAAGCACCGGCAGCGCTTTGGACTGGCCGGTGTTCAGGTCCATCCCGGTTTCCAGCCGGACCACATCCAACTGGTGGGCCTTGGCGGCGTCGGCCACCACGTTGCCCAGCGCCAAGGAGTTGCTGAAGACGGCCAGGTTGGCTCCGGCCGGGAGCGGCTGGCTGACCAGGATCTGCGCCACGTCCATCAGCTCTTCATTGGTTTCCACGCGGATCACGCCGGACTGCCGGAACATCGCGTCCAGCGCGCCCAGCGGCGCCTGGGTGGTCCGCACTGCGTGGCCCGGCGGCAACTGCAGTCCCATCACGTCGGACTTGGCAACTATCACCGGCTTGCTGAGGGAGAGCCGGCGGGCAATCCGGGAAAATTTACGCGGGTTGCCAATGGATTCCAAGTACAGCCCTACCGCTTTGGTGGCCGCGTCATCTTCCCAGTACTGCATCACGTCGTTTCCGGAGACGTCGGCCCGGTTGCCGCCCGACACCATGGAGGACAGGCCAAGCCCGCGGCGGCTGGCGGCGGTGTAGAGAAGCACACCGATCGCTGCCGACTGGCTGAACAGCCCCAGCGGTCCACGGGGCGGCATCGCGGGCGCCATCGACGCATTCAACGACACTTCCGGATCAGTATTGAGGAGTCCCAGCGAACCCGGGCCAATCACGCGCATGCCGTGGGCGCGCGCCTGCCGGACCAGCTCGCGCTGCCGCTGCAGTCCTTCGTTGCCCGCCTGGGAGAAACCGTCGCTGGCCACCAAGATGCCCTTGACCCCTGCGGCTGCACACTCGCGTGCCACCTTGGACACTTCGTCATAGGGGACGGCCACAACGGCCAGCTCCACCGGGTCCGGGACCTCGGCGATGGTCCCGTAGGAGATCATCCCGTTCAGTTCAAAAGCCTGCGGGTTGATGGCATAGACGGGGCCGGTGAACCCGGCTTCGATGATGTTCTCCAGCAGCGAGTAGCCCACGCTGCCCCACTCCCGGCTGGCGCCGATCACCGCAACGGACCGAGGCGCAAGCAAGGCGGCAACACTCTTGGCCTCGGCCCGGTGTTCGCGGGAGGCCATGACGGCGCGGGACCGTTCGGTCGGATCAAGGTCGAATTCCAAGGCGACCACACCGTCGTCGAAATGGCGCCGCACCTCATACCCTGCGTCATTAAAGACGGTGATCATCTTGCGGTTTTCCGGCAGCACCTCGGCGGTAAACTTGCTGATGCCGTTTTCCCGGGCGGCTGCCGCCAGATGCTCCAGCAAAATGGATCCCAGCCCCCGCCCCTGGTGGGCGTCCGAAATGTTGAAGGCAACCTCGGCCTCGGCCGGATTGTCGAGCCGGTCATAGCGGCCGATGCCGATGATTTCGTCGCCGATGGTGGTCACGAAGGCCACCCGGTTGACGTAGTCGACGTTGGTGAAACGGGCCAGTTCGCGCGCGCTGAGCTTGGCCTTGAAGGTGAAAAAGCGCAGGTAGATGGAGCTTTCCGATTGCCCCACGTGGAAGGCCTGCAGCGCCTCGGCGTCGGCCGGGACTATCGGGCGCAGGTGCGCCGTCCCGCCGTCGCGCAGCACGACATCCGCTTCCCAATAATCCGGGTAATCCGGGGAATCAGCCTCTTGCGCCATAAACTCACTGTATCCGCAACTTTTAACTAAGGACCGAAGCACTACCCATGCCCCGTCGCCAGACTCCAGCCCCCGAAGAGGACTTCACGGAGAACATCGTCGATATTGACGTGACCTCCGAGATGGAAGGCTCCTTCCTCGAATACGCCTACTCGGTCATTTACTCGCGCGCCCTGCCCGATGCCCGCGACGGGTTGAAGCCGGTGCAGCGCCGCATTCTGTACATGATGTCCCAGATGGGCCTGCGGCCGGACAGGGGGCATGTGAAGTCCGCCCGCGTGGTCGGCGAAGTGATGGGCAAGCTGCACCCGCACGGCGACGCCGCCATCTATGACGCGATGGTGCGCATGGCGCAGTCGTTCTCGCTGCGGATACCCCTGATCGACGGGCACGGGAACTTCGGGTCGCTCGACGACGGTCCAGCGGCTCCGCGGTACACCGAGGCGCGGCTGGCTGCCCCGGCGCTGGCGCTGACCGATCATCTGGACGAAGACGTCGTGGACTTCGTTCCCAACTACGACAACCAGCTGATGCAGCCGGAGGTACTCCCGGCCGCCTTCCCCAACCTGCTGGTCAACGGTTCCTCCGGCATCGCCGTGGGCATGGCCACCAACATGGCTCCGCACAACCTGGGCGAGGTAATCGCCGCTGCCCAGCACCTGATCGCCAACCCGGAAGCGACGCTCGAGGACATCATCCGCTTTGTCCCGGGCCCGGACCTGCCCTCGGGCGGCAAGATCGTGGGACTGGACGGCATCCGGGACGCGTATGCCACCGGCCGCGGCTCGTTCAAGACCCGCGCCAAGGTGGAGGTGGAAAAGCTCACCGCCCGCCGCACCGGCCTGGTGGTCACGGAACTGCCCTACGGCGTCGGCCCGGAGAAGGTGATCGAGAAGATCAAGGACGCGGTCACGTCCAAAAAACTGCAGGGCATCAGCGACATTGTGGACCTGACCGACCGGCAGCACGGCCTGCGCCTGGTCATTGAGCTGAAGAACGGCTTCAACCCGAACGCCGTGCTCGCCCAGCTCTACCGCTATTCGCCGATGGAGGATTCCTTCGGCATCAACAACGTCACGCTGGTGGACGGGCAGCCGCGCACGCTGGGCCTGCTGGAACTGCTGCAGGTCTACGTGGACCACCGCATCGGCGTGGTCCGCCGGCGCACGGCGTTCCGGCTGGGCAAGAAGAAAGACCGGCTGCATCTGGTCGAAGGCCTGTTGATCGCCATCGTGGACATCGACGAGGTCATCCAGATCATCCGTTCCTCGGACGAGGCCGCCGCCGCCCGCGAACGGCTGATGGCCATCTACGACCTGTCCGAAATCCAGGCCAACCACATCCTGGAGCTGCGGCTGCGCCAGCTGACCAAGTACTCGCGGATCGAATTGGAGAAGGAACAGGACGAATTGCGCCGCGAGATTGCCGAGCTGGAGGAGATCCTGGCCAACGAGTCCACGCTGCGCCAGCTGGTCTCCGACGAACTGGGCGAAGTATCGGCGCTTTACGCCACCCCGCGGCGGACCGTGCTGCTCGAGTCGGAGGCTGCTGCCCCGCTGCGCGGCACGGCGCTGCCGGCTCCCGCCGCTGCCGGTAAGAATGCCAAGGCAGCACTGCCGCTGCAGATTGCCGACGACCCGTGCTGGGTGCTGCTCTCCACGTCCGGCCAACTGGCCCGCACCGTGGACCAGGAGCCCCTGGAGGACGGCCAGCGGATCCGGCACGATACCCTGCTGTCCGTGGTGAAGACCACGGCGCGGGCCGAGATCGGGGCCGTCACCTCGCTGGGCCGGATGCTGCGGCTTCCGGTGCTGGACATGCCGGTGCTGGCCGGGGCGGCCGGCACCCCGAATCTGGCCGGCGGCGTGCCGGTCAAGGAGTTCATCACGCTGGCCAAGGGCGAATCCCTGGTGGCGTTCGCGCCGCTGGACAAGGTCCTGGCCATCGGCACCGCGCAGGGCGTGGTCAAACGCGTGACTCCGGACTACCCGTTGAACCGGGAGGACTGGGAGATCATCGCGCTCAAGCCCAAGGACTACATTGTGGGCCTGAGCGTGCCCGCCGACGACGACGAACTGGTCTTCATCACCCGTCAGGCCCAGCTGCTGCACTTCCCGGCCTCCGCGGTCCGGGCCCAGGGGCGTACCGCCGGCGGTGTGGCCGGGATCAAGCTGGCTGCCGAGGACTCTGTGGCGTTCTTCGGTTCGGTCGCAGCCGCAGATGCCTCCGCCGTCGTCGTCACCGTCGCTTCCACACGGGATGCCCTGCCGGGAACCTCCCCCGGATCCGTCAAGGTCACTCCGTTCGCGGAGTACCCGGCCAAGGGCCGGGCCACCGGCGGCGTCCGCGCACACCGCTTCCTCAAGGGGGAAGACGTGCTCTCGCTGGCGTGGGCCGGCCGCGGCCCCGCCAAGGCCAGCTCGGCCAACGGCGCCTCACGCGCGCTGCCCACCGAGCATGGCCGCCGCGATGGTTCCGGCATCCCGCTCTCCCAGTCAGTGGACGCCGTCGGTCCCTCCTTGTCGCAGGCGACGGTGGGCGCCCCCTAGGCTGGCAGCATGCCGATCACGCCCGACACCAAAGACTGGACCTGGGTCACGGAACGGCCCTGCCCCGAATGCGGCTTCGATCCGGCCGGCATCACCCCGGACCGGGTCGGCCCGGCGGTGCTGGCCGCCGTGCCGCGCTGGCAGGCCGCCCTGGCCGAGCCCGGGGTGGGCATCCGCCCGGACAACAACACCTGGTCCGTGCTGGAGTACGCGGCCCATGTGCGTGATGTCTGCCGGGTGTTCGAAACCCGGCTGCGACTGATGCTGAACCAGGACAATCCGGACTTCCCGGACTGGGACCAGGATGCCGCCGCGGTGCAGGGAAAGTACGCCGGCCAAGAGCCGCGCGCCGTGGCCCAGGAGCTGGCGGCGGCGGCAGCCGAGGCGGCAGCCGGGTTCAACGCGGTGACCCCGGCCGAGTGGGACCGGCGCGGCATGCGCAGCAACGGCTCGGCTTTCACGGTCACCACCCTGGGCAGCTATTTCCTGCACGACGTCACGCACCACCTGCACGACGCCGGGGCGTAGCTCCCTCAGGTCAGGGGCAGTTCATAGTCCAGGTACCGTTTGGTCGGCTGATAGCCCATTCGGGTGTACAGGGCCAGCGCGCCGCTGGGATTCTCGGTGTCCACGCCCAGCCCGGCATGTGCCATCCCGCCGGCTCTGAAACGGCGCATGGCTTCGGCCAGCAGCGACTGGGCGAGCCCACGGCCGCGCCAGGGCCTGCGGACGCCGAGCAGGTTGGTGAAGCCCTCGTCGTATCCTGACTGCAGCCGGTATGCGGGGTCGAAGCTGGCCACCTGGTACGCCACCGTCTCGCCGGACGAGGCCTCCACCACCGACATGCTCCATTCCGGCTTGGTTTCCGGGTGCTGCACCAGGGTCTTCCACCGGCGCTCGTCCCTTGGCTCGCTGCCCCAGTGGTCCGCGAACGCCTCGTTGTGGGCCAGCCGCACGGCGTCGCTGTCGCCCGGGTCGAGATCCACGAACACGAAGCCCTGCGGCAGCGGCGCGTCCGGGATCTCCTCCAGCGGCCGGGTCATCTCGGTGAAGTAGCGGACCACGGAGGCGCCCACCGCGGCCATCAGCGCGTTGTGCGCCGGATCTTGTTCCTCGGTGCTGGTCCGCAGGACGCCGCCGGTGATGCCGGCCGCGCTGAACCGGCGGCGCTGGCAGTCGGCCTGCCATTGGTAGAGTGCCCTCCCGATGCCGCGGCGGCGCCAGTCCGGATCCACGCCGCCCCAGCTGTGGGCCACGGCTGAGCCGGCATTTGCGTAGACCCGGCCCACGGCGCGCACCATGCCGTCGGCATCCAGGCCGATGGCGGTGGACTCCGCCGGGTCGTTGGCCGGGTCGTCGAAAGCCTCGGCCAAATCCGCCTTTGTCTCGGTCCAGACCGGCTTGTCCACCGCGGCCATCCGGCGGATCAACTGGTGCCAGCCATCGATGTCCGCTTCCGTCATGGCCCGCCACTGCAGGCCTCCGCCGGGATCGCCCGGGAGCTCGGGATTCGTCATTGCCTCAGCCTAAGGCAGCAGCGTACCTGCCGGTAGACATCCGCAGCCGGTGCTCGCACCACGCCGCCTGCCGCTCGTCGTGCGTCACCATCACCACTGCTTTCCCGGCGAGCGCCCGCCGCAGGTCCACCAGCAGGGCGTCAGCCGCTTCACGGTCCAAGTGCGCCGTTGGTTCGTCCAGCAGCATCACGTCCGAGTCGGCCAGCAGCGCCCTGGCTACCGCCAACCGCTGCCGCTGGCCGCCGGAGAGGAAGTGCCCGCCCGGACCGATCCGGGTATCGAGGCCGTCCGGGAGTCCGGCGAGGAAACCGTCGAGTCCCACCGCGGCCAGCGCCGAACGCATCTGCTCCTCGCTGGGTGCCTCGTCACGCGGGCGGGCCAGCAGCAGGTTGGCCCGCACGGTGGAGTTGAACAGGTGCGCTTCCTGCGGCATCCAGGCGATGGCGGAGCGCGGCGCATCGCTGGCCACGCCGTTGACCAGGTACTGGCCTGATGCCAGCGGCAGGAATCCCAGCAGCGCGCCCAGCAGCGTGGACTTTCCGCTGCCCGACGCACCGGTCACGGCCAGCCATTGCCCGCGCTCCACCCGCAGATCCACTCCGGCGAAGGCGTCCTGCGCCGCGCCGGGATACCGATAGGACGCGTCCCGCAGTTCCAGCGCTTCGACGACAGCCCAGGTCGCCGGATTGTCGGCCGGAATCGTCGTGCTGCCCAGATCCGGGGCGACCCGGGCACCGGCAGCGCGCCAGGCACCCCATTGCTGCACCGCGGTGTTGACGGCCATGAACGGCTCCACCAGCGCCAACTGCATCAGAACGACGACGGCGGCCACCCCCGGCGCGGTGCCGTCCGCTGCTCCGATCATCACCACCGCGGCCAGCGAGCAAGCCAGCACGGTCAGACCGTGGCCCAACCCTTGTGCCCATGCGCTGCGCTGCACCGCCGCCGTCGCCTGCCGGTCCAGCCGCCGGGCCCGCTGCAGCAGCGGCCGGGCAGCCGTGTTGGCGGCCAGATCCGGCGCGGCTGCCAGCAGCCGCGTCACAGCGTTCAGCGACCGGCCCTTTAGCTGCACGTTGGTAGCCTGCGCGTGGCGGTCGGCCCAACGCGTCACGGCCGGCGCCAGCAGCACGCATACCGCCGCAAGCAGCATCTGCCAGCCGAGGGCCGCGGGCATTAGCAGCGCCGTGGCCAGACAGGAGGCTGCGGCCACCAGCAGGCCGACCAGCGGGGCGAAAACGGCCCGCGGCGCCACATCGCGCAGTTCGTCCACATCTCCGACCAGCCGTTCCAGGGCGCCGCCGCCGCGTGCCAGCCGCCGCCAGGCTGCCGGCCGCTGCAGCAGTCCGTTCCACAGCCGGATCCGCAGCCGGTCGGTGCTTTCGAAGACCGCGTCGTGCAGCTTCAGCCGTTCCTGGTACCGCAGTACCGAGCGCCCGATGCCGAAGAACCGGACTCCGACGATGGACGTCATCAGGTGCAGGATCGGGGGTTGCTCGCTGGCGTAGACGATCAGCCAGCCGGACAGACCGGCCAGCGAGACGGCGAAGAGGGCCGCGCCGAGGCCAAAGCAGAGCGCGGCCAGGAAGCGCGGGCTCCACGGCCGCAGCAGGGCCGCTTGCCGCCACAGGCCGGGTCCGGCAGCGGCGCCGCCCGTGGCCGGTGCATCCGCATGTCCAGCGAACGGTGCTTCGGCCGCAGAGCCGCTGGGTCTTGCGTCCGGCTCCGCTGCCGGCGCCCGAACAACAGAGCCAGGCGACGTGGCAACAGTGGCGGCTTCCTCTCGGGACGCCGCTACCGGCACCACGTGGTCGGCGAGCGCCGCGGTGTCCGGATCGTGGGCCACCAGCACCGTGGTCACGCGGCCGCGGAGCCCGGCCAGCGCTGCCTCGATGGCGCGCGCGCTGCGCTCGTCCACATGCGCCGTGGGTTCATCGGCAAGCAGCACGTCCACACCGGGGACGTGCTCGATCCGAGCCAGCGCCCGCGCCACGGCCACCCGCCGCAGCTCGCCGGGGCTGAGGTCGCCGGTGTCAGCGTCCATCAGGGGGGAAGCGTTCACCCGTGCCAGCGCTTCCGACGCTGCCGCACGCCCGGCCGGTCCGGTCAGCCCGGCATACAGTGCCACCTCTTCGGCAGCCGTGGCTTCCGAGGGAACCGGGTGTTGCGGAATCCAGGCAATCCGGCCGCGGTGGATGCCGGACACCTCCCCGGCCAACCGGATGCCGGCGGCGTCGCGGCGCAGGCCGGCCAGAACTTCCAGCACCGTGCTCTTGCCGCCGCCGCTCGGTCCG
This sequence comes from Arthrobacter sp. B0316-1-20, assembly GCF_059091865.1. NCBI lineage: Bacteria > Bacillati > Actinomycetota > Actinomycetes > Micrococcales > Micrococcaceae > Arthrobacter > Arthrobacter sp. B0316-1-20. The sequence goes on along the minus strand of NZ_JBNHHC010000019.1, from coordinate 113,405 downwards.
GATAGGGCGGTGATCCGACCCGCCGGGGCGGTGAAATCCAGCCCTTCCACCACCTGCCCCCGCCCGGGGTACCCGGCGGTCAGCCCGGACACCCGCACTTCCGGTGCTCCCGCGCCCGTTGCCGGCACCGGACCGGCGGGGGGCACCAGTGGCCGGCCGGTCGGCGCGTCCAGCACGGCTTTGCTGCGCTTGAGTGATTCCAGTCCGTCTTCGCTGGCATGGTGCGCCGAGCCCAGGTCACGCAGCGGCTGGAAACAGTCCGGCGCCAGGATCAGGGCCAGCAACCCGGCTTCCAGTTCCATCCCGCCGTAGACCAACCGGATGCCCACGAACACCGCCACCACGGCCACGGAAATGGTGGCGATCAGCTCCAGCGCCAGCGAGGAGAGGAAAGCGACCCGCAAGGTGGCCATAGTCCGTTCGCGGTAGGCGCTGGCGACGTTGCGCAGCGCCCTGGTCTGCGCGGCAGCGCGGCCCAGGCCGACCAGGACCGGTAGTCCGCGGGCCAATTCCAGCAGGTGGTCGGAGAGCCGGTCCAAGGCCGCGGCGGCCTGTTCCGTCCGGTCCTCGGTGTGCTTACCGATCAGGATCATGAAGACCGGCACCAGCGGCAGCGTGAGCACCACGATCAGCGCGCTCACCCAGTCCGCGGCCAGGATCCGCAGCCCCACCAGCAGGGGCACCACCGCGCAGGTCACCAGCGCCGGCAGGTACTTGGTGTAATAGTCGTCCAGATTGTCCAGGCCCCGGGTGGCCAGCACGCTCAAGGCACCGTCGCCGGCGGGGACGGCTTCGCTGGAGGCGGCACCTCCGTCTGCCAGGATCCGCGCGGAGAGGCGGGCCCGCAGGTCCTCCTTGACTCCGGCTGCGGCCCGCTGTGCCGCCACATCTTGGCCCCAGGCAGCCGCCGAACGCAACAGGGCGCCGATGATGCCGGGCAGCAGCACGCCGTCCCAGCCAAAGGTCCCGGCTGCCAGGCCGGCCACACCGGCGGCCACCGCCGACGCGAGCAGCACCAGTCCGGCGGCTTTGACCGCAGCGGCCAGCCCCAGCAGGTACAGCGCGCGTTTTCCCGCTGCGCCCACCGGCAGCATGGGTTTCACTGGGCTTCCTTCACTGGGCTTCCTTCACGTGTTTGCTTCACTGTGCTTGCTTCACTGTGTTTGCTCACTGGGCGACAACGGAGTGTGCAGCGGGGATGGCGGAGGAGCTCACCCGTTTGCGGAACACCCAGTAGGTGTACCCCTGGTACACCAGCACGGCCGGGATGCCGAACAGCGCCACCACGCTCATCACGCCGAGTGTGTAATCCGACGACGAGGCGGATTCCACCGTCAGGCTGAAGGCTTCGTCGAGGGTGGAGGGCAGCACGGTGGGGAACACCGCGGTGAAGATTGTCACCGTCCCGGCGACCAAGAAGGTGCCGAGCCCGGCGAAGGAGAGCCCGTCCCTGCCGGCCTTGGCCAGCAGCCAGGCGGCCACCGCGCCTAAAGCGGCTACCAGCAGCGTCACGACGGTAACCGCCTTGCCGTTGCTCAGCACCAATGCCGCAGCCCAGGCGGCCATCGGCAGCAGCCCCAGCGGCAGCCAGCGCAGGACTTGCTTCTTGGCCCGCAACCGGATCTCGCCGTCGGTCTTCAGCGCCAGGAACGCAGCCGCGTGGACCAGGCAAAAGCCCACCACGGCCAGCCCGCCGAGCACTGCATATCCGTTAAACCAGGCGAACGGTCCGCCCACCCGGTCGCCGTTGGCATTCAGCGGCAGGCCGGTGGTGGTCAGGCCGAGCATGGCCCCGACACCGAATGCCGCGACCAACGAGCCCAGCGCTATTGCCCAGTCCCATCCGGCGCGCCAGCGGTCGGTGTTCACCTTGCCGCGGTATTCAATGCCGACGGCGCGGAAGATCAGGGCCAGCAGCACGAGCACCAGCGGGAGGTACAGGCCGGAGAACAGGGCGGCGTACCACTCGGGAAAAGCCGCAAACGTGGCGGCGCCCGCGGTGACCAGCCAGACTTCGTTGCCGTCCCAGACCGGGCCGATGGTGTTCAGCAGCACGCGGCGTTCGGTGTTGTTTCGGGCAAAGCCGCGCATCATCATGCCGACGCCGAGGTCGAAGCCTTCCAGGAACAGGTAGCCGGTCCAGAAGAAGGCGATGACGATGAACCAGACAGTGGGCAGGGTTTCCATGTAGTCCTCTTATCGTTCCGTGGGAGATAAGTTCAGTAGGCGAAGGCGAGCACATCATCGGCGCCGCCGTCCTTGCCGCGGCCGCCGGTGCCGTCGCCGCCGCCGTCCGGGCCGCCGTCGTCGTCCTTCTCCGCGCCGTCCGCGGACGATCCGTGCAGCAGTTCAGGCATTGCCGCCGGCACACCGCCGCGGCAGTAGGTCGCGAGCAGCTTCACTTCGACCACCAGCAACGTGCCGTAAACCAGCGTGAAGGCGCTCAGCGAGAAGATCAGCTCCCCGAGCGAGACGCCCGGCGAGACCGCGGCGGCGGTGAACATGAAGACGTTGTCGATGCCGTCGGGGTCCGGGTTGGGCGCGACGACGAACGGCTGGCGGCCCATTTCGGTGAAGATCCAGCCGGCCGAGTTCGCGCCGAACGGTGCCAGGATGCCGAACACGGCCAGCCGCATCAGCCACTTCGATTCGGGCACGGTGCCCTTGCGCACCACCCACAGGGCGACGACGGCGGCGGCCGCTGCCAGCATGCCGAAGGTGATCATCATCCGGAAGCCCCAGTAGGTGACTTCCATGACCGGCACGTAGTCGATTTCGCTGCCCGCGCGCTCGCCGTAGATCGGGTTGTCGGGCAGGTGCGTTCCGAAGCGCTCCTGGTACTCGGGCAGCAGGGTGTTGATGCCCCGGATGTCGGTGTCGAAGTCGCCGTTGGCCATGAAGGAGAGCAGTCCGGGCAGTTCCACCACGGCGACCATGTCGTCGCAGTCCTTGGACCCGAGGTTGCCGACGGACAGGATGGAGAAGCCGGTGCCGTCGTGGCAGGCGGCCTCGGCCGCGGCCATCTTCATGGGCTGTTGCTGGAACATCAGTTTGGCCTGCAGGTCACCGGTGAGGGAGACGCCGGCAAAGGAGACAACCGCTACGACGGCGCCGATCCGCAGCGAGCGGAGCCAGACCTTGTGGTCGGCCGCGTCCCGGCCGCGGGAGGGGTCCGAACCGACGACCACCGTGCCGTCCGCACCGACGGTGTCTATGCCGTCGCGGCGGCGCTTCCACAGGTGGTACCAGCTGATACCCAGCAGGAAGCCGCCGGCCACCGAGAGCGCGCCGAAGATCGTGTGCGGGAAGGCCACCAGCAGGGTGTTGTTCGTCAGCACGGCCCAGACGTCCACCATGACGGGGCGGCCGTCGATCATTTCGACGCCGACCGGGTGCTGCATCCAAGAGTTTGCGGCCAGAATGAAGTAGGCCGAGGCGACGGTGGCCAGCGAGGCACACCAGATGCTGAGCAGGTGGATGGCCTTGGGCAACCGGCCCCAGCCGAAAATCCACAAACCCAGGAAGATGGATTCCACGAAGAACGCCAGCAGGGCTTCCATCGCCAGCGGGGCGCCGAAGACGTCGCCGACGAAGCGGCTGTACTCGCTCCAGGCCATGCCGAACTGGAACTCCTGGACCAGGCCGGTGGCCACGCCCATGATGAAGTTGATCAGGAACAACTTGCCCCAGAACTTGGTCATCCGCAGGTACTGGTCCTTGCCGGTGCGGTACCAAGCCGTGTGCATGATCGCGACCAGCAGCCCCAGGCCAATGGTCAACGGCACCATCAGGAAGTGGTAGACGGTGGTGATGCCGAACTGCCACCGCGCGATTTCGAGTGCTTCCAACCCGTTGCCTCCCGGACTGACGTGGTTCCCGGAGGAACCGGAAACCGTTTTCTACAACACGTAGAACTAAATCTTCTACGTACTGTAGAACATTTGCCGGAAAGACGGTAAATTAGAGACCAAGAGCACGGTCGCGGGAAAGCATCGCAACCGTTGATTCGACGTTAAGAGACGAAAAGGAACCATATGGCTACTCTCGGAGATCTGGAACGGGCAGTCATGGACGTGCTGTGGTCCCAGAACGCCGCCGATCCTGAAGCAACCGGGTTGACGGCCAACGAACTGCGCGACCTGCTGGCACAAACCACCGCCGACGGAGCGGACGGCAAGGAACTGGCCGTCACGACGGTTCTGACAGTGCTGTCCCGGTTGGAGAAAAAGGGACTGGTCCAGCGCGGCCGGGACATCCGCCCGCACCGCTACCGGGCCGTCACCAGCCGCGAGGAGCACACCGTAGAGCTGATGCATGAGGTCCTGGGCTCGGCGCCGGACCGCGAGGCCGTTCTGGCGCGCTTCATCGGCACTGTCACTGAGCAAGAGGCCGAAGCGCTGCGCAAAATCCTCTCCTCCAACTAACACCGAATGTTTCTGGCCTCCTACCTGCTGGCCGCTCTGGCGGTCATTTTGGCTTGGCCGGCTCCCATCCTGCTCTCGCGGGCGCGCTGGACTGCCCGCAGCCCGGAGACGGCGCTGGTGCTGTGGCAGGCCATCGCCTTGGCCGGCGGGTTGTCCATGATCGGCGCCATGCTGACGTGGGGGTTGGAACCGCTGGGGGAAAACCTATTGCAGGGCCTTCGTGGCCTGACCGGCCTGCTGCTGGACAACAGCCCTGATGCCGGACTGGACCTGATTCACGTCTTCGCCCTGAGCGCGGCCCTGCTGCTGACGGTCCATTTAGTCTTCACTCTGCTGCTGACCTACTACAAAATCCGCAAACAGCGCGGCCGGCACCGCGACCTGCTCAACTTGCTCAGTTCCCCGTCCGAAGACTCCCCGCGGACCCTGGTGATCAACCATCCGGCACCGGTCGCCTACTGCCTGCCAGGCGGCGGCGGTTCAGTCACGGTGCTCTCGAACGGACTGCTTGAGTTGCTCTCCCCCGACGAACTGCAGGCCGTGATGACGCACGAAAAGGCACATCTGGACCAACGCCACGACCTGCTTTTGTGGGCCTTCGCCGCCTGGCGGTCAGCCCTGCCGTGGCTCCCCACGTCGAAGCTGGCCAGGACGGCCGTGAACGAACTCACCGAGATGCTCGCGGACGACCACGCGTTGAAGACCTCGGACCGTGAGACGCTCGTCCGGGCGATCGCCGTCGTCGCCGCGGGCGAGCGGCCGGAGGCGGGGGCAGCGGTTGTTGCCCCCGGCGTCGGCGACCCTGCCAAGGCATTGCTCGGCGCGGCAGAAACGGAAACCTTTGTCACGGCGCACCGGCTGCGGCGGCTGCTCTCCCCCGTTCCGGCTCTCGGCCGCGCCGCGCAATCGGCGGTGCTGCTGGGGTCGGCACTGTTGCTGGCGGTGCCGACCGTGCTGCTGGTAGCGCCGGGTCTGGCGTCTTAGGCGTCGATCCGTTCACGGTCCAGCATCGAGGCTCCGGCCACGATGAACTCCTTGCGCGGCGCCACATCCGATCCCATCAACAGGTCGAAGGCCCGTTCGGCCGCTTCAGCGTCCTCGATCCGCACCCGGCGCAACGTGCGGTGCCTCGGTTCCATGGTGGTTTCGGCCAATTGGTCGGCGTCCATCTCGCCCAGCCCCTTGTAGCGCTGGATCGGCTCCTTGTACTTCCTGCCGTCCTGTTCGAGGGTGGCAAGCAGCTTGTGCAGCTCATTCTCCGAATAGGTGTATACCACTTCGTTGGGCTTGGAACCGGCGTTGATGATCTCCACCCGGTGCAGCGGTGGCACCGCGGCGTAGACCCGGCCGGCGTCCACCAAAGGCCGCATGTAGCGGAAGAACAGTGTCAACAGCAGCGTGCGGATGTGCGCGCCGTCGACGTCGGCGTCGGTCATCAGGACGACCTTGCCGTAGCGGGCGGCGTCCAATTGGAAACTGCGGCCTGACCCGGCCCCCACCACCTGAATGATCGCGGCACATTCGGCGTTGGACAGCATGTCGCCCACCGAGGCCTTCTGCACGTTCAGGATCTTGCCGCGGATCGGCAGCAGCGCCTGATGGTCGGAAGAACGAGCCAGCCGGGCGGTGCCCAGGGCACTGTCGCCCTCGACGATGAACAGCTCGGACCGATCGACCTCGTTGGTGCGGCAGTCGATCAGCTTTGCCGGCATGGTGGAGGTCTCCAGCGCATTCTTCCGCCGCTGCGTCTCCTTGTGGACGCGGGCCGAGATGCGGGATTTCATCTCACTGACGACCTTCTCCAGCAGCAGCGCGGCCTGCGCCTTGTCCCCGCGGTTCGATGAGCCCAGCTTCGCTGCCAGCTCCTTCTCCACCACGCGCGACACGATGGCCCGTACCGCTGAGGTGCCGAGGATCTCCTTGGTCTGGCCTTCGAACTGCGGCTCGGCCAGGCGGACGGTGAGCACGGCGGTCAGGCCCGCGAAGACGTCGTCCTTCTCGATCTTGTCGTTGCCCGCCTTGAGCTTGCGGGCGTTGGCTTCAATCACCTTGCGGAAGGTCTTCAGCAGCGCCTGTTCGAAACCGCTCTGGTGTGTGCCGCCCTTGGGCGTGGCGATGATGTTCACGAACGAACGCACCGTGGTGTCGTAGCCGATGCCCCAGCGCAGGGCCACGTCTACCTCGCAGTCGCGGTCGACCTCGGTAATTTTGCTGTGGCCGTTTTCGTCCAGCACCGGAACAGTTTCCTTGAACTTGCCCGAACCGTGGAAGCGCCAGACGTCGGTGACGGCGCTATCGTTGGTTAGGTAGTCGACGAACTCGGCGATGCCGCCGTCGTGGTGGAACACCTCTTCGAACGGACCGTCTTCGCCAGGGGTGCCGGGCAACCTGCGCTCGTCGCGCAGCGTGATCTTCAGGCCGGGAACCAGGAAGGAGGTCTGTCGGGCCCTGTTCTGCAGTTCTTCATAGGAAAACTTGGCGTCCGGGGTGAAGATCTGCCGGTCTCCCCAGTAGCGGATGCGCGTGCCGGTCACGCCGCGCTTGGCGGTACCCACCACCTCCAGCTTGGAGCCGGTGACAAACGGCTCGAACGCGGACTCCGGGCTCGGTCCCTTGGCCGGGTCAATGAATCTGCCGGGCTCACCCCGCCGGAAGGACATGCCGTAGGTCTTGCCGCCGCGGTCCACCTGGACGTCCAGCCGGGAGGACAGCGCGTTGACCACGCTGGCGCCCACGCCGTGCAGGCCGCCGGAGGCGGTGTAGGAGCCGCCGCCGAACTTGCCGCCGGCGTGCAGCTTGGTGAACACCACTTCAACGCCGCTCAAACCGGTCTTCGGCTCGACGTCGACCGGGATGCCACGGCCGTCGTCGTGGATTTCCACCGACCCATCCGGGTGCAGGGTGATCTTGATGCTCTGCCCGTAGCCTGCCAGGGCCTCGTCCACCGAGTTGTCGATGATTTCCCACAGGCAGTGCATCAAACCGCGGGAGTCGGTTGAACCGATGTACATGCCCGGCCGTTTGCGGACGGCTTCCAGCCCTTCCAGGACGGAAAGATGGCGTGCTGTGTACTCAGACTTCGTTGGCGCCACGTGTACAGGTGCTCCTTGGCAAGACAGAACTGCGGTTCCTGGCCGCGGCCCGCCGTGAATAACGGACCGTTACTAGGCTAATCCCCTTTGCGGACGCGCTTGTGCACCGCGCCGAACCGTGCGGCCGCATGTGACGCAGCTCCCTGCTGTTACCCACATGTGATACGCGGTGAGCGAAAGTGACCTAAAGGTGCGAAGTTTTGCGAGGCCCGGATGGTTGTATGGATAGACGCACTCGTAAGGAGGTCATCATGACAACAGCAGTAGCCCCCCGTGAACTGACCGCAATGGACCGTTGCGACCGGTGTGGTGCCCAAGCCTATGTACGGGTGGTCCTGGCCTCCTCCGGCGGCGAGCTCCTCTTCTGCGGGCACCATGCCCGGCAGCACGAGCCGCAGCTTCGCTCGAAAGCCTCGGAGTGGCAGGACGAGACCGGCCGGCTGACCGAAAAGGCCGGCGCCAGCGCCGAATAAGCCCTGCCGGAAGAGCTGCCAGCGCAGCCTCACCGCGCGGCATGGCAGGTAGCCACGTTTGAAGGGCGCCGTTTCCCCGCCGGGGGAACGGCGCCCTTCGCTGTGTCCGGTCGCTGTGTCCGGCGGTCGAGGCCGCTGCCCGCGACCGCCTCGCGGCTTGTGCTGCTGCTACATCGCAGATGGGTTAACGGCAGCAGGGCCGGTCCCCCTTTCGGGAAGCCGGCCCTGCTGCTGACGTTGGGATCAGTCCAGGTAGTCGCGGAGGACCTGCGACCGCGACGGGTGCCGCAGCTTGGACATGGTCTTCGATTCGATCTGGCGGATGCGCTCACGCGTGACGCCGTAGACCTTGCCGATTTCGTCTAAAGTCTTCGGCTGACCGTCGGTGAGGCCGAAGCGCATGGCCACCACGCCGGCTTCGCGCTCGGACAGCGTATCCAGCACGGAGTGGAGCTGCTCCTGGAGCAAGGTGAAGCTGACCGCGTCGGCGGGAACCACAGCTTCGGAGTCTTCGATCAGGTCGCCGAACTCCGAGTCGCCGTCCTCACCCAGCGGCGTGTGCAGCGAGATCGGCTCGCGGCCGTACTTCTGGACCTCGACGACCTTTTCGGGGGTCATGTCCAGTTCCTTTGCCAGCTCTTCGGGCGTAGGCTCGCGGCCCAAGTCCTGGAGCATTTGGCGCTGCACGCGGGCCAACTTGTTGATGACTTCCACCATGTGCACCGGGATGCGGATGGTGCGGGCCTGGTCGGCCATCGCGCGGGTGATGGCCTGCCGGATCCACCACGTTGCATAGGTGGAGAACTTGAAGCCCTTGGTGTAGTCGAACTTCTCGACCGCGCGAATGAGACCCAGGTTGCCTTCCTGGATCAGATCCAGGAACAGCATGCCGCGGCCGGTGTAGCGCTTGGCCAGCGAAACCACCAAGCGGAGGTTGGCTTCGAGCAGGTGGTTCTTGGCTCGCTTGCCGTCGTGGACAATCTGCTCCAGGTCGCGGCGCAAACGCGTTTCCATGGTGCCGTCGTCCTTGGCCAGCTTCTCTTCGGCGAAGAGACCGGCCTCGATCCGCAGCGCGAGGTCCACTTCCTGCTCTGCATTGAGCAGGGCGACCTTGCCGATCTGCTTCAGGTAGTCCTTGACGGGGTCCGCGGTGGCACCGGCGGAGACTACTTGCTGGGCCGGGGCGTCGTCGTCGTCAGCGTCGGAGTAAACGAAGCCGGAACCGGTTTCGCCTTCCTTGCCCTTCTTGCCGCCGGCTTCCTCGGTCGCTTCGACATCCTCGTCCGCGGGTTCCGGCTCGACGTCCGGATCTTCGTCGACTTCTTCCGTGGCCGGCTCGGCAGTGTTCGCATCCTTCTTGGCGGCAGCACCCGGCTTTCGGCCGCGCCGCTTGGGAGCGGCTTCTGCCGCTGCCGCTGACTGGGCGCCGGTGCGCTTGGCAGTCGCGGACTTCTTCGGAGCGGAGGCAGCAGTCTCCTCGTCGGGAGCTGCAACAGTCTTCTTGTCCGGTGACACAGAGAACCTTTCGTACGGCGGTCTGTGACGCTACCTGCGGGCAACACCACTATGACCCTGTCAAGTCCGTGTTTGATTTCAAACCATGTCACGGGCGCAGGGTCTGCATGGCATAACCTGCTCCGCGGCTGCGGTATTCCCCGAAGGAAGTACCGCTGTTTGAAACACGAACCCAACCGGGTCTCGGTTCCCATTGTCTCACGATTCAGGCTGCCGGAAGAACCGGATTTGACGCCGCTGGCGTGCCGGCTAAGCGGTCAAATGCCTGTGGCCGGGCCAAGCCGTCTCGCGCCGGCGTGCCCACATCGGCAGCATTCCGCTGCCCGCGAGTTCCCGGACCAGCTCGGCGAGCCGGTATCCGGGCTGTTCGCCCAGGCACGCCTCGGCGCGCTGATAGGCATGCGAGCCGCGGCCCCGCGCCCATTCAATCCAGGCGTGCAGCGTACCGGCAGCGGCGCGAGAGCGGCCGGCACCCACCGTGTGCAGTTGTGCCAGCAGGTGCGCGGTGGCATCCACACGCTCCCAGTCCGGAGCCTGGGGCGAATCACCGACCAGGATTTTCGACCAGTTCCGGGCTGCCCCAGGATCGTCGGTCTTCGGCAGCGGCTCACAGTCCGCCGCCGCATCCGCTCGGGGATCCGGCTCGCGGAGCAGGCCTGCCGCACCCGCCCAGAGGTAAGCGGTCTCCAGTCCGTTGCACGCGAAGATGGCGATGGCGTCCCGAACCGCGTTTTCAGTCAGGCTTGCGAGCAGGAAGGCTTGCGCAGGGGCGGTCAATGTTTTCGCCTGGTTGGCAGCCAAGCAATGCTCCCACCGGCGGAGTGTATAGAAGAAGAAAGACGGATGCGTCCAGCTTCCGGCAAGGCCATCGGCCAGTTGCTCTGCCTCCCGCTGGATGACCGGCGGAAGGGATTCCGGGGATGATGAGGCACCTGATGCCGTTTCTCCGTCATCTTGAACGAACCCGACTGCTGCGTGTTCTCCGCGGGAAGTTGGCGCCGGTGCAGGACCGGCCGCGGCGGCCGCCGCCGACGCGGCATACATACTGCCGCTGTAGACAAGTTCCGCGTTCAAAGCGCTGTCCCGGATCTGCGACACCGGACGCCCGGGCAGCGGGCAGCAGGAGGTGTCGCTGCAGTAGAGCTCCCGCCAATGCTCGGTGCCGACCGTCCAACCGCTGCGGACCGGCAGCCCAACAGCACCTAAGGAACGGCCGAGGGCGGCAACAAGTTCGGCATGTGGCTGCCGGTCCGGTGTGCGCCACGCGTGGTCGGTGTAGAGGATGAGCAGCGAGGAGTCGGCGCCCTCGTCGGAGCGCAGGTAGTCGGCTGCGGTATCGGCGAACAACTCCAGATGGCACGTGTCCCCGCTTCCGGGAAGGTCCAGGCGCAGGGTCGCACCGAGGCGGCCGCCGGAGAGGGACAACAGCACCACGCTGTCGGAAGGCAAGAAGCCGAGTGTGTGCGGCACGAAGCCCAGGACGTCGACGGGCTGGCGGGCCGTGAACTTCTTCTTCTCCATGGCAGGAGCTTGCCGCCCCAGCGGCCGCGGCGGCTAGGCAACGGATCGCTCCTGTGGACAAGCACGCCGCAGAAGGCCGTGTGGAGGGAAGGTTGTCAGCCGCGCCGGCTGCCGCCGCTCTCCCGGCGTTCCTGAATCCGCTCGCGCCGCCTGCGCCGCTCCCTTGCCAGCGCATCGCGCAGCGGCGGCACAGTGATACCGCCGTGGGACATCCGCGTGCGCACCCGCTTGCGCACGGTCAAAATCGCCAGCGTGCCGCCGATCAGGAAGACGAATTGGAGGCTGAAGGCCAGCTTGAACGAGTCCAGCGCATACAACTCGCCCTGCGAAAAGCCGCTGGCCAGCAACGCGTCCAGCACAACGCCCATGCCGAACATCACCAGCAACGCGGAGATGAAACCCCCGACGTTCACGATGCCGGTTGCCGTACCGGCCCGGCTGAGCGGATTGAACGTCCGCGCAAAATCGAAGCCGATCATGGACCCCGGGCCTCCGATCGATACCGCCATCACGAGCAGCAGAAGCAGCCAGAACGGCGCAGGGCCGGGATAGAGCAGCACACACAGCCAGGCTGCCGACATTGTTCCAATGATCAACAGGACCATCGTGGATCGTCTCAATGGATGCCGGCCCACCCAGCCGCCCAGCAACGGACCTGCAACGAAGGATGTCAGCACCGCTGCCGTCATCAGCACTGATGCTGCGGCCGGCGTAAGGCCTTGGGCGGAGATGAGGAACGGGTAGCCCCACATCAGCATGAACACGTTGGCGGGGAACTGGACCGTGAAATGAGTCCACAGCCCCAGTCTGGTGCCCGGTTCCCGCCAGGCATCGGCCAGCGATGCCCCGGTCTGGCGCAGCGTCGGCGGCAACGGCTTCTTCTGTTGACCCGGCTCGTTGCGGACCACGGCGAGCGCCAGCACGAAGGCAATTGCGGACAGCGCGGCAACGGAGAGGAACGCCGACGCCCAACCCGCAAGATTCAAGACCGCCACGAAGGGGATGACGCTGAGCAGTTGGCCGATCTGGCCCAGCTGGCCCGTCAGCTGGGTCAGCAGCGGAATGCGCTTTGCGCTAAACCAGCTGGGCAACAGCCTCAGCACGGACACAAAGGTCATGGCATCGCCGGCCCCCACCAGGATGCGGCCCACCAGCCCTTCCGGAACGGACGATGCAAAGGCCAGTGCGGTTTGCCCGCCGAGCATCAGCAGGGCGCCCCCGGCCACCATCACCCGCGGACCGTATTTGTCCACCATGAGGCCAACGGGGATCTGCAGTCCCGCGTACACCACCAGTTGGACCACGGTGAAGGTCGACAGAGCGGCGGCAGTGGCGTCGAAGCGCTCAGTGGCCTGCAGGCCGGCTACACCGAAAGAGGTGCGCTGGGTGATCGCGACCAGATAGGCGAAGATTCCGCTGCCCCACACCCACCATGCACGCCGCGAATCCATGCCTCCAATATTGCCCGCTGCCCGCGGCGCAGGACTAATCGGAGGGTCCGGGCTTGGCGGTAGGCCCCTTGCCTCCGTCGCTGTCGACCGCGGGTTGCGTGGCGAGGAACGCTTCTACCGCGGCGCCGAGTTCGTCGGCGTCTGGAAGCTCTTCGTTGTCCTTGACCAGCAGGGACCGTCGCTCTTCGTGCCCGGCGTATTCGTCGTAGCGCTCTTCGAGGTGGCCGACGACGCGCTGGACCTCGGCGGAGTCCTGTACCTGCCGGTCAATCTGCCCCTCGATGTCGCGCCCGTTCTCGCGCAGGCGGTCGGTCGGGAGCATCAGCGAGGTAGCGGCGCCAATGTACTCCAAGGCGGCGACGGCGGCAGGCGGGTACTGGGCGTCGGCCAGGTAGTGCGGCACATGGATGGAATAGCCGACGACGTCCCGACCGGCCTCGGCCAGTCGCACTTCCAGCAGCGGGCCGATGCCCGCCTGCAATTCCGCCTGCGGCTTCCACGTGGTCATGCCGTTGATGAGATCCTGCCGCGAGCCGTGGACCGTGACGCCAATCGGCCGGGTGTGCGGCACCGGCATCGGCAACGACTGGACCCATGCGACCAAACGCGTCTGGAGCCGGTTCGCCAACCAGACGACCGCACCGGAGAAACGGTCCCACTGGTAGTCGGGTTCCGGACCGGTCAACAGCAGGAACGGCGTGCCGAGCCCATCGACCAGCCGGTAGAGCTCGATGGCGGGTGCTTCGTAGTCAGTGAAGTGATCCCCCGCGAACCTGATTTTGGGCCGCCTGCTGCGGTAGTCCACCAGCTGGTCGGCGTCGAAGGCAGCAACCAGCTGGGCATCGAGCTCATCGAGCAATTCGTCGCCGATCTGCTCCACCACGTGACCTGCTTCGGCTGCTCCGGTGAACCCCATGATGAGGTCAAGCCCGCGCAGCGCGGGTGAATCGAACAACTCAGCGTTGGTCGACATCAGCGACCGTGGATCCAACAATGTTCCCTCCTCCTCCGGCATCATCTTCCCTGCCGTGCGTGGCCCTCTGTCATGTCAGCGCCCGGACACGCGGAAAAATTCCGCGGCTGCGGACCCGCGGCAGGGCGTGCGAAACAGCGCATCCGGGCGGGAGAGACTACGATCGACAGGTGCAGGCCCTGGTTCCGGCGAATGCCTGTTCGGGTTTTTTCTGCTGGAACCACTGTAAACACAACGGTATGCAACCGGTGAGCGACGGCCACACCCGTTCCGCGCTGGCCGGCTGAAGGAGAAGTTAGGACAGATCTGCGTGATCCCCACGACCGAGCTGAAGCTCAGCGCCATTGCCAAGGATGTCAAAAAAGCTAAGTCCGATGCCCTCGTCATCGCGGTCGGGCAGGGCAGCGACGGCCCGATCCTGCTGGAGAATCCGTTGTCAGCCAAGTCCGCCCAGGCCCTCGCGGATGCCCTGCCGCTGCTCGGCGTCACCGGCGCGGCCGACGAAGTCCACCGGCTGCCGGGCCTGCCGGAATCCGGCACCGACGTGCTGGTGTTGGCCGGCGTCGGGAAGCTGCTGCCCGGCAACGCTGTGACCATCGAGACCCTGCGCCGTGCCGCCGGCTCGGCGGTGCGCCAATTGGCCGGGGTCCAGTCCGTGGCCTTGGGCTTGCCGGCGGCAACAGTGGCCGAAGCCGCGGCTGTGGCCGAAGGCGCGGCGCTCGGCGCCTATGCCTTCACTGAACACCGCAGCCGCGAAAACGGTGGCCGCAGCCCGGTCGCCGAGGCCACGGTGCTCACGCCCGTTGCCGGCGACAAACAACTGGCCAAGGCCCTTAAACGGGCCTCCGTGCTGGGCCGCGCGGTCAATGCGACGCGCTCCCTGGTCAATCAGCCGCCGAGCCACCTCTATCCTGCGTCGTTCGCCGAGGCAGCAGCACAGATGGCCAAGGGCCTGCCGGTCAAAGTCACCGTTTTGGACGAGGACAAGCTGGAGAAGGACGGCTACGGCGGCCTGACCGGCGTCGGCAAGGGATCGACCCGGCCGCCGCGGTTGGTCAAGGTGGAATATGCCCCGGTCCGGGCCAAGGCGAAACTCGCCTTCGTCGGCAAGGGCATCACCTTCGACTCCGGCGGCCTGTCGCTCAAGCCGGCCGCCGGCATGATGACCATGAAGTGCGACATGGCGGGTGCCGCCGTCGTTCTGAACGCTGTTTTAGCCATCGCCGAGTTGGGCTTGCCGGTGAAGGCCACCGCGTGGCTCTGCCTGGCGGAAAACATGCCCTCCGGCACCGCGTCCCGCCCCTCCGACGTATTAACCATGTATGGCGGCAAGACGGTGGAAGTGCTCAACACCGACGCCGAAGGCCGGTTGGTGATGGCGGACGGGCTGGCCGCGGCCAGCGAGGAACATCCGGATGTGTTGCTGGACGTCGCCACCTTGACCGGCGCGCAGATGGTTGCGCTGGGAAGCCGGGTGGGCGCCGTCATGGGCGAAGAACCGGTGCGCGATGCCGTGAAGGCTGCCGCGGATCGGGCGGGGGAACTGTTCTGGCCAATGCCGCTGCCGGAGGAACTGCGCTCCGGCCTGGATTCCCAGGTGGCAGACCTGTCCAATATGGGCGACAAGTACGGCGGCATGCTGACCGCCGCGATCTTCCTGCGTGAGTTCGTGGGCGAAACCGCCGGCGTGCGCATCCCCTGGGCGCACTTGGATATCGCCGGCCCGGCCTTCAACGAAGGGTCGCCGCATGGCTACACCCCGAAGGAGGGCACCGGCGTCGCAGTCCGCACCCTGGTGGCCTACGCCGAGGATGTGGTTGCCCGCAGCGCCTAAGGCACGTATGCCTGCCCACCTTCCGGCGTGAGTCCGCCCACAATCCGCCCACTTGGTGCTGTCACCGAGTAGATGATGGTATGCGGGACCGCTAAGGTGAAACCCAAACCAACTTCGATCTCAACCCCAATCAACTCATTGACGTGTCACCACACGTTGCGAACACGCGAGGGAGCGTTCACGTGGCCGATTCGGCAACAGCGCAAGAATTCGACATCCTGGTCCTCGGCGCCGGCAGCGGCGGTTATGCCGCGGCCCTGCGCGCCGTACAGCTGGGATTCAGCGTCGGCCTGGTGGAGAAGGCCAAGCTCGGCGGCACCTGCCTGCACAACGGCTGCATCCCCACCAAGGCTCTGCTGCATTCGGCCGAGCTGGCCGACCACGCCAAGGACGCCTCGAAGTACGGCGTGAACCTGAGCATGGACTCGATCGACATGGCCGCCGTCAACGCTTACAAGGACGGCATCATTGCGGGCAAGTTCAAGGGCCTCACCGGCCTGATCAAGTCGAAGGGCATCACCGTCATCGAGGGTGAAGGCAAGCTCGTCGGCACGGACACCGTTGAGGTCGACGGCACCGCCTACAAGGGCAAGAACATCGTCCTGGCCACCGGCTCCTACTCGAAGACGCTCCCCGGCCTCGAAATCGGCGGCAAGGTCATCACTTCCGACCACGCCCTGCAGATGGACACCCTGCCCAAGAGCGCGGTGATCCTCGGCGGCGGCGTGATCGGCGTCGAGTTCGCCTCCGTCTGGAAGTCGTTCGGTGTGGACGTCACCATCGTCGAGGGCCTGCCCTCGCTGGTCCCGAACGAGGACCCGGCCATCATCAAGCAGCTGGAGCGTGCGTTCAAGAAGCGCGGCATCAAGTTCAACACCGGGGTGTTCTTCGACAAGGTGGAGCAGAATGACGACGGCGTCGTGGTCACCCTGGCGGACGGCAAGACGTTCGAGGCCGACCTGCTGCTGGTTGCAGTAGGCCGCGGGCCGAGCACTGCCGGACTGGGCTTCGAGGAAGCCGGCGTCACCGTTGACCGCGGCTTCGTGATCACCAACGAGCGCCTGCACACCGGCGTCGGCAACATCTACGCCGTCGGCGACATCGTGCCGGGCGTCCAGTTGGCCCACCGCGGATTCCAGCAGGGCATCTTCGTGGCGGAGGAAATCGCCGGCAACAAGCCGGCCGTGATCGAGGACATCAACGTCCCGAAGGTCACCTACTGCGATCCGGAGATCGCCTCCGTCGGCCTGAACCAGCCGCAGGCCGAAGAGAAGTATGGCAAGGACAACGTGGAGACGGTCGAGTACAACCTGGCCGGCAACGGCAAGAGCTCCATCCTGGGCACCAGCGGCATCATCAAGATGGTCCGCGAGAAGGACGGCCCCATCGTGGGCATGCACATGATCGGCGGCCGCATCGGCGAGCAGATCGGCGAAGCGCAGCTGATCGTCAGCTGGGAAGCCTACCCGGAGGATGTTGCAGCACTCCTCCACGCGCACCCGACCCAGAACGAGGCGCTCGGCGAAGCCGCCATGGCCCTGGCCGGCCGTCCGCTGCACGGATAACAAGCTTCCCCCTAGTGCACCCGCCCTCACCGGGCGGGTGCACTAGGCTCAAAAGTAAGACTCGATGTACCGGCCAGGCCGGAAAATAGACTCAAAGGAGAACGGGGACGACATGTCTGAAACCGTGAACTTGCCCGCCCTCGGTGAAAGCGTCACCGAAGGCACTGTGACCCGCTGGCTGAAGCAAGTCGGCGACCGGGTGGAAGTCGACGAACCGCTGCTCGAGGTTTCCACCGACAAGGTCGACACGGAAATCCCCTCTCCCGTGGCCGGTGTGGTTGAAGAGATTCTGGTGGCTGAGGACGAGACCGCCGACGTCGGAGCCCCGCTGGTGCGCATTGGCGACGGTTCCGATTCCGGCCAGGCTGCCGCAGAGGCTCCCGCCGAGGAAGCCCCGGCAGAAGAGCCGCAGCAGGAGGCCGCTGCACAGGAAGCACCGCAGCAGGAAGAGGCCCAGCAGGAAGCCCCGGCCGAGGAGGCTCCGGCCGCCGGGTCCGGCGAAGGCACCGAAGTCACCCTTCCGGCCCTGGGCGAAAGCGTCACCGAAGGCACCGTCACCCGCTGGCTGAAGCAGGTCGGCGACACGGTCGAGGTCGATGAGCCGCTGCTCGAGGTCTCCACCGACAAGGTCGACACCGAAATCCCGTCCCCCGTCGCCGGCACGGTCCAGGAAATCAAGGTCGCCGAGGACGAGACCGCCGAGGTCGGTTCCGTCCTGGCCATCATTGGCACCGGTGCCGGTCCCGCCAAGGCGGAGCCGAAGGAAGCCGAGCCGGTGGCCGCCGCGCCGGCCCAGGACCGCGAGGCCCCGGTCCAGGAGCCCGCCAAGGCCGAACAGCCCGCCGCGGAAGCGCCGAAGGCCGAAGCGCCCAAGGCCGAGACGCCTGCTGCAGAAGCACCGAAGGCGGCGCCTGCCCCAGCCGATGCGTCCGCAGCTTCCGACTCCGGCTATGTCACTCCGCTGGTCCGCAAACTGGCCAACCAGCACAAGGTGGACCTGTCCACTGTCAAGGGCACCGGCGTGGGCGGACGCATCCGCAAGCAGGACGTACTGGAAGCAGCCGAATCCGCGAAGACGGCGGCTCCGTCAGCCCCGGCAGCCACCGCAGGAGCTCCCGCCCAGGCAGCAGCCTCAACCAAGCGCGGAACGGTGGAGAAGGCTCCGCGGATCCGCCAGGTCATTGCCCGCCGGATGCGCGAGTCTCTCGACGCTTCCACGCAGCTCACCCAGGTCCACGAGATCGACATGACCAAGGTGGCCAAGCTCCGCGAACGCGCCAAAAAGTCGTTCCAGGAACAGAACGGCGTCAAGCTGACCTTCCTGCCCTTCATCGCCAAGGCTGTGGCGGAGGCACTCAAGCAACATCCGAAGCTGAACGCAGAATACGACGAGGAAAAGCAGGAGATCACCTACCACAACGCCGAGCACCTGGCGATTGCGGTGGATACCGACAAGGGCCTGCTGGTACCGGTCATCAATGACGCAGGCAACCTCAACCTTGCCGGTCTGGCGGGGAAGATCGCCGACCTGGCGGCCCGCACCCGGAGCAACAAGATCGGCCCGGACGAGCTCTCCGGCGGCACGTTCTCCATCACCAACATCGGCAGCGTCGGGGCCCTGTTCGACACCCCGATCATCAACCAGCCGCAGGTGGGTATCCTCGGGACCGGCAGCATCGTCAAGCGGCCGATGGTGGTTCAGGATGAGAACGGCGACGACTCGATCGCGATCCGCTCGATGATGTACCTCTCGTTGACCTACGACCACCGTTTGGTCGACGGCGCGGATGCCGGGCGTTTCCTGCAGACGCTGCGGGCACGTCTGGAAGCCGGGCAGTTCGAGGCAGACCTGGGCCTCTAACCCGGCCGTTCCGCACGACGCATGAATCGGCGGCGGGCTGCGTTCACTCTTGGACGCAGCCCGCCGCTGTTTTCGTCTCCCTTCGGCGTTGCTCTACAACAGGTAGAGAAATTCGGCGTACCGCGGCATGCCGCGGATTGGAGCCCGCGGCCGGCCGCTAAGCTGGGCCTATGGTGATCCTTTACAACATCCTTGTCTTCCTGCACATCGTTGGTGCAGCCATGATTGTCGGCATCTGGATCGGCAACATGAAAAAGCCCACCGTCCACCCGCGCCAGTTCGACGGCGCGGCCCTGCAGGTCATCACGGGCGTCATCATGATGGGCCTGATACCGGCCATGGACCTGGACGCGAATTACATCAAATTGGGCATCAAGCTGGTCATCGCGCTTGTAGTCCTCGTCCTCGCGTTCATCGGCCGCCGCAAGTACAAGGCCGGCGAACCGATTTCCGCCGGCTTGGCCCATTCCGTCGGTGGTCTGGCGCTCCTCAACGTTGCCATCGCGACCTTGTGGAACTAACCCGCTGAAGCATTTGTCTCTGCGGCCGGCCCCGGACTTGGGGCCGGCCGCAGAGGCTTAACCCGGTGCCACCGGACAGGCCGCGGCAACTCCCCTAGGATGAGGATGACGGCATCGGCCGCACCCGGCCGGCACGGCCGGAACGCATCCGAGCACATCGACCAAGGAGGACACATGGCTACAACACGTACCGCAAGCACCAACTGGAAGGGCGATCTCGCCAGCGGCAGCGGCCAGACGACGTTCGAAACGTCCGGAATCGGCACCTACGACGTCACGTGGAAGGCACGCACTGAACAGTCGGAAGGCAAGACCAGCCCCGAGGAACTGATTGCGGCGGCGCACGCCTCCTGCTACTCGATGGCGTTCAGCAACATTCTCAAGCAAGCCGGCCACACGGCCGAAAGCATCAAGACGACTGCCGAGGTGGATTTCGATACCTCTGACGGTGCGCAGATCAGCGAAATCCGCCTGACCGTCCGTGCCACCGTGCCCGGCATCAGCGAGGACGACTTCCAGTCCAGTGCGCAGGCTGCCAAGGAAGGCTGCCCGGTGTCCAAGGCGCTGGCCTCGGTGCCCAGCATCACGCTTGACGCCACCCTGGCCAGCTAGGCCCGAACAAGACAAGAAAACCCCGACGCATCCTGGTGCGTCGGGGCTTTTCTGTTGAGGCCAACTGCGACCCGGCGAAGGTCAGCGCACGTCCTGCGGGCGCGGCGGCAGCGGTCCGGGCCGCAGCACGGGGTAGCCGGTGCGGGCCGGTGGCTGGTCGGTCGGCAGTTCGCCCAGCATCTCTTTCAGGATCCCCACCCCGTGCTCCAACTGCGGGTCCTCCCCCGCACCGTACGCGTGCGGCGGGAACGGCACCTCGATGTCCGGTTCCACGCCGTAGTTCTCGACGCCCCAGCCCACGCCCTGCGTGAACCAGAACGCGTACCGCGGCTGGGTCACGCCCGTGCCGTCGGCCAGCGCGAATTTCGCGTCAATGCCGACCACGCCACCCCAGGTCCTTGTCCCGACCACGGGGCCGATGCCGCGCAGCTTGCTCACCTGCGTGATGATGTCGCCGTCGGAGCCGGCATATTCATCAGTGAGGACGACGACGGGACCCCGCGGGGCATGTGCGGGATATGTGCCCGGCTGCTCGCCGCGCGCGAGGCTCCAGGCGTTGACTTTGCGGCCGATCAGCTCGGCCACCAACTGCGAGGTATGACCGCCGCGGTTGCGCCGGACATCGATGACGAGGGCGTCCTTGGCTGTCTCCACGTCCAAGTCACGGTGCAGTTGGGCCCAGCCGCGTGCCACCATGTCCGGAATGTGCAGGTAGCCGAAGCGCCCGTTCGAGGCATCACGGACGTTGCGGCGGTTGCCGGCGACCCAGTTTTGGTAGCGGAGCCGCTCCTCGTCACGGATCGGGATCACGGCAATCCGCCGCTGCAGGCCGGCTTCCGGGCTGCCGGTTCCGTTGATAATGGTCAGTTCAACCGTCTTGCCGGCGGCGCCCACCAGCAGCGGCGCCGGCCCGGCGAGCGGGTCCACCGGGATACCGTCCACGGCCGCGATCACGTCGCCCGGCTGGACGGCCGCGCCCGGGGCGGTCAGCGGAGACAGAGCGAGCGGATCCGATGATTCCCCGGCCAGGATCTTCTGCACGGCCCAGCCGGCGTCGGTCCGGACCAGATCGGCCCCCAGCAGTCCCTGCTTGCCGGCGCCGGGCTCGGTGACCGGTGCGGGTGTGACGTAGGCATGCGACGTGCCCAGTTCGCCGTGCAGCTCCCAGAGCAGGTCGACCAGGTCGTCGTGGGAGCCGAGGCGTTCCACCAGCGGCCGGTAGCGGTCGTAGACGCCCTGCCAGTCCAGACCCGCCATGTCCTCGGCCCAGTAGAAGTCGCGCTGCAGCCGCCAGGCCTCGTCGAAGGCCTGGCCCCAGACCTTGACCGGCTCCAGCGTGAGCCGGATCCGGCTCAGGTCCACCTGCACGCTCTCCGGCGAGTCGTCGTCGACCTTTCCGGTGGCGGGCACGGCCCTGACCTTCGACTTGTGCACGTACACCACCCGTTTGCGGTCATGCGACACTTCGTAGGCATCCAGCGCCGGCACCAGCACGGAAACCTCGCGGCGGGACAGGTCGAACCGCTCCAGCCGCTGGGATTGCTCTGCATCCTCCGCCGAAGCACGTCCTTCTCCGGTGACGCCGGCGGGATCAGTGGCCAGCCACAGCAAGGCACCGTCCACCGCGGTGAGGCGTGTATAGCGGCCTTGCTGGACCGGGACCGGGATGATCCGCTCAGCCAGACGTTCCGCATCGACGGCGATCTCCGCGGCTGCAGGCTTGGTCTCGCCGCCGTCCGGCGAGCCGTCTTCCTTCTCCCCTGCCGGCGGCGCATCCGGCAAGGTGCCGTGCACCGAGGGACCGAACGGCGAGGGAGTGGCGGCGGCCAGGGCCACCAGGAACGGCTTGGTTGATGCCGGGAAACCCAAATCGAAACTGTGGGTCGAATAGACCGGGTCGAAGCTTCGCTCCGAGAGGAAGGCGGCGAACTTGCCGTCCGGGGTGAACGCCGGCCCGTGGTCGCGGAAGCGTCCGTCGGTCACGTCGATGATGCCGCCAGTGCCGTCCGCCCGGACCAGCCGCAGACGCGTCCGGGTACCCTCCGCCGTCACAGGCTCGGCCCACAGGATCCAGCGCGAATCGGGTGAGAAGGCCAGCTCATTGACTGCCCCGTGGTCGGTGCCCGCGAGCCGGCGCAGATCCCCGCTCTCCGCGTTCAGGACCAGCAGCAGTCCGTACTCGGTGGCCACCGCCGCCAACGTCCCGTCCGGGCTGGCGGCGAGCGCGCTCACCCGGTCCGGTCCGGGCAGTTCCACTCGGCGCAACTGCTGCGGAGCCAGGGCTGCGGCCGAACGCGCCTCCGCTTCCTGGACGCCCGCTCCGCTGCCGCTCTGCTTTCCGACGGAACGCACCTCCACGATGGGTTGGGATTGGGTCGGATTGACGACGGCGGAGGCCGAGACCGGGCGCGGCAAGCCGACCTGCTCCGGTTCAGCAGGTGCCGCACTGGTTTCGGTCGGGGCAGGCACCTCGAGGTGCGGAAGCTGTTCGAAAACCTGACGGATGTAGAGGGCCTCTTCGCCCCCGTGGTCGGCAACATAGACCACCCGCGAGTCCCCCAGCGGCCGCGCCAGCCGAGCCCTGACGCCCGGCGTCGACTCCACGACGCGCGAAGGACCGTCCCGGTGGGTCAGCCAATGCACTGTTCCGTGGGCCTCGATGACCGAGGCCGTTCCCTTCGGATTCGGCACGGCCGACGCCAGATGCTGTGCCACGTTGAGCGGGCGGCCGCGGCGGCTGGTCGAGGCCGACCCCAACGTGATGTGAAGCCGGCGCGGTTCCGCCGCCAGGGAATCGAGCAGCCACAGCTCGCCGGCGGACTCGAAGACCACCCGGGTGCCGTCGGTTGAAGCGTGGCGGACGTAGAAGCCGGCATGATCGGTGTGCCGGCGCAGGTCCGCACCGTCCGGCCGCACCGAATACAGGTTGCCATGGCCTTCATGGTCGCTGAGGAACGCTATCCGGTCTCCGATCCACATCGGATCGGCCAGGTTCCCGTCCAGCTCAGCGGCGAGGCGCTCGAATTCGCCGCCTCCATCGCGGTCAATCCACAGTTTCCCGGCCGTGCCGCCACGGTACCGCTTCCACCAGGCCGGTTCGCGCGAGAGCACGCTGCCGACCACCACGGGGCGCTCGTCCCCAAGCTCCGGGCCGAACGCGACGGAGTCGACCGGGCCAAAGGGCAACACGCGGGCACCGGAACCGTCCAGCGGCACGGCGTAGGCCCAGGTATGCCGGGATTCCTCACGCTGGAACGAGCTGGTCGCCAAGGCTTCCCCCTGGGGCGTGAAACCTTTGACCCTTGTGGAGGCATGGCCCCAGTAGGTCAGTTGGCGGAAGCCGCCGCCATCGACCGAGGCCGTCACCACCTCGGGCGCGCTTGCCTGCACCACGCCCCAGACCAGACTCTGCCCGTCCGGCGAAAACCTGGGGTTCCTGGCCGGCAATTGCAGTGACGAAACCCGCCACGCCCTGCCCCCGGCAAGGGGTCCCACCCACACATCGTCCTCGGCGACGAACGTGACGAGATCGGCGTGCACGTGCGGGTAGCGGAAGTAGCTGGATAAAGTCATGCCTCGATCTTAGTCACGGCCGGCAGCAGCCCTTCGGTCATCGGAGCGGCGGCGTTTCATAGACCGCCCGGATCAGCCACCCCGTGCCCTGCCGCACCAGTTCCAGCTGGATCCGCTGCGCGCTCGGTGTGGAATGCTCCTCCACCACGCTGCCGTCGGCCGCTAATTGGCGGAACGGCGGGGTGATGACCGTCGCAGCCACCGTGGCCGCTTCCGGTTCCCCCACGACTTCCGCCGCCGGGTCTAGGTCCTCCACCCTGGTTTCAAAATCCGCCAGCCAGTCGCCGGAGTCGGTCAGCGCCGCGATGATGTCCTGGTCGGTTTCCATTACTGCGGTTCCGGGAACATTGACCCGGTTGAGCAGCGCGGCATCCCTGGTTCGCAAGGCTTCGGTACGCAACCAAGCCAGGGCTGGTACTGCGGCCGCTGCGTCCTCGCCCTGCAGCGCTTGTTCAAGGCCTGTTGGCATGGTCCGTGCTTCCGGCGGTGCCGCAGGCCGCCCGTCACGCTGCGCCGCGGCAGCCTGTTGCGCGGACTGCCCGCGGCCGGTTACCTGGAGCGCCTGATAGGCACGCTGCGGAGCGGCGGTGAAGGAGTGCCCGGCTGCGACGGTCAGGCCCACCGCCGCGGCCACGGCCGCCAGCGCGACTGCTGCCTTGCCCCACCGGGCGCGTTGAGGGGCAACAACGGTTCCGGCGGGCGCCCGCTGTCGCCGGCTGCCCCTGCCGCTGTCCCGCGGCCACCGTTGCATCCCGGACCGTGCGCCGTCCTTGGTCCGGGGACGGACCCCTGCCAACGGTGCCGGCAGCGTTCCCGCCAGGCGGCCTGTCCGCCTTGCCGCTGTCTCGCGCCGGGTCAGCAGTTGGCTGGCCACCGAAGGATGTGCCGACGCCGTCAGGTCCAGCGCCTCGGGGCGTGCGGTCCTGATCACCCGCCGGGCGAACTCTGCCGCCGACGGGCGCTCGGCCGCGCGCTCCGCCAGTCCTTCCTCCAGGAGGGCGACCAGGTCGTTCGGCACGTCAGGAACCAACACGCCCATCGGCGGGCGGTGCGCAGTGGCTCCAGGCACCCGGCCGGTGAGCGCGAACCAACCGATGGCTGCCAGTGCATAAACGTCCGCTTCCGGGTCCAGCGCGCCCTCGGCCGTCTCTCTGGCCGGTGCCCTGAACCCGGGCGTGCCTGCCGCACGCGGGCGTATGCTGCCCAGCGCACGCGCTACCCCCAGATCGGCCAGCATGGGTTTACCGACTGCCGTGAACAGCACGTTGCCGGGCGACACGTCGCCGTGGACCACGCCGATGCCGTGCAGGTAGTCGAGAGCATTGGCCACCGGAGTCAGTATGGTGACCGCTTCGCCCACCGCCAGGGGGCCACGGGCAGCGACGAGTGCTGCCAGCGAACCGCCGGCAGCAAATTCCAGCAGCAGCCCCGGACCCCGATCCGTCGCCAGCTGACCATGCGTTTGCAGCAGATGCTCATGATGCCCGCCCGCCAACAAGGCCGCTTCGCGGTCCGCCGCCGCGACCGCTGCCTCCCCCTGCTGCCTGCTCACCACGGCCCAAGGCGCCGGTTTGCCGACCTCGGCACCCGTCCCCTGCCGTGCCGCCCGACGCGTCAAAGGCGCTGCACCGGCGTCGTCGCGGTTGGCAGTGGAAGGCGGGTCAGACAACACTTTCAGGGCATACTCGGTACCCGTGGCCGCTTCCCGGACCAGCCACACCGAGGCCGATGCGCCGCTGCCGAGCCACCGCTGCACGATGAAACCCGGTGCCACCGGACGCGGCGGTTCCTGCCCGGCGGGGGTCGCGCCATCTGTCCGCTCGTCGTCTCCCATCCATTACTTCTACTCGGTTTGGCCACAGCGCGCAGGAGTTATCCACAATCAGCTCCGTTACACAAATAGAAGTGCCGGGCGCCGAAGCGTAGGCTTGCGGAATGGCTCTTGAGTTTTCGCGGGTAGGATTCGCCCCTGACTACGTCGATTATGAAGCAGGCTGGGCGCTGCAACGCCGGCTGCACGCCGAAGTGGTGGCGGGCTCCGCTCCCAGCACGGTGCTGTTGCTTGAACACAGCCCGGTCTACACGGCCGGAAAACGGACCGAAGAACACGAACGGCCGCTGGACGGCACCCCGGTGGTCAGCGTGGACCGCGGCGGCAAGCTGACCTGGCACGGCCCCGGCCAGCTGGTGGGCTATCCGATCGTGGCCCTGCCCGATCCCACCAAGGTGGCCGACTACGTCAATATCCTGGAGCAGGTCCTGATCAATGTGCTCGCCGATTATGGTCTGGCCGGCACCCGGATCGAAGGCCGGTCCGGTGTGTGGATCGACGCCGACGAACGCGGCCCTGCCCGCAAGATCGCTGCCATCGGCATCCGGGTCAACCACCGGGTGACCATGCACGGCTTCGCACTCAATTGCCGGAACGATCTGGCCCCTTACAGCCAAATCATTGCCTGCGGGATCACCGATGCCGGCACCACCACCATCCAGACCGAAACCGGGCTGGACGTTGCTCCGGCCGACATCGCCGACCGGGTGGAGACAGAACTCCGCTCGTATGAAACTTCCTTGGTCAAGGCCGGCACCACCGGACCCGCTGCCACCGACACCGACCCTGGCCACCGCCAGACCGAAGGAGCCCTGCTGTGACCCTCGCCCCCGAAGGACGCCGTTTGCTGCGCGTCGAGGCCCGCAATGCCGCGACCCCCGTGGAGCGCAAGCCGGACTGGATCAAAGCCAAGGTCAACATGGGACCCGAGTATGTGGCCATGAAGAACCTGGTCAAAAAGGAAGGGCTGCACACGGTCTGCGAAGAGGCGGGCTGCCCCAACATCTTTGAGTGCTGGGAAGACCGCGAAGCGACCTTTTTGATCGGCGGATCGGAGTGCACCCGGCGCTGCGACTTCTGCCAGATCCACACCGGCAAGCCGTCTCCGGTCGACATCCTGGAGCCCACCAAGGTGGCCCAGTCGGTCCAGCAGATGAACCTGCGCTATGCCACCGTCACCGGCGTGGCCCGCGACGACCTGGCCGACGAGGGCGTGTGGCTCTATGCCGAGACCATCCGGAAGATCCACGAGCTCAACCCGGGCACCGGCGTCGAAATCCTGATTCCGGACTTCTCCGGCAAGCCGGAGCACATCACCGCGATCTGCGAAGCCAAGCCGGAGGTATTCGCGCACAACGTGGAAACCGTGCCGCGCATCTTTAAACGCATACGGCCGGCCTTCCGCTACGAGCGTTCGCTGGACGTCATCTCCCAGGGCCGCGACCACGGCATGGTGACCAAGTCCAACCTGATCCTGGGCATGGGCGAAACCCGCGAAGAGATCTCCGAGGCGCTGCGCGACCTGCACGCCGCCGGCTGCGACCTGGTCACCATCACCCAGTACCTGCGCCCGACCGAACGGCACCACCCGGTGGAGCGCTGGGTCAAGCCCGAGGAATTCGTCGAGTTGAGCCAGGAGGCCGAGGAGATCGGTTTCCTGGGTGTGATGAGTGGACCTTTAGTGCGCTCGTCCTACCGGGCCAGCCGCCTCTGGGCCACCGCCATGCGCAAGAAAGGCCTGGAACTTCCGCCCGAGCTGGCCCATATCGGCGAATCCGGCAGCACCCGCCAGGAAGCTGCCACGCTGATCGCCTCCCGTTAACTGAACCGGCCGTACGACGGTCCGGAGCCGTCAGGCTGCCGGACCGTCGCCGTGTCCGGAGGTCGGGCGCGAGCGACCCGTCCGTCACGATAGAATTGGACATTATGGCCAACCGCACCGATTCCGACGCCCCGAAACGGGGTCTCTTCTCACGCAAGCCCAAGGCTGAGAAGCCGTCCAAAGCCAACAAGCAGCCCGGCCGGCTGAAGCAGATCGGCCAGGTCTTCCAGATGACCCGGCGCAATGACCCTAACGTGGTCTGGTTCATGCTGCTGGCCTTCCTCGGCATCGTCGCCGTGGGCCTGGCCGTCGGCCTGCTGATCAACAACTGGGTCACGCTGCTGATCATCTCCATCCCGCTGGGCCTGCTGGCTGCCACCTTCATCCTCTCGCGCCGCGCCGAACGGGCGGCGTTCTCGCAGATTGAGGGCCAGCCCGGTGCCTCAGGGGCGGCGCTGAGCGTACTGCGCCGCGGCTGGATCCTGCAGGACCAGCCGGTGGCCGTGAATCCACGGACCCAGGACGCGGTGTTCCGCGCCGTGGGCCGGCCCGGCATTGTGCTGGTCACCGAGGGCCCCTCGCACCGCGTGCGCCAGTTGGTCGAATCGGAGCGGCGCCGGCTGCGCCGGATCCTGCCCAACGTCAAGATCCACGTGATCGAGACCGGCCGCGGCGAGGGCCAGGTGGAGCTGAGCAAGGTGGCCAAGACCGTGCAGAAGCTCAAGAAGGAACTGACCAAGCAGGAAGTCAGCGCCGTGGACAAACGGCTGCAGGCCTTGGGCAGCAGCAAGCTGCCGATCCCGAAGGGTGTGGACCCGTTCAAGGCCCGCCCGGACCGCAAGGCGATGCGCGGACGCTGATCCTGGATACGTGTGAGGGGCTGCCGGTAGCGAACCGGCAGCCCCTCACGTATGTCTGGAG
The DNA here is from genome assembly GCF_059091865.1 of Arthrobacter sp. B0316-1-20. Taxonomy (NCBI): domain Bacteria; kingdom Bacillati; phylum Actinomycetota; class Actinomycetes; order Micrococcales; family Micrococcaceae; genus Arthrobacter; species Arthrobacter sp. B0316-1-20. The sequence continues at coordinate 85,416 of NZ_JBNHHC010000019.1, read as the reverse complement.
TCTGTAAGTTGTGCGCGTTGCCGGCCGCCTCAGCGGCGGATCAGGATGGTGCCCATGGCGCGGTCGTGGAGGCCGCGCTGGTCGGCGTCGAAAATTGCCGCCGGAATCACCAGGCACAAGAGCACGGTGCGGACTACAGCGGCCAGCAAACCGGGAGCGGAACCGTCGAGTTTGCACACCTGGATGCCGAGCAGCCGGTGGCCGATGCTGTAACCCAGGGTGCCGACCAGCAGCAACTGCTCGACGGCGAACACGCCCAGGATGGCCAACTGGCCGCCGCCCAGGAACGCGTTGGCGATCGCGTAACAGAGCAGCCAGTCAATCAGCAGCGCCACGATCCGGCGGCCCGGGCGGGCTATCGAGCCGCTGCCGGATTGGGGTAGCCCCAGCCGCTGGCCGGGCCACTGCTGCATGTTGGATTGCGGAGGGCCTTGAAGCCAGGAACCAAGATCGCGTCTACTTACCACCCCTCAAGTTTACCGGCATCCATGACGCCGTTTCCCCCGGAATTTCGGGCCTGCGGCGCCTGCTGGCCCAGCGGCAAGACAGCTGCCGGTAAACTTGCCGTGCACATCGATTTAAGTAACCTGCCCGAAACAATTGCGACACCGACGGGAAATTCCCTGCTTCTACTGTTGTAACTGTTGCCGGCCCCGTGCTGCGGAGGCAGGTTCCCCCAGAATGCGTAAGGAGCATGACCCGATGTTCAAGAATGCGGACGAGGTCCTCAAATACATCGCCGACGAAGACGTCAAGTTCGTCGATATCCGTTTCACCGACCTGCCCGGCGTCCAGCAGCACTTCAATGTGCCGGCGAAAACCGTCGACGCCGACTTCTTCGTGAACGGGCAGCTCTTCGACGGCTCCTCGATCCGCGGTTTCCAGGGCATCGCCGAATCCGACATGCAGCTGATCCCGGATGTCACCACCGCATTCATCGATCCGTTCCGGGTGGAGAAGACGCTTGCGCTGAACTTCTCCATCGTGAACCCGCGTACCGGTGATCCGTACCACCGCGACCCCCGCGGCGTGTCCGAGCGGGCCGAGGCGTACCTTGCTTCCACCGGCATCGCCGACACCGCGTTCTTCGCCCCGGAAGCCGAATTCTTCATTTTCGACGACGTCCGGTACCAGTCCAGCCCGGAGCACTCCTTCTACAGGGTGGACTCGGTCGAGGCGCACTGGAACTCCGGCAAGAGGGAAGAAGGCGGCAACCAGGGCTACAAGACCCCGGTCAAGGGCGGCTACTTCCCGGTTGCGCCCACGGACAAGCAGGCCGACCTGCGCGACGCGATCTGCGTGGAGCTGGACGCCGTCGGCCTCGAGGTCGAACGCTCCCACCACGAAGTCGGCGCGCCCGGCCAGGCGGAGATCAACTACAAGTTCAGCACCATGACGCACGCCGCCGACGACCTGCTGAAGTTCAAGTACATCGTCAAGAACGTGGCCGATGCCTGGGGCAAGTCCGCCACCTTCATGCCCAAGCCCGTCTTCGGCGACAACGGCTCGGGCATGCACTGCCACCAGTCGCTGTGGACCGGCGGACAGCCGCTGTTCTACGACGAGAAGGGTTACGCCGGCCTGTCGGACACCGCCCGCTGGTACATCGGCGGCCTGCTCAAGCACGCTTCCGCAGTGCTCGCGTTCACCAACCCGACCGTGAACTCCTACCGCCGGCTGGTCAAGGGCTTCGAGGCCCCGGTGAACATGGTCTACTCGCAGGGCAACCGCTCAGCCGGCATCCGCATCCCGATCACCGGTTCCAACCCCAAGGCCAAACGCATCGAGTTCCGTGCTCCGGACCCCAGCTCGAACCCGTACCTGGCCTTCGCAGCCCAGCTGATGGCTGGCCTGGACGGGATTAAGAACCGCATTGAGCCGGCAGACCCGATCGATAAGGACCTGTACGAGCTGCCCGCCGAAGAAGCCAAGGACATCCAGAAGGCTCCGGGCTCACTGGAGGAAGCGCTCGAAGCACTGGAGGCGGACAACGAGTTCCTGCAGGCCGGCGGTGTCTTCACCCAGGACCTGATCGACACCTGGATTGCCTACAAGCGCGAAGAGGAAATCCTGCCGCTGGCCGCCCGCCCGAACCCCTACGAGTTCGAGCTCTACTACGGCTGCTAGTTCCAGCCCGCGGTAGGCCTGCTGCTCCGGCGGCCGCACCCATCCTGAACTACCCGAAGCGGCCCGCTACTGCCCTCAGGCAGTTGGTGGGCCGCTTTCGTGCGTCAACATGTACCCGCTAGCGGCTTAACGCCCTGCGGATGATTGCCACAGCACCAACGAACAACAGCGCGGTGACAGTCAGCACGATCGAATAGGCGACGCCGATCCGGAGTATCACCAGGAGCACCAGAAACGAGACCAGCGCTACGATGAGCATGCTCCGCACCGGTCGCGGTGTGTGGCCGCTGGGTGTGGATCCTCCGTTTCCACCCATAGCCACATTTTGCCACGCCCCGCAGCACCACGTCCTGTCCCTGGCCGGCTCTACCGCATCCGTCATGTTTTGACCGGCCGGCCGCCCGCGCCCGTCATGCCGCCGGGATAGGGCCATCCGGCGCCGTGCGGCCCAGGCGTTCGAGGGGCCTAGAGGCGCGTTTCGGTGACGGCCGTCAGCAGGAACACCGAGTCCTCGGATGCTTGCACGGAGTGACGCTCCTGCGGGATCACGGCCAGTTGGTTCTGGTTGACCGCCACGCGTCCGGACGCGGAGACCACGGTCACCGACCCTTCCAGGACCAGCAACGTGCCGGCTAGAGGAGCATTATGCTCCCCCAGTTCGGCGCCGGCTTTCAGCGCCAGCACGGTTTGGCGCAGCGGACCGTCCTGCGCCACCAAGGCGGCGCTGCGTCCGTGCGGCGATCCGACCGCCACCGCCAGGTGTTCGCGTCCAACCACATCGATGTCGGTCATCTTGGGGGTCTCCTTCGCTCGGGTTCCGGCATCAGCCTAACCCGGTCCCCTGCCGGCAGCCATCAAGCATGGGAGGGCCCGACGGCGGTGCCTCCTATGGTCGGCTGGCGCCGCCGTCGGCCGTTCAGAGCGCGTTGGCCCGGCGGATCAGGTGCCGTAACCGTAGAAGTAGCGCTCGAAGATGGCCCGGGCACGGCGGGTCAGGCGCAGATAGTCTTCCTCGATGGCCGCCGCGTTCCCCGGCTCGTACCCGCACCAGCGCGCCACGGCTTCCAGGTCCCGCCGCGAAGCGGGCAGCAGGTCGGAATTCTTGCCGGCCCAGATGACATTGGCCGAACGGATCCGGGTAGCCAGGCTCCAGCTGCGGCCGAGCGTGGCGGCGTCGTCTTCGGGGAGCAGCCCGGCGGCGGCGATGGCGGCCAGTGCCTCCAAGGTGTTGGTGGTGCGCAGCTCCGGACGCTCGTGCGCGTGCTGCAGTTGCAGCAGTTGGACCAGCCATTCCACGTCGCTGAGGCCCCCGCGGCCCAGCTTCAGATGCCGGGCCGGATCGGCGCCGCGCGGCAGCCGCTCGGATTCCACCCGCGCCTTGATCCGGCGGATCTCGCGGACCTGATCGCTGCTGAGGTCCGCCGGGTAGCGGATCGGATCGACCAGCGCGGTGAAGTCCTCGCCGAGGGCGTCGTCTCCGGCCATGGGGCGGGCGCGCAGCAAGGCCTGTGCCTCCCAGACCAGCGACCAGCGCTGGTAATACTCGCGGTACGAGTCCAGCGACCGCACCAACGGGCCGTTCTTTCCTTCCGGGCGCAGGGCCGCATCCACCTCCAGCACCCGTTCGGCAAGCACCGGCGGAGTACAAGGCTGCTTCAGCAGCGAAGAAATCCGGGCCACGATGCGCTCCGCCTGCTGCTGGGCCTGGGCGGGATCCGCGCCCGGCAGGGGCCGGTGCACGTACATCACGTCCGCATCGGAGCCGTAGCTGATTTCGCGCCCGCCCTGGCGGCCCATGGCCACCACCAGCAGTGCGGTCAGCCGTTCCTCGGTCTCCAGCACGGAGGTTTCCGCCACATGCAGTCCGCCAAGCACCGCAGCCCGGTCGGCGTCGGCCAGGGCCGCGCCCACGCGACTCTGCTCCAGCAGCCCGGAGGAGTCGGCGAGCGCGATGCGCAGCGTTTCCCGGCGGCGGATCAGCCGGATCAGCCGGATAGCCTCTTCCGGCACCGGATGGCGGGACATTTTGGACTGGATCTCCTGCCACTGCGCGTCGAAAGCCAGCGGCACCAGATCCTTGTCGGTGCCCAGCCACGCCGTCGATTCCGGCGAAACCTCCAGCAAGTCGGTGATGAAGCGGCTGCTGGAGAGGACGTGGCACAACCGTTCGGCGGCGGAGCTGGAGTCGCGCAGCATGCCCAGGTACCAGTGCGAGTCGCCCAGCCGTTCGCTCAACCGCCGGAAGCCCAGCAGCCCGGCGTCGGGGTCAACCCCGGACGCAATCCATTCCAGCAGCACCGGCAGCAGCTGGCGCTGCAGCGATGCCTTCCGGCTGACTCCGCCGGTCAGCGCCTCGATGTGGCGCATGGCGCCGCGGGGATCCTGGTAGCCCAGGGCGGCCAGCCGTCCCTGGGCGGCCTCCGGGCTGAGCCGGACCTCGTCCAGGCTCAGGTTGGATGCGGCGGCCAGCAGCGGCCGGTAGAAGATTTGCTCATGCAGCGCCCGCACCCGGCGCTTGGTCTGCTGCCACTTCTCCATCAGCTCTGCCGGTGCCGGGCGCCGTTCCAGCAGCGCACCCTGCGCGGCCTTGGCCAGCACCCGCTGGGCTTGTTCGGCGTCGGGCATCAGGTGGGTCCGGCGCAAATGCACCAGTTGGACGCGGTGTTCCAGGACCCGCAGGAACCGGTACGCCTCGTCGAACTCGCGGGCGTCCGTCCGGGAAATGTAGCCGGCCACGCTCAACGCTTCGATGGCCGAGGTGGTGTCGCGCTGGCGGATGGATTCGTCAACCCGGGCATGAACCAGCTGGAGCAGTTGGACCGTGAACTCGACGTCGCGGAGCCCGCCGCGCCCCAGCTTGATCTGCCGGCCGCGCTCGTGGGCCGGGATGTTCTCCGTGACCCGGCGGCGCATGGATTGCACCGATTCCACAAAGCCTTCGCGCTCCGACGAGGACCAGACCAGCGGTGAGATCGCTTCCTCATACCGGCGGCCCAGCTCGGCATCTCCCGCCACCGCCCGGGCCTTCAGCAACGCCTGGAACTCCCAGCTCTGGGCCCACCGCCGGTAGTACGTCAGATGCGAGTCCAAGGTCCGCACCAGCGGCCCGTCTTTGCCCTCCGGCCGCAGATTCGCGTCGACTTCCCAGAGACCGGGCTCCGGCCCGGGTGACGAAATGGCGCGGGCCGTTCCGGTGGCCAGCGCCGCGCCAATGGCAGCGACAACGCCGTCGTCGAGCCCTTCGCCCTCGACCACGTAGACAACATCGACGTCGGATATGTAATTCAGCTCGCCGGCGCCGCACTTGCCCATGCCGATGATGGCCAGCTTCACCGCCGCAACGTCATCGGCACCAAAGCGTTCCGCCGCTTCGGCCCGGGCCACCGCTAACCCGGCTTCCAGCGCTGCCGAGGCCAGGTCGGCCAGTTCCCGGCCGACCGCCGGCATGAAGTCGACCGGCGAGGCTGCGCAGAGGTCGCGGATGGCGAGTTCTGCCAAGTGCCGGCGGTACGTGCTCCGCAGCCCCATGTAGGCGTCCTTGCCGGACAAGGAAGCGACCGGTTGTTCGGACAGCGGATCTGCCCCAACAGCCTGCAGCATCGCACTGCGCAGCCGGGACGCCGGCACATTCCCGGGTTCCGGGCCGATATGCGTGTCCAGGACGTCCAAGTGCTCCGGCCGGCGGAGCAGGAATTCACCCAGTGCTTCCGACGCCCCGAGCAGCCGGAACAGGGCTTCGCTGCCGTCCCCACCGGTGTTGATGACGTCAACGAGGGACGGGTTCTTCTCCAGCAGCCGGACCAGGGAGACCAGCGCCTGGTCCGGGTCGGCGCTGACTGCGAACCCCGCGTCCAACCGTTCCTGGCTGACGCCGGACAGTTCCGAGGCCTGCAGGAAACGGGTACTGCGCTCCAGATCGTGGAACCCGCGGGCGATCAAGCGCCGGTTGGTGAGCACTGGCGGGGTCCTAGAGGATTCCGATGTTGCGCTTCAGCTCGTGCGGGGTGACCTGCAGCCGGTAGTCGTGCCATTCGGCCCGCTTGTTCCGCAGGAAGATTTCGTAGACCTGCTCGCCCAGGATGCCGGCCACCAGCTCCGACTCTTCCATCGCCCGGATGGCGTCGTGCAGGCTGGAGGGCAGCGGGTCCAGCCCCATGGCGCGCCGCTCGGCAGTGCTCAGGCTCCAAACGTCGTCCTCCGCCGCCGGCGGCAGCTCGTAGCCTTCCTCGATCCCCTTCAGGCCGGCCCCGAGCAGCACCGCGTAGGACAAGTACGGGTTGGCCGCCGAATCAATGCCGCGGTATTCGACGCGGGCGGACTGGCCCTTGTTCGGCTTGTACAGCGGCACCCGCAGCAGGGCGGAACGGTTGTTGTGGCCCCAGGAGATGTAGCTGGGTGCCTCTCCCCCGCCCCACAGCCGTTTGTACGAGTTGACGAACTGGTTGGTGACGGCGGTGAACTCCGGAGCGTGGTGCAGGATCCCGGCCATGAACTGGCGGGCCGTCTTGGACAGCTGGAATTCGGCGCCGGGTTCGAAGAACGCGTTCGAGTCGCCCTCGAACAGTGAAAAGTGGGTGTGCATGCCGGAGCCCGGATGGTCGGAGAAAGGCTTCGGCATGAAGGTGGCATAGATCCCCTCCATCAACGCCACTTCCTTGACCACCGTGCGGAAGGTCATGATGTTGTCCGCGGTCTGCAGGGCATCGGCGTAGCGGAGGTCGATTTCGTTCTGGCCGGGACCGTCCTCGTGATGGCTGAACTCCACCGAGATGCCCACGTTTTCCAGCATGGTCACGGCGGTGCGGCGGAAGTCCTGTGCGACGCCGCCGGGCACATGGTCAAAATAGCCGGCCCGGTCCACGGGCACCGGGATCCCGTCCGGACCCAGTTCATCGGACTTGAGCAGATAGAACTCGATTTCCGGATGGGTATAGCAGGTGAAGCCCATCTCCGCCGCCTTGCTCAGCGTCCGCTTCAGCACGTTGCGCGGATCGGCGCTGGAGGGCTCGCCGTCGGGCGTGAGCACATCGCAGAACATCCGCGAGGTCTGCTCCGCTTCACCCCGCCAGGGCAGGATCTGGAACGTGGTGGGATCCGGCTGGACCAGCATGTCCGACTCGAAGACCCGGGCCAAACCCTCGATCGATGAACCATCGAAGCCGAGCCCTTCTTCGAACGCACCTTCCACTTCAGCAGGAGCCAGCGCTACGGACTTCAGCGACCCGACGATGTCCGTGAACCAGAGCCGGACAAACCGCACGTCGCGCTCTTCGATGGTACGGAGGACGAATTCCTGCTGACGGTCCATGGGCTGCCTTTCACTGTATCCGCGCCCGGCATGTGAAGCCGCTTGCCAGAGCCTGCCTTGTACTTTCCCTTAGCCTACTGGCAGCACCGCCGAAGTTTCCGCCCAGGTAACGCATCCGCACACAAGTGGAGCAAGCAGAGGTCCGAGGATTAGGCTCTACCACATGCCCACTTCACAGCCTTCCGGCGCAGAGCAGCCGGCTCCTTACGGCACGCCCGCGGCGTCTTCGGCGTCGCGCCCGTCCCGCCGCACCCGCCTCCACCACCTGCAGCAGGCCAAGGACGAGGGCCGCCGCTTCGCGATGCTGACGGCCTACGACCAGTACACCGCGGAGATTTTCGATGCGGCCGGGATCGAGGTGCTGTTGATCGGCGACTCGGCGTCCAACAACGTGCTGGGCAATGAGACGTCGCTGCCGATCACGGTGGACGAAATGCTGCCGCTCTGCCGGGCTGTCGCCCGTTCCGCCCGCAGTGCTTTCGTCGTTGCCGACCTGCCCTTCGGCAGCTATGAGGTCTCGCCGGCGCAGGCGGTCGAAACCGGCGTGCGCTTCCTGAAGGAAACGGGCGTGCACGCGGTGAAGATGGAAGGCGGCGCCTACTACGCGGACACCGTGCGGGCCTTGGTGCAGGCCGGTGTTCCGGTGATGGCACACATCGGCTTCACTCCGCAGAGCGAGCACGCGCTCGGTGGCTACCGGGTCCAGGGCCGCGGCGACGACGCCGGGCGGCTGGTTGAGGATGCGCTGGCGCTGGAAGCCGCCGGGGCTTTTGCGGTGCTGATGGAGATGGTCCCGGCCGAGGCGGCCGCCAAGGTGGACCAGGCCCTGCATGTTCCCACGATCGGGATCGGCGCCGGTCCGTCAACCACCGGCCAGGTTCTTGTCTGGCAGGACATGGTGGGTCTGCGCGGCGGCAAGATGGCCAAATTCGTCAAGCAGTATGCGGACGTGCGGAGCATTATTTCCGACGCCGCTGCCGCCTTCCGCTCCGACGTCCAGGACGGCGCGTTCCCCGGCCCGGAGCACTCCTTCTAGCCCGGGGCGGGAACGTCGGCCGGCTGGATCAGTCCTCCTCCGCGTCCCACTCCTTATTGCGCTGCTGCACCTTTTCCAACGCGTGCTCGGCTTCTTCGCGGGTCGCGTAGGGGCCGATCAGCTGGGTCCAGTCGGACTGCGCGCCCACTTCCACCTGGTGGGTGACGACGTTGTACCAAAAATCCGCCATGCCGGCCTCCTTAAGTTGACGGCGCCGCTGCAGCGTTGTTGCCCGCCGGCGTCTGCACGCCCGGGCACCGCTGCAGCACCTATATGATCGATACTATGCCCCACAATGCAGCAACAGCACCCGTCGGAACCCTCGTTCAGGGCAGCGTCAGCCCCACTTTGCCGGTCCCCGCTTCGATCGAACGGCCCGAGTACGCGTGGAAACCGGCGCCGGCCAAATTCACCGGTTCCGAGGTCAAGACGCCGGAGACCATCGAGAAAATCCGCACCGCTGGACGGATCGCTGCACAGGCCATTGTGGAGGTCGGCAAGCACATCGAACCGGGCGTCAGCACCGACCAATTGGACCGGATCGGACATGAATTCCTGCTGGACCACCGCGCGTATCCGTCCTGCCTGGGCTACCGCGGTTTCCCGAAATCGATCTGCTCCTCGATCAATGAAGTGATCTGTCACGGAATTCCGGATACCACCGTGCTGCAGGATGGCGACATCATCAACATTGACATCACCGCTTACCTGGACGGCGTCCACGGGGATACCAACTACACCTTCCTGGTGGGCGACGTCGATGAGGAGTCGCGCCTGCTGGTGGAGCGCACGCAGGAATCACTGCGCCGCGGCATCAAGGCAGTTGCCCCGGGCCGTGAAATCAACGTGATCGGCCGGACCATCGAATCCTTCGCCAAGCGTTTCGGCTACGGCGTGGTCCGCGATTTCACCGGCCATGGTGTCGGCGAAGCGTTCCACACCGGGCTGATCATCCCGCACTATGACGCCGCCCCCGCCTATAGCCGGGTGATCGAGCCGGGCATGGTCTTCACCATCGAGCCGATGCTGACGTTGGGCACCATCGACTGGGAGATGTGGGACGACAACTGGACGGTGGTCACCAAGGACCGCAAACGGACCGCGCAGTTCGAGCACACCCTGGTGGTCACCGAATCCGGTGCGGAGATCCTCACCCTGCCTTAATCCGACAGCGTCCGGCCGCAACGGGTAGGCTACCGATAGTCCGGCGCCGCATGCCGGAGACACGCGCATACGGAGGTGGCATGGCGACCCAGGACGGCAAGGCAGCCAAACGGGCATCACGCTCGGCAATCGGGATTGATATCGGCGGAACCGGTATCAAGGGCGGCATCGTCGACCTCAAAAAGGGGAACCTGGTCGGCGAACGCATCCGTTACGACACTCCCCGTCCATCCACTCCGGAGGCCGTGGCCGACGTCGTTGCGCGCATCGTCAGCGAACTCTCCGCCCGCCCGGAGGGCCCGGCACCGGACCGCCCGGTGGGCGTCACGTTCCCGGCCATCATCCGCCACGGCGTGGCCCGGTCCGCGGCCAACGTCGATGCCAGCTGGATCGGCACCGATGTCGACTCGCTGCTCACCGACAAAATGTCCCGTCCGGTCCAGGTCATCAACGATGCCGATGCGGCAGGGGTGGCGGAGGCCCATTTTGGTGCCGGGTCCGGTGTGAAGGGGACCCTACTGGTCATCACCTTGGGCACCGGCATCGGGTCGGCCTTCATCTTCAACGGCACGTTGGTGCCCAACGCTGAATTGGGGCACCTGGAGCTGGACGGACACGACGCCGAGACGAAGGCCTCCGCTGCGGCCCGCGAACGCGACGGTCTGGGCTGGGAGGCGTATGCGCAGCGCCTGCAGCGATACTTTTCGCACGTGGAGTTCTTGTTCTCGCCGGAGCTGTTCATCATTGGCGGCGGTATTTCCAAACGCAGCGAGGACTTCCTGCCCCTGCTTCAGCTGGCCACGCCGATCATCCCGGCCCAGCTGCGCAACAACGCCGGCATCGTCGGCGCAGCGCTGCAGTCGGCCATCCACTTCGGATTCGCCAAGTAAAACAGTTGGTGCCGGTGGCGGCCCCGGCTTCCCCTCCGCAGCCGCCACCGGAGTCTGAGTGCGCTATTGCGCCGTCAACGGCCGTTGCCGGCCTTCCGGCCCCTGCTGGCCGTTTTTCTGCGCATCGCGGCGCAACTGGTCGATGGCGGATTCGAAATCCTCCAGCGACTCGTAGCCCTGGTAGACGCTGGCGAACCGCAGGAACGCGATCAGGTCCAGCTTCTTGAGCGGGCCAAGGATGGCCAGCCCCACCTCGTGGGCGTCGATTTCCGCGGCGCCGCTGGCACGGACCGATTCTTCAACTTCCTGCGCCAGCATGGCCAGGTCGTCTTCCGTCACCGGCCGGCCCTGGCAGGCCTTGCGCACGCCGTTGACTACTTTGGTGCGGCTGAACGGCTCGCTGACGCCCGAGCGCTTGATCACGCTGAGGCTGGTGGTCTCCACCGTGGTGAAGCGGCGCCCGCAGGCCGGACACTGCCGGCGCCGGCGGATCGCCGAGCCGTCGTCGGTGAGCCGGCTGTCCACGACCCGGGAATCGGAGTTGCGGCAGAACGGACAATACACGCAACACTCCTTCCAAGGGGGAACACCGACTAATTCATCCTAGAACTATATCTAGGTGAATTACAAGACTGTGATTACTACATGTTGGGGTTGGGGGTGCTCAGTTGAACCGGATGGCCACGGCATCGCCATGCGCCGGAAGGTCCTCGGCGCGGGAGAGTGCGCCGATGTGTCCGCTGACTTCCCGCAGCGCTTCGCTGCCGTAGTTGATCACCTGGACCGCTCGCAGGAAGGTGGTCACGTTGAGGCCGCTGGCGAAGGTGGCGGTGCCGCTGGTGGGCAGCACATGGTTGGAGCCGGCGCAGTAGTCGCCCAGGCTCACCGGGCTGTAGTCACCCACGAAGATCGCGCCGGCGTTGCGGATCCGGCCGGCCACCGCGGCGGCGTCGGCGGTCTGGATCTCCAGGTGCTCGGCAGCGTAGGCGTCGCACACGGCGATGCCCTGTTCCAGCCCATCCACCAGGATGGTGCCCGACTGCGGTCCGGACAGCGCCTGGCGCACCCGCTCGGAGTGCTTGGTCCTGGCAATCTGTACGCCGAGTTCCCCGCGCACCGCCTGCGCCAGTTCCTCCGACGCGGTGACCAGGACGGAGGCGGCATGCGGATCGTGCTCGGCCTGGCTGATCAGGTCGGCGGCCACGAAGGCTGGATTGGCGGTTTCGTCGGCCAGGATGGCTATCTCGGTGGTGCCCGCTTCCGCGTCGATGCCCACCACACTCTTGACCAGCCGCTTGGCCGTGGCTACGAAGACGTTGCCGGGTCCGGTGACCACGTCCACGGGTTCCAGGGCCGCGCCGTGTTCGTTGGCGGGCACACCGTAGGCGAACGCTGCAACCGCCTGCGCGCCGCCGATGGCGTAGACCTCTTCGATGCCCAGCAGTTTGGCGGCAGCCAGGATCGTGGGGTGCGGGAGCGAGCCGAAGTCTTTTTGCGGGGGCGAGGCCAGCGCGATGGATGCCACGCCCGCTGCCTGTGCCGGTACCACGTTCATGACCACGGACGACGGGTACACGGCCAGTCCGCCGGGGACGTACAGTCCCACCCGGTTCACCGGGATCCACTTATGCGTCACCACTGCCCCGTCGCTGATGTCGACGTCGGTGTCCCCCGGCTTCTGCGCCGCGGCGAACCGCCGCGCACGCTCGATGGCCTCCTCCAGGGCGGCACGGACCTGCGGGTCCAGCTGGTCCAAGGCCTCGTCCAGTGCCGCCGCCGGCACCCGGGGATGCAGCTGCTCCACGCCGTCGAACCTGCGAGCGAGGTCGGCCAGGGCTGCGAAACCGTCCGCGCGCACCTTGCCGATGATCTCCTCGACGGCACCGGTGGCGGCGTCGAACGTGGTTTCCGCACGTGGCATGGCGGCTTTCAGCTCGGCGGTGCCGAGGCTGCGGCCGCGCAGGTCCAGCGTGCGGAAATCGGTAAAGGGCTGGGCGGAGGCTGCGGAAGTCACCCACCCATTCTACTGACCGCTCGCCGCCGCGTGGTCAGGCGTCGAGGCAGGCCGGCCCCAGCAGCACCTTGAGGTCGCCAAACAGCGAGGGGTTCGGATTGACCCGCAGGTCCACCCCCAGCTTCATCACCTCGACCTTGCGGGAACTGTTCAGCCGCACCTGCACCTCGGTAGTGCCGGGATGGGTGCGCAGCACGTCCCCCAGCGCGGTGACTACCGACTCGGTCGCCTTGAAGCTGGCCATCGAAATCACCACCGGGCCGGAGTGCCCGTCGCTGAGGTCGGGCACGGTCAGTTCCTGCGCATTCAGGGTGACTGCCCCGTCGTCGCGGCGCTGCAGCCGGCCCCGCACCACCACAATCAGGTCTTCCGCGAGCACGGTCGCGATCGGCGCATAGGCCTGGCCGAAGAACATGACCTCCATCGAGCCGCCGAGGTCCTCGACTTCGGCCCGGGCATAGGCGTTGCCGCTGTTCTTGGCGATCCGGCGCTGCAGCGAGGTGATCATGCCAGCAATCGTGATGATCTGTCCGTCCGGCGGGCCGTCCTCGCCGATCAGCGAGGTGATGGACATGTCCGCGTGCTGGCTCAGGATCCCGTCCAGTCCCTGCAGCGGGTGGTCGGAAACGTACAGGCCCAGCATGTCGCGTTCGAACGCGAGCTTGTCTTTCTTGTCCCACTCGGGCAGGTCCGGCACATCGACCGCGAGTCCCCCGGCGGTTTCACCGCCATCGTCGAACGCGCTGAAGAGATCGAACTGGTTGGCGGCCTCGTTGCGCTTGAGCACGATGACCGAGTCCACCGCTTCTTCGTGGATCATTGCCAGCGCGCGGCGCGGATGGCCCAGCGAGTCAAACGCCCCGGCCTTGATCAGCGACTCAATGGTGCGCTTGTTGCAGACCACGGCCGGAACCTTCTGCAGGAAATCGCTGAAGCTGGCGAAGTTGCCCTTCTCGTCGCGGGCGGCCACCATGGCGTGCACCACGTTGGCGCCGACGTTGCGGATGGCGCCCATGCCGAAGCGGATGTCCTTGCCCACGGGGGTGAAGTTCAGCGCCGATTCGTTCACATCCGGCGGCAGCACCGTGATGCCCATGTGGCGGCATTCGTTCAGGTACAGCGCCAGTTTGTCCTTGTCGTCGCCGACTGAGGTGAGCAGCGCGGCCATGTATTCGGCCGGGTAGTGCGCCTTCAGATAGGCCGTCCAGTAGGAGACCAGGCCGTAGGCGGCCGAGTGCGCCTTGTTGAACGCGTAGTCGGAGAACGGCAGCAGGATGTCCCACAGCGCCTTGATGGCTGCCTCGGAGTAGCCGCGGTCCACCATGCCCTGGTGGAAGCCCGCATACTGCTTGTCCAGCTCGGACTTCTTTTTCTTGCCCATCGCGCGGCGCAGAATGTCCGCCTGGCCCAGCGAGAAGCCGGCCACCTTCTGGGCGATCGCCATCACCTGCTCCTGGTACACGATCAGGCCGTAGGTGGTGTCCAGAATGTCCCGCAGCGGTTCTTCCAGCTCCGGGTGGATCGGGGTGATCTCCTGGAGCCCGGTCTTGCGCAGCGCGTAGTTGGTGTGCGAGTTGGCGCCCATCGGGCCCGGCCGGTACAGGGCGATGACCGCGGAGATGTCTTCGAAGTTGTCCGGCCGCATCATCTTCAGCAGCGACCGCATCGGGCCGCCGTCGAGCTGGAAGACGCCCAGGGTGTCGCCGCGGGCGAGCAGTTCGTAGGACCCGCGGTCGTCAAGGTCCAGCGATTCAAGATCCAGGTCGATGTCCTGGTTCATCTTGATGTTCTCGATGGCGTCCGTGATGATCGTCAGGTTGCGCAGACCGAGGAAGTCCATCTTGATCAGGCCGAGGCCTTCACAGGTGGGGTAGTCGAACTGCGTAATGACCTGGCCGTCCTGCTCGCGGCGCATGATCGGGATGATGTCGATCAGCGGATCCGAGGACATGATGACGCCGGCTGCGTGCACACCCCACTGGCGCTTCAGCCCTTCCAGGCCCAGCGCGGTTTCGAAGACCTTGGCGGAATCCGGATCGGACTTGAGCAGTTCGCGCATCTCCTCGGCCTCGCCGTAGCGCTTGGCGCTGGGATCGTGCACTTCCTTCAGCGTCAGGCCCTTGCCCATGACGTCCGGCGGCATGGCCTTGGTCAGCCGCTCGCCGGTGGAGAACGGATAGCCCATCACGCGGGACGAGTCCTTCAACGCCTGCTTGGCCTTGATGGTGCCGTAGGTGACGATCATGGCCACGCGGTCGTCGCCGTACTTCTCGGTGACGTACTTGATCACCTCGGGGCGGCGCCGGTCATCGAAATCCACGTCGAAGTCAGGCATCGAAACACGGTCCGGGTTCAGGAAGCGCTCGAAGATCAGTCCGTGCTTGAGCGGGTTCAAGTCAGTGATCCGCATCGCGTAGGCCACCATCGAGCCGGCACCGGAGCCGCGGCCCGGGCCCACCCGGATGCCGTTGTCCTTGGACCAGTTGATGAAGTCGGCCACCACCAGGAAATAGCCCGGGAAGCCCATTTGGAGGATGATGCCGATCTCGTATTCGGCCTGCTTGCGCACGTCATCGGGAATGCCCGCCGGGAACCGGTAATGCAGGCCCTTCTCGACTTCCTTGACGAACCAGGATTCCTCGTTCTCCCCCTCCGGCACCGGGAACACCGGCATGTAGGAGGCCTTGGTATTGAACTCCACGTTGCACCGCTCGGCGATCAGCAGGGTGTTGTCGCACGCTTCGGGCACATCGCGGAAAATGGCCCGCATCTCCGCCGGGGATTTCAGGTAGAACTCGTCCGCATCGAACTTGAAGCGCTTCGGGTCGGCCAGCGACGAACCGGACTGCACGCACAGCAGCGCCGCATGCGACTTGGCATCCT
Source organism: Arthrobacter sp. B0316-1-20 (assembly GCF_059091865.1). NCBI lineage: Bacteria > Bacillati > Actinomycetota > Actinomycetes > Micrococcales > Micrococcaceae > Arthrobacter > Arthrobacter sp. B0316-1-20. Next base: position 69,994 of record NZ_JBNHHC010000019.1, on the reverse strand, counting down.
CGGCGTGTGTGTAGTGGAGGTCGTTTGTAGCCACGAACGGGAGCCCGAGTTCGCGCGCCAGTTTGCGCAGATCGGCCTGCACGTTGCGCTCGATGTCCAGGCCGTGGTCCATCAGTTCGCAGAAAAAGTTTTCCTTGCCGAAGATGTCCCGGAAATCGGAGGCAGCCTGCTTCGCCTCGTTGTACAGGCCCAGCCGGAGCTTGGTCTGGACTTCACCGGACGGACAGCCGGTGGTGGCGATCAGGCCCTTGCCATAGGTCTGCAGCAGGTCCCGGTCCATCCGCGGCTTGTACAGATAGCCTTCCAGCGAGGCCAGCGACGAGGCGCGGAACAGGTTGTGCATGCCTTCGGTGGTCTCGGCCCACATGGTCATGTGGGTGTAGGCGCCGGCGCCGGAGACGTCGTTGCGTCCGCCGTCGCCCCAGCGCACGCGCGTCTTGTCCGCCCGGGCGGTGCCCGGAGTCAGGTACGCTTCGACGCCGACGATGGGTTTGACCCCGGCGTTGCGGGCCTTGTTCCAGAAATCGAAGGCACCGAAGACGAACCCGTGGTCCGTCGTCGCCACCGCGTTCATGCCCAGTTCCTCGGTGTGGCTGAACAAGTCGGTCAGCCGCGCGGCACCGTCGAGCATCGAGTACTCGGTGTGGTTGTGGAGATGGACGAAGGAATCGTTGCCGGTCTTGGAAGAAGTCACTGCTGCCACGGTTTCATTCTAGGTGTCGGAGCCAGCCAGTCCGGGCTACACGCGGTGTTCGGCGAGTGCCTGCAGCGCGTAAGCCAAGTCCTGCGGGTACTCGCTTTCGTATTCAACCCACTCCCCGGTGCCGGGGTGATGGAAGCCAAGCTTTTTGGCATGCAGCCACTGCCGGGTCAGGCCCAGCGCTGCGGCAAGCTTCGGATCGGCACCGTAGGTCAGGTCGCCGGCGCAGGGATGCCGGAGCGCCGAGAAGTGAACGCGGATCTGGTGGGTCCGGCCGGTCTCCAGATGCACCTCGACCAAGGAAGCCTTGCCGAAGGCCTCGATGACCTCATAGTGGGTCAGCGAATGGCGTCCGTCCTCGACGACGGCGAACCGCCAGTCGAAGCCGGGGTGCCGGCCGATCGGCGCATCGATCGTTCCTTCCAGCGGGTCCGGCAGCCCCTGCACGAGTGCGTGATAGACCTTGTCCACCGTGCGGTCCTTGAACGCACGCTTCAGCAAGGTGTAACCGTGTTCGGTCTTGGCCACCACCATCACGCCGGATGTTCCCACGTCCAGGCGGTGGACGATCCCGGCACGCTCGGCGGCACCCGATGTCGAAATCCGGTAGCCGCGGGCAGCCAGCGCACCGACCACGGTGGGGCCCACCCACCCCGGCGACGGATGCGCTGCCACTCCCACCGGTTTGTCGATGACGACGAAATCGTCCTCGTCTCCGAGTATTTTCAACTCCTCAACCTCTTCCACCACGATGGCGAGCGGATCCCGCTGCTCCGGTACGACGATGCGCAGGCTCCCCTGGCCCGGGAGCTTCGCCGATTTGGCTATGGCACGGCCATCCAGTTCCACGCACTTGTCGCCGAACAATGCCGCGGCGGCCGTGCGGGACACGCCCAGCAGCGAGGCGACCACCGTGTCTGCCCGTTCACCGGCCGTCCCGCTGTCCAGCTCGACGACCCTGACGTCGTCAGTCACCGCTCTCCCCTGCTGGTTTGCCCCCGTCGAGCGGCTTGCCGTCCCCGTTGGATGTGCCGTCCGGGGTGGCCGTGCGGTCCCCGGTTTTGGCGGTCTGCCGGGTGCCGTCCATGCCAATTCCCATGAAAGTCAGCACACACCACAGGATGACCGCCCCGACGACGGCGGAGTCGGCGATGTTGAAGATCGCGAAGTTCGGGAAGGCGATGAAATCCACTACGTGGCCGAGGCCAAAAGCGGGTTCGCGGAACAGCCGGTCGGTCAGGTTGCCCAGCGCGCCACCCAGCAGGAAGCCGAGTGCCACGGACCACCACAGGGAGCGGACCTTGCGGGCGTAAACCAGGATCGCGATCGAAACGGCCGACATCACCAGGGTGAACACCCAGGTGTGGTCCTGGCCGATGGAGAACGCCGCGCCCGAGTTGCGAATGAAATGCCAGTGCAGCAGCGGCGGCAGCACCGGAGTGATCTGCCCCTCTGTCATGGTGGACACGACCCACCACTTGGTCAATTGGTCAAAGGCATAGGCGAAGGCCGCGCAACCGGCCAGCAGCAGGATGAAACGGGCTCTGCCCTTGCCTTGTCCGGCCGCGGCCGCCCCTTCGTTGGATCGATCAGCTGCCGGTGGAGTTTCTGACATGTCTCTCTTGTCTTCAGTGCCGTCCGGGCACCGATGCGGTGTGCAAAGGCAATGGCCGGCGGCAGGATGATCCCGGCGCCGGCCATGGGGTCCCTGTGGAACAGGGCCGTCAGTTACCTTCCGCGCTTACGCGTCGGCGCTGTCCTTGACCTCGGGAGCAGCGAAGGAACCACGGGCTTCCAGATCGCGAAGCTGGCCTTCGATGTAGGCCTTCAAACGGGCACGGTAGTCGCGCTCGAAACCACGCAGCTGCTCCAGCTTGCGCTCCAGCACGGCCTTCTGCTGCTCCAGGTTGCCCAGCGTCTTGCGGCTCTTTTCCTCGGCGTCGTTGACCAGGCTGCTGGCTTCCAACTGTGCCTCGGCAATGATCTTGTCCCGCTGCTCCACGCCGGCGGTGACGTACTCGTCGTGGAGCTTCTGGGCCATTGCCAGCACGCCGGCCGCCGACTCGGCGGTAGCGGAGCGGTCGGTCGCGGGAGTTGCGGCGGCGACCGGAGCCGGCTTCGGCTCTTCCTTCGCCTTGGGCTCGACCTTCGGTTCTTCCTTGACCTGTTCGCGGACCTGTTCGGTCTTCGGGGCGGCCGAGACCGGAGCCGGCACGGAGGCCTCCGGAGCCTGGCCCGACGTGGCTTCAGCCAGCTTCTTGCGAAGTTCGTCGTTCTCCTGGTTCAGCCGGCGCAGTTCAACGACGATCTCATCGAGAAAGTCGTCAACCTCATCCTGGTCATAGCCTTCGCGGAACTTAGTCGGCTGGAACCGCTTGTTGACAACGTCTTCTGGCGTCAAAGCCATCTGGTCACCTCATACTGGTTCGTGTGGGTCATGAATGCCACGTGCTGGATTCATAACAACGGTAGCGAATATCCCCGTGCAACGGACATCCGCCAGCTATATCTGAATCAGAATATATCGTTTCGGAGACGAACACTAACGCGCCCTCGGTCAGGCCAGACCCGCCACAACCGCCATGGCGATGGTTACGACGAGGAACAGCACCAGGAAGGCAAGATCGAGCGCGAATCCGCCGATCCGCAGCGGCGGAATGAGCCTGCGGAGGCCCTTCAGCGGCGGGTCGGTCACGGTGTAGATAACGGAAGCCGAGACCAGCGCGATGCCGCGCGGCCTCCAGCGGCGGGCGAAGGATTGCACGACTTCAAAAACGATGCGCACGATCAAGGTCAGCTGGAACAACATCAAGATCAGGTACAGCAGGACGAAAATGATGGACACGCCGGTTCCACGATTCCTAGCGCTAGAAGGATATTGACGGGCGGCACGCCGTGCGGGAAGTGCGGCTGGCTAGCTCTGGTTGAAGAAACTGGCCTGCTGGTCGCTGGACTTTCGGTCCTCACCCAACACTTCCACACTTGACGGCGAGAGCAGGAAAACCTTATTGGTTACCCGCTCAATGCTACCGTGCAGACCGAAAACCAGGCCGGCCGAGAAATCAACCAGGCGCTTGGCTTCTGCTTCGCCCATGTCCGTCACGTTCATGATCACCGGGATTCCGTCCCGGAAGCTCTCGCCAATAACCTTGGCGTCGTTGTAGGAGCGCGGGTGCACGGTGGTGATCTGATGCAGCACGGTGGCATCCTCGCGGGCGGACGGAGCGCGCTTGATCGGTGTCACCGGGGCCCGGTATTCCTCGGCAACCGGCTTCACCGGTGCCGCTGCAGGCTCCGCGCGGCGCTCCTGTCGGGGCTGGTCCACGGGCTGCTCCTCATCTCGCGCGGCCGTGTCCGGCTGCTCGGGTTCGTAGTGCTCGTCACCATCGGCGAGCCCAAGATAAATCATTGTCTTGCGCAGTGTGCCTGCCATGGTAGCTCCCATCCTGTCTTCAGCGCTGCTGTCTGCCTTGCGCGGCCCCGGTCATGAAGGTTCACGGACACGGGTTCCGGCAAAGAGCCTGCCTAGCCAAAACGCTACCGCACGGCCGGTCGTGGTCCGAGGACATCTGATCCGACACGGAGGTGTGTCGCGCCCGCGGCAACCGCTGCTTCAAGGTCCTGGCTCATCCCTGCCGAGACCATGACCGCCTCGGGATGCTCTTCCTGAAGCCGATGCGAGAGCTCCGCCAACCGGCCGAAGGCCCGGGCCGGGTCTGCGCCCAACGGCGCTACCGCCATCAGCCCGGCCGGGGCCAGCCCCTCGGCCTCCTGGAGGGCGTCGGCCAGCGCCCGGATCTCCCCGGGACGGGCACCGCCGCGGGCCGCCGTTCCGGCCGCCTGCGGCCGGTCCGACTCGTCAAGGTCCACCTGCATCAGGCAGCCGAGAGCCGCACGGGGCTCGAGCCCGGCAGCCTGCCGCCGTTCCTGCTCGGCCGCCATGGCTTTGCCCAGGGCCCGGACCAGCTGCGGCCGGTCCACCGAGTGGACCAGATCGGCGTACCGGACCACCGATTTGGCCTTGTTGGTCTGCAGTTGCCCGATGAAATGCCAGCGCAGCCCGCGGCCGGCCAGCTCCGCGGCCTTCGCGGCGGCTTCCTGATCCCGGTTCTCCCCGACGTCGGTCACCCCCAGTTCCTGCAGCAGCGCAACATCGGAGGCGGGGAAGAACTTCGTCACCACAATCAGTTCCGGCTCCGCCGGACGCCCGACGGCCGCCCGGGCGATCCGCGCCCGGACCCGTTCCAAGTTTGCTGAGAGTTCGGCCTTCCGGGAGTTGGTGCTCATGCGTCCTTCCAGACCAGGCCGGCGAGCCGGCCGGTGTGTTGATCCTGCCGGTAGGAGAACAACCGGCTTTCCTCCCGGGTGCAGCCAGGCACCCGGTGCGCTTCCACATCGAGTCCGACCAGTTCGGCGGTGGCCCCGGCGGCAAGATCGAGTGCCGGCGTACCCCAGGCGGTCCTCGCTGCCAGCTCGGGAATCCGGGCCACCGCGTCGGCCTGCATTTGCTCGGGCACCTCGTAGCAGGCTCCGCAGATGGACGGCCCGATCCAGGCCTGCAGTCCGTCGGCGCCCGCATCACTGAGTCCGGCCACCGCATTGGCCAGCACGCCGTCCAGCAGGCCGCGGCGGCCGGCATGTGCCACCGCGGTGGCGGCACCGCCGTCGGGCAGGGTCCCCACCAGCACCACCGGCAGGCAGTCCGCAACCATCACCGCCAGCGGCGACGCGCCGTCGGGACTCACCAGCGCATCGGCCGTCACCGCCGGCTCCGTCTGAGCCGGACGGCCGGCAGCCACGACGGCGGCCTCGGCCGAATGCACCTGGTTCATGAACCGCAGCGAACCGGCTGCCACCGGCAGGGCGCCCTCCAGCAGCTCACGCCGCCGGTGAACAGCGGCTGCGTCGTCCCCCACATGGAGGCCCAGATTGCCGGCTGACCGGTCGGTGAAAGCGACCCACACGCCGGTGTGGACCTGCTGCTTCCACCAGAACACTGCCGACCCCTTCTTGGACTGGTTACTTCAAGAAATCCGGAACATCCAGGTCGTCGATCCGGCCCGCGCTAAGGTCCGGCTCCACGATGGCCGGAAGGTCCATGTCGAAGCCGGCGTCGGCGGGAACCTGCGCGGACTGCGAAACCATGCCGCCGAAGCCATGCTCCACCGGCTGGGAAACCGGAACGGAGGGCTGCGCCGCGGGCACGGCGGGGGCACCGGCCGGCGCCACGGCAGGCTTCTGGCCCGGGGCAGCCGACGTGACATCCACCTGGTCGAAGCCGGCGGCGATGACGGTGACCCGGGCTTCGTCGCCGAGCGCATCGTCGATGACGGCGCCGAAGATGATGTTCGCCTCGGGGTGGGCGACTTCCTGCACCAGCCGCGCGGCCTCGTTGATTTCGAACAGGCCGAGATCCGACCCGCCCTGGATCGAGAGCAGCACGCCGTGCGCACCGTCGATGGAAGCTTCCAGCAGCGGGGACGCGATGGCCAGCTCGGCGGCCTTGACTGCACGGTCCTCGCCGCGGGCGGAGCCGATGCCCATCAGTGCCGAACCGGCTCCCTGCATCACGGACTTGACGTCAGCGAAGTCGAGGTTGATCAGGCCGGGCGTGGTAATCAGGTCGGTGATGCCCTGGACGCCGGAGAGCAGCACCTGGTCGGCGGACCGGAAGGCATCCAGCATGGAGACGTTGCGGTCGCTGATGGACAGCAGGCGGTCGTTCGGGATCACGATCAGGGTGTCCACTTCGTCGCGCAACGTTTCGATGCCGGTTTCGGCCTGGTTCGACCGGCGGCGGCCCTCGAACGTGAACGGCCGGGTGACGACGCCGATGGTCAGCGCGCCGAGTGAACGGGCGATCCGGGCCACCACGGGCGCGCCGCCGGTACCGGTACCGCCGCCTTCGCCGGCCGTCACAAAGACCATGTCCGCCCCGCGCAGGACTTCCTCGATCTCTTCGGCATGATCTTCGGCGGCCTTGCGGCCCACCTCCGGGTCGGCTCCGGCGCCCAGTCCGCGGGTGAGCTCACGTCCGACGTCGAGCTTCACGTCGGCGTCGCTCATCAACAGTGCCTGAGCATCGGTGTTGATGGCGATGAACTCCACGCCGCGGAGCCCCACCTCGATCATCCGGTTGACGGCATTCACGCCACCGCCGCCGATGCCGACGACTTTGATGACGGCCAAGTAATTCTGCGGTGCTGCCACGTCCTGTGTCCCTTGCTCGAGTCTGCACTGATCAGTTCTGCCGAAGCGGGCGGGTCCCCGGTCCGGTAGTTTCACCTGAACCTTAACCCTCAACTTGAAGGTTAGAGTTATGTCAAGTAGTTCCTATCCGAGACGCTAGACGGAAGGCCGGGCCGGCACAATGACCGGGCTCCGCGTGTCGCGCGATCGCCGGCTGTTGCGTTTCGCTGCCGGCCGCCACGGGTCTCAACGGGTCACCGGACGCGTGGGGGTGCTCACATCGATGACGCTTGCCTTGCCCTTGACGCCCTTTGCCTGCAACAGCGCCTCCAGCACGGTGGCTTTGAGCTCCTGCTGTCCCGCGTTTCCCCACAGCACCTTTTGGCCGTTGACCAGCTGGAGTTCCACCGAGTCCACCGACCGGGCCGAGGCATGGTCTAGCTGTTTCAGCACGGCCGGCTGGAGGGCGCCGAGCACGCCGGTGATAGAGGCGAAGACGTCGGGATCCTCGGCCGCCTTCGCGCCGTCGATCAACGGCAGTTTCGCCTCGCTGCGCTTGCGGACCGAGGCCAGCGCCCTCCCCGATTCGTCGATCAGCACGAATTTCTTGCCGTCCTTCAGCACGGCAACGGGTGTGTGCTCGATGATCCTCACGTGCAGTTCCGAGGGCGGCTTGGCAACGACTTCCACCGACTCGACCGCCGGGAAGTGGTCTACGTGGGCAGCCACTTCCCGTTCCCCAACGCGCGCCAGGGGGATTCCCTTCAACGGCTCCAACGCCTCACTCAGCGTCGCGGAATCCGTGAGTTTGGCCCCCTCCACGGTGATGGTTTTCACCGCCAGTGCCGGCGACAGGAAGATGACGGACATCAACACGGCAAGGAGCACGACGACGATGCCGGCCGCGATCAGCAATCGGCGCCGGGTCTTGCGTCGGGCCGGTTCCGGGAAGCTGACCACCGTGGCATCGGCTCCCCCGCCGCCTGACGGGTGCGGCGGACCGGGCCGCGGGCTGCGCCAACGCGCCAACCAGCCCGCCGGCGCGCCGCGCTGGGGCGTCGATGCGGGTGCGGACTTTCCTGCGCTGGCTGCGGGTGCGCCGGTGCCGTGTTCGGGCCGGTGGGTGCCGGCGGCGGACGTGGTGGCCCCCGTCCGCCGCGGTGCTGCCCCGGTCCCCGGCGCGTCGGCAGTCCCGGACCTGGCGGCGGTGCCGGACCTGGCGGCGGTGCCGGATGCCGGCGCCGGCAGTGCCGTCACTCTTTTGTAGGTGATCCGCACCCCCGCCCCCGGGCCGTCCGCCGTCGTGCTTTCGGGTCCGGGCGGCCGCCCGGCGGCTTCCGGTGCCGGCGCCGCGTCGTCCGCCCGGCCGGCCGGGGCAGCGGGACGGGCCGCCGGAGTGCGTGGCTTGCGCGGACTCATTGCACGGCCGTGGAGGCCTGCTCCAGGGCCTCGACCAGGACGGGGCCGTATTGGGTCACGTCGCCGGCGCCGACGGTCAGCACGATGTCGCCGGGCCGTGAGCGGGCAACGATGTCCGCGACGGCGCGGTCCGGGTCCGGTGCATAGCTGCCGGAAGGCAACCGGTTGGTGATCAGTTCACTGGTGACGCCCGGGATCGGATCTTCACGCGCCGCATAGATGTCCAGGATGGCGGCCGAATCGGCCAACTGCAGCGCCTGGGCAAATTCCGCGGCGAACTCCCGGGTACGCGAGAACAGATGAGGTTGGAAGAGCACATGCACCGCATGTCCGGCGGCAACTTTCCGCGCGGCGGTCAGGGCGGCGTGGACCTCGGTGGGATGGTGGGCGTAGTCATCGAACACGCGGACCCCGGCTGCAGCGCCCTTGGCTTCGAATCTCCTGGCTGCCCCGGTGAATCCGGCCAGTCCCTCGGCTGCGGTGGCGGGATCGATACCCTGCGTGATGGCCACCGCGACGGCCGCAGCCGCGTTGCGGATGTTGTGCTCGCCGGGTACTTGGAGCCGCAGCGTGCAGCTGCCGCCCGGGTAGTCGATCCGGCTGGCGCTGCCGGAGCCGGCGAACTCGCTGTCGGCGATGCGCAGCTCGGCGTCCACCGCGTAGCCGTAGCCAAGCACCCGGCATGCGGCGCCGGACGCTGTCACCCGCTCCGCCAAGGCGCGGGCGCCGTCGTCGTCGAGGCAGACCACCAGCGTGCCGTCGGTGGGAAGCAGTGCCGCGAACTGGTCGAAGGAGGCGTAGACGGCTTCGGCGGACCCGTAGTGGTCCAGGTGGTCGGCCTCCACATTGGTCACGACAATGACCTGGGGCCGGTAGTTGAGGAAAGAGGCGTCGGATTCGTCCGCTTCGGCGACAAACAGGTCGCCGTCCCCGTGCGCGGCGTTGACGCCGAGCGCCGCCACATCGCCGCCGATGGCGAACGAGGGCTCGCGCCCGGCGGCCTGCAGCATCACCGTGGCCATGGCCGTGGTGGTGGTCTTGCCGTGGGTGCCGCCGACGGCGATCAGCCGCTTTCCCTCCATGGCGGCGGAGAGCGCCACCGAACGGTGCACAATGTTCAGGCCGGCGGCAACCGCAGCCTGCAGTTCGGGGTTCTCCGGCCGGATGGCGGTGGAGACGACCACCGTGTCCGCGCCGCCAACATGGCCTGCCTCATGGCCCACGAAGACCGTGGCGCCGAGCGCCTCCAGTTGCCGCAGCACGGCCGAGTCACGCGCATCCGAACCGGACACCGGCACGCCGCGGGCCAGCAGGATCCGGGCGATGGCCGACATCCCGGCACCGCCGAGTCCGATGAAGTGCACCGCGCCGAGCTCGCCGAACGGCAGCCGGGCCGTGGTGTGGAAATCAGTGGCTTTCATCGGTGCTCCTCCCCCATTGCCTCGAGCACTAATTGTGCCATTCGCGCGTCCGCATCTCTGATCCCCAGAACGTGCGCCGCTTCCGACATCTGCTCCAGCCGTGCCGGATTCTTCAACAGCGGCACCAGTTCGTCCGTCACCCAGCGCGCGCTGAAGTCCCCGTCCCGGACCAGCACTGCGCCGCCTGCCTCCACCAGGGAAGCGGCGTTCAGGGCCTGTTCGCCGTTCCCGTGCGGCAGCGGCACCAGCACGGACGGCAAGCCGACGGCGGCGACTTCGCACACCGTGGCCGCACCGGCGCGCGCCAACAGCAGGTCGGCCGCGGCGTAGACGTCCTGCATGCCGTCCACATACTCCACCTGGTGGTAGCCGGGAGAGCTGAGCAGCTGCCCCTCGGCATCCCGCAGCGCCTTGTTTCGGCCGGTGATGTGCAGCACCTGGATTCCGGCTGCCGCGAGGTCCGGCAGCGCGGCGGCGATGGTCCGGTTGATGCTGAGTGCACCCGATGAACCGCCGGTGACGATCAGCGTCGGCTGCTCCAGCGCCAGCCCCAGCCTTTGGCGGGCGGCGCTGCGGGACGCCTGCCGGTCCAAGGTGGCAATTTCCCGGCGCATCGGCATCCCTACCCAGTGCGCTCCTGGGAGCTGGGTGTCCTTGAACGCCACCGCCACCCGCTCGGCCAGCCGGGCCCCCACCCGGTTGGCCAGGCCGGGCCTGGCGTTGGCTTCATGGATCACGATCGGTACCCGGCGCAGCCTGGCCGCGATGTACATGGGCGTGCTGACATACCCGCCCACACCCACCACGACGTCGGCCTTCGCGCCGTCGATAATGCCGGTGGCCTGGCGCACCGCCGCGGCGAATTTGAACGGCAGCTTGAGCAGGTCGAGTGACGGCCGGCGCGGCAGCGGCACCCGCCCGATGGTGGCCAGTTGGTAGCCGGCCGCGGGCACCAGCCGGGTCTCCATGCCGGCGGCGGTGCCGACGGCGAGGATGCGGGCCGCGGGGGCCGCTTCGACCACGGCCCCGGCGATGGCCAGCAGCGGGCTGACGTGCCCAGCGGTGCCGCCGCCGGCCAGGACCACAGAGGGATCGGAAGTGTTCATGGTGTAGCTGGGTTACCTTCTGCTCGGCTTGTGGTGGGTGGTTCAGCGGGTGCCGGCGGACGTTGTCTGCCGCAGCCGGCTGATCAGTCCTCCCGGCTTCTTCCGGCCGGGTGCCCCGGTCCGGGCAAAGGACAAGAGTACACCGACGGCTGCGAGCGTCACGGTCAGCGCGGAACCGCCGTAGGAGATGAACGGCAGCGGCACGCCGATCACCGGCAGCAGGCCGGTGACCACCGCAATATTCACGAAGGCCTGGCCGATGATCCAGACCATGATGGATCCGGCGAAGATCCGAACGAACAAGGACTCCTGGCGCATCACCGTGCGCACCAGCGCGATGGCCAGGACGCCGAACAGGGCCAGGATGACCATGGTGCCGAGCAGCCCTAATTCTTCGCCGATGATGGCGAAGATGTAGTCGTTGTGGGCTTCCGGAATCCAGTTGTACTTCTGTCGGCTTTGGCCCAGGCCCACGCCCCACCAGCCCCCAGAGGCCAGCGCGAAGAGCCCGTTGCAGGACTGCATGTTGAGCCCCGTGGTGGTTTCACAGCCCTGGTCGGTCCACATCAGGATGCGGCCCATCCGGTTGGGGCTGACCACTACCAGCAGCAGCACCAGCGCCGTAGCGCCAAGACCGGCGATGCCAAAGAGCTTCAACGGCGCTCCGGCAAAGAACAGTCCGCCGGCAATGATCAGCATCAGGATCATCGCGGTGCCCAGGTCATTGCCGGCCAGCACCGGTCCGACAATCAGGATGGCACCGGGCAGCACCACCGGGACGACCAGGTGCTTCCAGTTGCCCAGCAGCCGTTCTTTGGCTGCCAGGACGGCAGCCATCCAGAGGCACATGCCCAGCTTGGCGACTTCCGAGGGCTGCAAAGACGTCCCGCCGGGCAACGTGATCCAGTTGCGGTTGCCGCCGACGGACTCGCCGAGCGGGGTGAAAACCAGCAGCAGCAGGATGACCGACAGAGCGAGGCCCGGCCAGGCCAGCCTTCGGTAGGTGGCCGGCTTCCATCGCGAGAGGATCAGCATCGCGGTGACGCCGAGGCCGGCGAAAATCGCCTGCCGCATGAACAGGCTGAACGGCGAGTTGTCGTCAGCGATGGATTCGACCGCAGACGAGGAGAGCACCATCAGCAGGCCGATGGCGGTCAAGGCGAGGGCTGAGCCGAGGATCAGGTAGTAGCTGGCGCCGCTGGACTGCGTTCCCGTGCCCTGGATCCGGTCCAGCAAGACGGTGCCGCGTTCGCGCAGCTGCCGGAGCTTGGCCGCAGGGGCATCTTTTGTCCGGGCGGTGCCGGTTTCGCGGACGACGCCGGGGTCGGACGTCCGGCTTCCGCTGCGGGTGCCGCTGCTGGCCATTACTGCTCCTTGGTCGACGGTGCCTGCCCTTCCCCGAACCGGCGGACGGCTTCCATGAACGCGTTGCCGCGGTGCGCGTAGGACGTGAACTGGTCCATCGACGCGGCAGCCGGGGCCATCAGCACGGTGTCCCCGTCGGCGGCTATGCCGGCTGCAGCTTCCACCGCTGCCGCCATCACGCTCTCCCCGGCGAGGCTGCCCGAGGTCGGGGTCCTGTCTTCAGTTTCCTCCGGCGGGACGTCGATGACCGGAACATCCGGTGCGTGTCGCTGCAACGAGGCGAGCAGGGACGAGTTGTCCGTCCCGATCAGCACGACGGCTTTCAGCCTGCGCGCGTGGTCCGCGATCAACTCGTCGTAGTTGACGCCCTTGGACAATCCGCCGGCGATCCACACCACCGAGGAAAAGGACGCGAGCGAGGCCGAAGCAGCGTGCGGGTTGGTGGCTTTGGAGTCGTTGACCCAGAGCACCCCGGCCTGTTCCAGGACCTTTTGGATCCGGTGCGATCCCGGATCAAACCGCCGCAGTCCTTCGCGCACCGCGGCCGGTTCCACGCCGTAGGCCAGGACCAGGGCGGCGGCTGCCAGCGCGTTGGCCACCTGGTGCCGCGGCGCCATGTCGCCCAGATCGGCCAGGCTGGCCAACTCGGCCGCGGAGTCGCGGCGTTCTTGGATGTAGGCGCGGTCCACTAGGAGGTTCTCCACCACGCCGACCATGCTCACCGCCGGCATGCCGGTGGTGAATCCGATCGCCCGGCAGCCTTCGACGACGTCGGCCGCTTCGACCATCTCCTCGGTTTCGCGCTGCTCGGCGTTGTAGACGCACGCGATCCTGGTCCGCTCATAGATCTTGGCCTTGTCGGCCAGGTACGCGGCGTAGGACCCGTGCCAGTCCACGTGGTCTTCGGCCACGTTCAGCACCACGGAAGCCAGCGGGGACATGCTGTGGGTCCAGTGCAGCTGGAAGCTGGAGAGTTCCACGGCGATCACGTCGTAGCCGATCGGATCGCGCACGGCATCCAGGATGGGAGTGCCCACGTTGCCGGCGGCGATGGCGCGCAACCCGGCCGCCTGCAACATGGATTCGGCCATGCCCACTGTGGTGGTCTTGCCATTGGTGCCGGTAATGGCCAGCCAATCGGCTGTGCGACGCCCGGCGCGTTCGCGCACCCGCCAGGCCAGTTCAACGTCGCCCCAAATGGGGATACCCGCGTCCGCGGCGGCGGCCAGCAGCGGTGTCTGCGGGCTCCAGCCCGGCGAGGTGACCACCAGTTCGGCAGGTTCGCCGCCGACGTCGGGCAGGGCGCTGCCGTGCTCGGCACCGAGCAGCACCTCCCGCGCGCCGACAATCTTCAAGGTGTCGGCCTTGGCCCGGTTTTCCTTCGTGTCGCGGCCATCGACGACCACCACGGCGGCGCCCAGTTCGATCAGCGTGTCGGCAGCGGAGAAACCCGACAGTCCGATGCCGGCGACCACCACGCGCAGTCCGGCCCAGTCCGCGTCCCAGGATGTCAGCCCATCGAGACGGTTCACGATCCCAGCACCCATTCTGCGTAGAAGATACCCAGCGCGGCCGCCACGCAGAGCCCGGCGATGATCCAAAAGCGCACCACGACGGTGACTTCGGCCCAGCCCTTGAGCTCGAAGTGGTGCTGCAGCGGAGCCATCTTGAAGACCCGTTTGCCGCCGCTGAGCTTGAAGAACGCTACCTGGATGATCACGGAGAGCGAGATGATGACGAACAGCCCGGCCATGACCACCAGCAGCAACTCGCTGCGGGACAGGATGGCGAAGCCGGCAATGGCGCCGCCGATGGCCAGCGAACCGGTGTCGCCCATGAAGATCTTGGCGGGCGAGGTGTTCCACCACAGGAACCCGATCAGCGCCCCGGCCAGCGCACCGGCGAGCAACGCCAGGTCCAGCGGGTCGCGTACTTCGTAGCAGGCCTCACCGGGCACCTTGACGGAGCCGCAGCTCTGGTTGAACTGCCAGATGCCCATCAGCATGTAGGCGCCGCAGACCATCACCGAGGCGCCCGCCGCGAGGCCGTCCAGCCCGTCGGTCAGGTTCACGCCGTTGGTGGCCGCGGTGACAATGATGTTGGACCAGATGATGAACAGGATGGTACCGAGGACCGTGCCGCCAAAGGCAAGGTCGAGCCAGGGAATGTCGCGGGTGAAGGAGATGTTCAGCGACGCCGGTGTGCGGCCCAGGCTGTCCGGAAAGTTCAGCGCCAGTACGGCAAAAAGGATGCCTACAAGGCCCTGCAGCACGATCTTCGCCCAGGCCCTGAGTCCGAGGCTGCGTTGCTTGGAGATCTTGATGAAGTCGTCCAAAAAACCCACCAGGCCCATCCCGGCCATCAGCAGCAGCAGCACGCCGCCGGAGGCCGTGGGACCCTGGTGTGCGCCCCCATTGATCAGCCACATGCCCAGGTGGGTGGCGAAATAGGCCACCACCACGGTGGCCACAATGACCACGCCGCCCATGGTGGGCGTTCCGCGCTTGGTGTGGTGCGCCGTCGGGCCGTCGTCGCGGATGAACTGGCCGTAGCCCTTTTTCACCAGCAGCTTGATGAACAAGGGCGTCCCGAGCAGGGCCAGGACCAGCGCCAGGGCAGAACCGATCAGCAGGGCTATCACTGCGCCTGGCCTTCCTGTTGAGTTTCGGGACCGCGCACTGCAGCCGCCGCGGGATCGTCCGACGACGGGCTTCCTAATGCTACCCGGTCGCCCAGATGCCGCAGTCCGGCCCCGTTGGAGGACTTGAACAGCACCAGATCGCCCGGCTCCAGCTGCTCTTCGAGCACACGGTAGGCCTCATCGGGGGTGGCGACCCACATCGATTCATTGCCCCAGGAGCCTTCCATCACGGCTCCGGTGTGCATGGCCCTGGCGCCAGTGCCGACCACGATCAGGCGCGAGATGTTCAGCCGGACCACGATCCGGCCGATCGCGTCGTGCTCGTGAACGGAGTCTTCGCCCAGTTCCAGCATCTCGCCGAGCACGGCCCAGGTGCGGCGGCCGCGGCCCAGTTCGGCCAGCGTGCGCAGCGCCGCCCGCATGGATTCCGGGTTGGCGTTGTAGGCATCGTTGATCACCGTCACGCCGTCCGGCCGTTCGGTCCGTTCCATCCGCCAGCGGCTGGCCGGCCCGCGCCCGCTCAGGCCGGCGGCGATGGTTTCCGCGGGCACGCCCAGTGCCCAGGCGGCGCCGGCGGCAGCGAGCAGGTTCGTCACATGGTGGATGCCGATCAGACCGGACGTGACCGGGTGCTCGGTGTCGTCCGGGAAGCACAGCGTGAATTCGGGGTGGCCGGCCTCGTTGATGTGGGTTCCGCGGGCCCTCAGCAGCTGTGCGGTAGTACCGGCGGGCAGGCTGAAACCGTCGTCGGAGCTGAAGTAGAGCACCTGGGCGCCGGTGCGGGCGGCCATCGCCTTGACCCGGGGATCGTCGGCGTTGAGCACGGCGGTTCCGCTGGCGGGCAGTGCCTCGGCCAGCTCGCCCTTGGCGATGGCAATGTTGTCCACGCCGCCGAATTCCCCGGCGTGGGCGCTGCCGACGCCCAGCACGACGCCGATGCCCGGCTTGACCATGTCGGCCAGGTACTCGATGTGGCCGATGCCTGTGGCTCCCATTTCCACCACCAGGTAGCGGGTGTCGTAGTCCGCGGAGAAGACCGTCAGCGGTACGCCCACCTCGCCGTTGTAGGAGCCGATCGGCGCCACGGTCGGCGCCACCAGGCCCAGGATGCCGGCCAGCAGGTCCTTGGTAGTGGTCTTGCCGGCGCTGCCGGTGATGCCCACGACCTCGAGCCCGGAGGCGGCACGCAGCCGGGCGACGATGGCCGCGGCGATGGCGCCCATGGCCAGCACGGCATCGGCCACAACGATCTGCGGCAACACACGGCCCGAGGCATCGGAAACTTCCCGTTCGGTCAACGCGAGCACTGCGCCGGCTTCGAACGCGGTGGCGACGTAGAAGTGGCCGTCTGCGGTCTCGCCCGGCTTGGCCACGAACAGGCCGCCGGGCTCGATCTCGCGGGAATCTGTGGTGGCGGAACTCACGGTGATCCCGGCGGTCTCCCCCGTGCCGGTGACCGGCTCCCCAATGACCCGTCCGCCCGTTATCGCCGCAATATCGGCTGCAGTTAGTTCAATCATGACGATCTAGGACTCTACCGCCTTCGGGGAGAGCAGTCCGAATCCGTGCCGGTGCAGCGCCTCGCGCAGTTCCACCCGGTCATCGAGGGCCAGGTTCTCCCCGTTGACCTCCTGCCAGACCTCATGTCCGCGGCCGGCAACCAGCACCGTGTCCGACGGCGCAGCCATGGCCACGGCCCGCTCGATGGCCTCGGCGCGCGGGAAAACCTCGACGATGTCGGCCGGCAACTGTTCGTTGTCGGCAGCGGCCCGGGCGCCGGCCAGCACATCGGCGCGAATCTGCGCCGCGTCTTCGCCGTGCGGGTCGTCGTCGCTGATGATGACCACGTCGGCCAGCCGGGCGGCGATGGCCCCCATCAGCGGGCGCTTGGTCTGGTCGCGCTCTCCGGTGGCGCCGAACACCACAATCACCCGGGCGCCGGGTTCGGGACGCCGGACCGAGGCCAGCGTCCGCTCCAGTGCGTCCGGATTGTGCGCGAAATCGACAATGGCGGCCGGGTTCTCACTGATCAGCTGCATCCGGCCGGGCACCTCGACGGTCAGCGGGTCCGCGCCGTCCAGCGCCTCCTGCAGCCGCGCCGGATCGGTCCCGGATGCCAACACCATCAGCACGGCGAGGGAGGCGTTTGAAATGTTGAAGGTGCCCGGCAGGCCGGTGTGCAGCCGCAGCACCTCGCCGTCGGGGCCGTGCAGCTCGAACCGGTGCCCCAGTCCTTCGCGGACCACGCTTCGGACGCTCCAGTCGGCGCTGCTTCCGTCCGTGGCCAGCGTTGTGGTCTGGACTCCGGCGGCCCGCGCCCGGTCGGCGAGCCGGCGGCCCCAGTCGTCGTCGACGCAGACCACCGCCTTGCGGGCCCGTTCCGGGTCGAAGAGGCGGGCCTTGGTGTCGAAGTACTCGTCCATGCTGCCGTGCAGGTCCAGATGGTCCTGGGTGAGGTTGGTGAAGCCGGCGACGTCGAACCGGACGGCATCCACCCGCCGGTAGGAAATGGCGTGCGAAGAGACTTCCATCGCTGCAGCGTCCAGTTCCCGTTCGCGCATCAGCGCCAACAGGCCGTGCACTTCGGGCGATTCCGGCGTGGTCAAGGCGCTGGGAATCGCTTCGGAGCCCGCCTTGATCTCGATGGTGCCGATCAGTCCGCTGCTCAGTCCCAGCGCCGCCAGCAGGGAATTGATGAAGTAGGTGGTGGTGGTCTTGCCGTTGGTCCCGGTCACGCCGAACAGCGTGGGTGCCGCGCCGCCCTCGGGCTGGCTGCGGTAGATGGCTGCCGCCAACGGGCCCACGAGGGCACGCAGGTCAGCGGACCGCAGCACCGGCAGTCCCGGGGCATCGCCGGCGGCCAGCCGGGCGCCGTCGTCGTCAGTCAAGATGGCGGCGGCACCGGCCGCCTCCGCCTGCGCGGCGAAGCCGGCGCCGTGCCGACGCGCCCCGGGCAGGCCGATGTACAGGTCCCCGTGCTCCACCGAGCGTGAATCGATGGTGATGCCGGTGAAGGCCAGTTCGTCGGTAGCCGGGCCGCCTTCCGGTACCGGAAGGCCGCGGCGCTGCAGCATGCTGCGCAGCTCCGCCAGTCGGACCGGCCTGACCGTTTGGGGCCGCAGGGGCGAGGCGGACCGGTGGGGCTGGTCGGCGGTGGAACTCACATATTCTCCAGGTTGGCTCATTCCAGCGGCAGGTCGACCCGTTTGCTGGTGGACGGCGGCACGTTGTAGGCATTGAGGACCTGGGTCATGACCTTCTTGAACGTCGGTCCGGCGGTCAGCGTCAGCACGCCGCCCTGCGGCCGCTGGATGGTCGCGACGACGACGAACTCCGGGTCCTCCATCGGGGCGATGCCGGCCATCGAGATGGTGTAGCCGCTGAACCCCCCGCTGGCGGAGGGCGCTTCCGCAGTTCCGGTCTTGACCCCGATCCGGTAGTCCTCAATATTACCGGCCTTGCCGCTGTGGTACTTCGGGTTGGTCTCCAACATGTCCTGCACTTGGTTGGCGGTCTTCTTGGAGACGGCCCGGCTGCCCTTCTCCACCGGCACCTCGTGCACGGTGCCGTCCGGGTCGATGTAGGCGTCGATCAGCCGCGGCTGCATCAGCACGCCGTTGTTGGCGATGGTGCCAAACGCGACTGCGGTGTGCAGCGCGGTCTGCGCCAGGCCCTGGCCGAACATAACGGTGAACTCCTGCCGGCCGTCCCACGTCTCGGGTGGTGCCAGCAGGCCGCTGGTGGCGCCGTGGATGCCGATGTCGAAGCTTTGCCCGATGCCGAACTTCCGCAGGTAGTCATACCGCTGCTGCCTGGTCAGCTGCTGGCTGATCATGGTGGTCCCGGTATTCAGCGACTGGGCGAAGATGCCGGCCGTGGTGCGCGTCAGCGTACCGTGCGGTGTGGCGTCCTGGAAGGTCTGGCCGTTGACCGTGTACTTGGGCGGGATCGTGTACCGCGACGCCGGCGTGGTGATCCCCTCTTCGATCGCGGCTGCCATGGTGATCATCTTGGTGGTTGAGCCGGGCTCGAAGGACCGCGTCACCGCCATCGACTGGCGGTCGCCGTCGGGGGTGGCGCCGGGGTCGTTGGGATCCACCGTGGTGGAGTCGGCCAGCGCGATCAGATCGCCGGTCTTGGCATTGAGCACGACGACGGTGCCGTATTCGGCCCCGTAATCCTTGACGGTCTCCGCGATGACTTCCTGCGCGTACCACTGGATATCCGTATTGAGGGTGAGGCGGACGCTCCGGCCATCGACGGCCGGGACTTCTTCATTGGTTCCCACCGGAATGCGGATGCCATCGGCGCCGATTTCGTAGGTCCTGGAGCCGGGCGTCCCGGAGAGAACGTCGTTCTGGGACGCCTCGATGCCTTCGAGCGGCACGCCGTCCGAGCGCATGAATCCGACCACGGAACCTGCCACGGCACCGGCCGGGTAGTTGCGGACGGTGGTTTCGCGGGCCGACAGTCCGGGGAAAGCCAGGTCTTCGATCTTTTGCTGTACTTCCGGGGTGACGGATTTGGCCACGTAGTTAAAGGGCTTGTCGCCGGTGACAGCTCTGGTGACGGTCTTTGTGTCCTGTCCCAGGATGCCGGCCAGTTCCGCGATGGCGTCGGCGATCTTGATGTCTTCGGATTCCTGGCCGATCGGATCGAACCTGGTGTAGTCCTCCACCAGCCGCTGGTCCACCACGATGTCGAACCGCTGGACGCTGCGGGCCAGCACCTTGTTGTTGGCGTCGACGATTTCACCGCGCAGAGCCGGCAGTTCCACCGTGCGAAGGCGCTTGTCCACTGCAGCCTGCGCCATGCCGGCGGTGTCCAATCCCTGCAGCTGGAACAAACGGGCCCCGAGAATGACCAACAGGACCAGCACTATGGCGAGTCCGGCCCGGAGCCGCCGGGTGGCCCGCGCCGTTCGGTCGGGGTGCTGCTGGTGGGCCGTCGGTGCTGCCACAGGTACCTCGTTTGCGTCGCCGGACAGTTACTGCCCTGTCCGTTGCTTCGGTGCCGGGATGCTGCCGCCGTTGAGCTGCTTCCCCTCGCCCTTCTGTGCCGCCTTCTTCTCTGCCGTGTTCTGCTGGGCCGTCTTCGCCGCCGCCTCGGCCGCGGCCGCGGACTGGGCAGCAGGCTTTGCGGCTACGGCGTCGCTGCTCTTCTTCGCTGTCTCATGCTTTGCCGCCGGCTGGTGGCCGGGGTTTTCCGGCTGCGCCACCAACAGCTCCGGCGCTGCGCCCGGTTCCGCCGCTTTCGGTTTTCCGGAAACTTTCTGGCTTCCCAGATCGATAGACCCTACCGACGGCGACGTCACCATTCCCAAGTCTGCCGCCTTCGCGGCCAGATTCTGCGGAGCCTGGTTGTTTTCCAGTTGCTGTGTCAGTTTTTCGTTGGCTTGGGCCAGGGACACCTGCTCGTTGCGCAACTCCACCAGTTTGTACTGCCCGCTGGAGACCGAGATGTTGAGCACCAACACGCTGCCGAGGGCCAGCACCAGGACGGTGAAGCAGAACAGTGCGAACGGTACGCGCTTGCGGGCCGGGCCGGTGGGAACGACTGACAGAGGCGTACGCCGGGGGGCTTGCCTGGGCGAGGCGCCCGGCCGGCCGGCCGGAGCCGCGCTGCCGTGCACGTACTGCTGCTGGTCGGGACGGGCTGCGTGGGCACTGGCACTCATTGTGCGCTCCTGTTCCGGATCCGTTCTACCGCCCGCAGTTTGGCGGACGCCGCGCGCGGGTTCTCTTCGATTTCTGCTGCCGTGGGTACTTCGGTGCCCTTGGTCAAGGTCTTCAACTGCGGTTTGTGTTCTTCCAGTTCAACGGGGAATCCACGCGGGGCGGACGACTTCGAGAGCCGTCCGAAAACCGATTTCGTGATCTTGTCCTCGAGCGAGTGGTAGGACATCACCACAATGCGTCCGCCGAGAGCCAGCACGTCGATGGCGGCGGGCAACGCCCGCTCAAGCACATCCAACTCTTCATTGACTTCGATGCGCAGCGCCTGGAAAGTTCGTTTGGCCGGGTGGCCGCCGGTCCTGGCTGCGGCGGCCGGCACCACCTTGCGGATGGCCTCCACGAGCTCACCCGTGGTGGTCAGCGGGGCGGCGTCACGGGCGGCAACAATGCTGGCCGCGATGCGGCCGGCGAACTTTTCCTCGCCCCAGCGCCGGATGATGCGCACCAGGTCTGCCTCGGTGTAGGTATTGACCACGTCTGCGGCCGTCATGCCCCTGCTGGTATCCATCCGCATGTCCAAGGGAGCATCGTAGGAGTAGGCAAAGCCGCGGTCCCGCTCGTCCAACTGGAGCGAGGAGACACCCAGATCGAACAGGGCACCGTCTATTTGTCCGATGCCCAGGTCCTCGACCGCGTCGGCGATCTCGTCGTACACGGCGTGGACCAGGTCGGTGCGCTCGGCGAACGGCCGAAGCCGTGCTCCAGCAAGTGCCAGCGCTTGCTCGTCGCGGTCGATGCCGACCAAATGCAACTGCGGAAAACGCTGCAGCATGGCCTCCGAATGTCCGCCCATGCCAAGGGTGGCGTCGACCACCACGGCCCGGCCGCGTTCCTCGATGGCGCGTTCGATGGCAGGGGCAAGCAGGTTGATGCAGCGGTCGCGGAGCACCGGGACGTGGCGCTCACCGGCCGGCCGCTCGCTGTTCATCCTCGATGCCCTCTTTCCTGCTGCTGTCTGTCTCGTCCGGCGGGCTGGCTGGCCCTGGAGGCTTTAAGGCCGAAGGTCCTTGGACCAGATCCCCATCCGCGCCTGGCCTGCCCCGCCTGGCTCCGGGGAAGTGAGCCAGGTTGAACCTGCCGGGCGGCTGGAGATCTCATCCAAGAACTTCCGTGCCGCATGTTGTGTTGTGGTACCGGGTCAGAAGACTCCGGGCAATACGTCTTCGTCTGTTTCGGAGAAGGCGGTTTCCTGCTCCAGGAGGTAGTTGTCCCAAGCCTGGGCGTCCCAGATCTCCGCACGGGTACCCGCGCCGATCACTGCCAGTTCCCTGCCCAGTCCTGCATAGCTTCGCAGCGCCGCCGGGATGGTGACTCGGCCCTGCTTGTCAGGTACTTCGTCAGAGGCTCCGGACAGAAAGACTCGAATGTAGTCACGGGCCTGACGGGAAGATATCGGAGCTTTCCGCATCTCCTCGTGGACCCGTTCGAATTCCTTCTGGCTGAAGACGTAGATGCAACGCTCCTGGCCCCTCGTCAGGACGAGACCGTCGGCAAGTTCATCGCGGAACTTTGCGGGAAGTATCAGCCGCCCCTTCTCGTCCAACCGCGGCGAATGTGTCCCGAGGAACATCGCCACCGCCTTGCCGATTGGAGGAGACCGTCGACCCCCTGCGTCACCACTACCCTCTTATGTCCTCCACTTTACTCCACATCACGCCACAGTCAACTGTTTTGACCCTGTTTTGTAGCTGGAAATGTTTGGCGCTCTCCGCGGTACGGCAAGGAAGTTCGGGGGTGGAGCGAAGTGGAGGGGCGGTGGAGGGCTGGAGCGCCCCGGGAGCGTGAAACTGTTTGCGCACCATGCGCAGGGCGACTGCGCGGGCCGCAGGGGGGTGAAAAGGAGCGAACTGGCGCCACATGGGCCCCTTAAACACGAAAAGACCCGTTGTTCAACGGGCCTTAGCTTCGTGCCGAGCGGCGCTCAGATGCCGGGTGGAGCAAAGTGGACCAGCGCAGCGGCTGTTCCTGACGGGGTCTGCCGGTTATCGGTCTTCGCCGTGATGGCGTTCGTCCCACCGTTCTTCCAGGTTGGCCATGAAGCCGCCTTTCGACGAGGACGACTGCTTGTTTCCGGTTGACCGCGACGACCCCGCCCCGGCCCGCCGTGTGGTGGCCCAGTAAACTCCGGCGCCCATAATGACGAAGCCCAGGACCCCGACCGCAATGATCTGGCTGAGGATGCCGGTGAGCAAGACCAGAATGCCGGCAATCGCGACGAGGGAACCCACGACGATGTGGCGCGTCGATAACGATCGGCCGCTGGCCGATTCCATGTGGCTGGCAAACTTCGGGTCTTCAGCATGCAGCTGTTGCTCGAGTTGATCCAGCAGCCGCTGCTCATGCTCTGAGAGTGGCATCTGAGCCTCCTTTATTCCAGTCCCCCGAGGGCTGACTCAGTCGTTCAACGAACCCCGCGGGACAAGAGTTCCTGACACCTACCGGAACCTTTTGACCCCTTCTACTAAGAATAGAGCGCAAACCCGTCAATCGAAAGCTGCGGTGACGCAACTGTGACCCCACCCACAAGGATTTCACTCGCCGGGATCCGGCAGCCCCCGCCGGCCGGTTCCCTGGCCGGGCGGCATCGGTCGGCGGGCTCCGGGCTGGAGCAGCGAAGCGGGCAGGATGCCGGCTGCTCCAAACTTCCGATTGACTTCGTCCAAGGCCTGTTCAGCGTTGTGCCAGGTATCCTCATGGCCGTCGAAACTGAGCTGCTGACCGCCGCGGCCGGCGTCCTCCAACTGCTCCGCACGGAGGCCGATCAGCCGGACCGGTTGCGGGCGCTCGCCAAGATCCGCCAAGAGGGCTGCGGCTGCTGCCTGGAGCTGCTTCGCACTGTTTGACGGCGACTGCAGCTTCCGCGACCGGCTCAAGGTGGTGAAGTCGGAATAGCGCAGCTTCAAGGCGATGGTGCCGGCCCGCAGGCTGCCGGCCCGCAGCCTTGCCGCCGTGCGGTACGCCAGCCGCAACAGTTCGCGGTGCAGCACCTGGTCGTCGTCGACGTCTTTCTCGAAGGTCTCCTCGGCGCCGATGCTCTTCTCCACGCGTTCGGGTGTCACCATCCGATCGTCGATGCCCCAGGCGAGCCGATGGACGTGGTCGCCGGTGGCGCCCAGAACACGGTGCAGTGCCGCCTGCGGAGTCTGCGCCACGTCGGCCACGGTGCGGATGCCGAGGCGGGCGAGGATCTCGCCGGTCTTGGCCCCGACCCCCCACAATGCACCCACCGGCAGTGGATGCAGGAAGGTCAGCGTTTCGGCCTCGGGTACAAGCAGCAGGCCGTCCGGCTTGGCGTGGGTGGAAGCGATTTTGGCCACAAACTTGGAGGCTGCAATGCCTACCGTCGCGGTCAGGCCCAACTCGGCGGAGATCCTGCGGCGGATCAGCGACCCGATCTCCAGCGGCTCGCCCAGCCGCCGTCGCGCGCCGGCCACGTCAAGGAAGGCCTCATCGACGCTGAGTGGCTCGACCAGCGGGGTGATGTCCCGGAAGATCGCCATGATCCGCGCCGAGGCCTGCTGGTACTTTGTGTGGCTGGGCTCAATGATGTGCGCCTGTGGACACAGCATGCGCGCCCGTGCCATCGGCATGGCCGAACGGACGCCGTATTTGCGGGCCTCGTAGGAGGCCGACAGCACCACGGCCCGGCCCGAGGCGGACCCGACAATCACCGGTTGTCCGACAAGCTCGGGCCGCTCCAGCAGTTCCACGCCAACAAAAAAGGCATCCATATCCACGTGGAGGATGGTGCAGTTCTGCTGGTCAGGGGAAGTCACAGGACTATCGTAGGCTCGCCGCCGCGTCCTGTGCGGTGACGGCGGCACAGGCGGCCGCACGCGATTGTCTAGACTGGTCTGCAGAGATCAGAACCGTCGCGAGGAGCTCCGCCCCATGCCGTACGGCCGAACAGGAATCCGCCATACACGGGCAGACCGGAGGTAAGCATGGAGCCGTCACTGACCACAACGAGTCCTGTCGAGCAGGAGGACTTCCGGCAGGCCGTTGCAGGGATGTTGCAGCAATTCCTGGCCGGACAGAAGGAACTGCTGCTCGACGCGGCGCCGGACGCGGCGCCGTTGGTGGAGGCCATCGCGGACCTCACCGCGGGCGGCAAGCGCCTGCGTGCGCTGCTGGCCTACTGGGGCTGGCGCGGGGCCGGAGGGCCGGTCCTGGCCGAACCGGCAGTTCAGGCCGGAGTCGCGCTGGAACTCTTCCAAGCAGCGGCGTTGATCCACGACGACATCATCGACCGCTCGGATACCCGGCGCGGAAACCCCAGCGTGCACCGCCGGTTTGAACAGTTGCATCGCCGCAATGGCTGGTCACTGGACGCCGAACGCTACGGACAGGCCGCCGCCCTGCTGGCCGGTGATCTCTGCCTGTCCCTGAGCGAGGAAGTCTTTTCCGGCATCGGGGCACAGTCGGCTGCGGGGACACCCGCCCGCGCCATCTTTAATCGGATGCGTGCCGAGGTGATGGCCGGCCAGTATCTGGACCTGCTGGAAGAAGCTGCCGGCCCGGGCCGCCCGGTTGAGGCCGCCGTCGACCGGGCCCTGCAGATCCTGCGTTACAAGTCGGCCAAATACTCCACGGTTCACCCCCTGAGCGTGGGCGGCGCCTTGGCCGGCGCATCCTCCGAACTGCTCAGCGCCTATGAAGCGTTTTCGCTGCCGCTGGGAGAAGCCTTCCAGATCCGGGACGATGTCCTGGGTGTCTTCGGCGACCCCGCCGCCACCGGGAAGCCCGCCGGCGACGACCTGCGGGAAGGAAAGCGCACGGTTCTGATCGCACACACCTTGAACCACTGCAGTCCGGCCGAACGCGACCTGCTGGAAGCCAAGCTGGGTTCACCGGAGCTTTCCGACCAGACGGTGGAAGAACTCCGCGGGCTGATTACCAGCAGCGGCGCCCTGGCGGCCGCAGAGCGGATGATTTCCGAACGAACGGCCGCAGTCGATGAAGCACTTTCGGCCCTGCCGGTGACCGAGGAAGTCCGCCACGCGCTGGGCCGGCTGGCCGACTCCGCGGTGCGCCGCAGCGCCTAGAGGCGCAGCGGGGTCCGCCCGCCCGAGGAGCGGCCAGACCCCGGATTCAGGAACAAGGCCGTGCGGCCGGCTACCAGCCCAGCGCTTGGGCGCGGCGGCGGATCTCGGTCTTTCGCCCTTCACGCAGAGCATCAATGGGCCGGCCGGGCAAGGAATCGTCGGCGGTGAAAAGCCAGCGCAGCGCTTCATCATCGCTGAAGCCGGCATCGGAGAGGACCGCCAGCGTGCCTTTGAGGCTCTCGAGGACGCCTGACTCGACCAGGAATTCAGCCGGCACCGAGCGGATCTGCCGCTCCCCCACCTTAGCTGCCAGCAGAGCCCGTTCCTCCAGCAAGCTGCGTACGTCCCTCATCGAGACGTCCAGTCGCTCGGCGACATCGGGCAGCGGCAGCCAATCGGCAATTAATTCTTCTAGTTCACTCACTGTATAAGCGTGCCACGGCGACCCATTCGGAGCCATTTCAAGAGCCCGACACGCCGCCTTCATTATTCATTCACCAACTGCGGCTGTTGTGTTATGCGCCAATAGTGTAGATTCACTTGAGCCACATATTTAACATTGATAACAAATGACACACTAGTACCACTGTGCGGCCCGTTGGGGGACGCTCGCCAAAGCCGCAGAACAAGGATGAGGGACATCAATGACCGATCAGCGCCCGATCACGCGCAACGACCGCAGCCAGCCCCGCCGGGTGCTACTGTCCGCGGCAGCCACCGCAGCGATTCCCGCCGTCGTGCTGTCCTCCGCCGCCCTGGCCATGCCCGCGCAGGCGGCAGAGCTCCCGCCCCGCGCCGCGCTGCAGCCTAAGGCAGCGATTCCTGGCGTCACGGTTCCGGCTGCCGGCTTCATTCCCGCCTCCCAGGTCGCCGCCCAGTTGCCGGCTGCGCTGCGGACGCAGGCCACTCCGTCCGCCCACACGGTGCGCGCCGGCGAGACGATCAGCGGCATCGCTGCCCGCTACGGCCTGTCCACCAAAAAGGTGCTCTCACTGAACGGCATGAGAGCCAGCACCATCATTCATCCCGGCCAGAAGATCAAGCTGGGAGGCTCGGCGGCGGCCAAGTCCTCCGGCAGCACGGCTGCGAAGACCTCGTCCGGCGCCGGTAACTACACGGTCAAATCCGGCGATACGCTCTCCGGCATCGCCGCCAAGCACGGCATGAGCCTGGGCGCCGTCCTCTCGGCCAACAACCTCAAGATCAGCTCGGTCATCTACCCCGGCCAGAAGATCAAGGTCAACGGCGCATCGTCCTCCGTTTCCAGTGCCTCGATCAAGACCACCGCTAAAGCTTCCCCCAGGGTCGGCCAAACCTCCAGTTCCGGCAACTACACGGTCAGGTCCGGCGATACGCTCTCCGGCATCGCCGCCAAGCACGGCATGAGCCTGGCCGCGGTCCTCTCCGCCAACAACCTCAAGATCAACTCGGTCATCTACCCCGGCCAAAAGATCAAGGTCAAGGGCGGAGCGTCTTCCGTTTCCAGCAGTTCGCCCAAGACCACGGCGAAAGCTTCCACTAAGACCGGCAGCACCTCCGCCAGCGGCAACTACACGGTCAAGCCGGGCGACACGCTCTCCGGCATCGCCGCCCGCCACGGCATGAGCCTGGCCGCCGTTCTCTCCGCCAATAACCTCAAGGTCACGTCGGTGATTTATCCCGGGCAGAAGATCAAGGTGACCGGCGCCTCCGTATCCAGTGCATCGACGTCGTCCAAGGCACCGGCCAAGAGCAGCACCGCCACCGGCTCCGGCAGCTACACGGTCAAGTCCGGGGACACGCTCTCCGGCATCGCCGGCAAGCTGAACGTGACGCTCTCCAGCCTGCTGCAGGCCAGCGGGTTGAAGTCGACGTCGATCATCTACCCGGGCCAGAAGATCAGCGTCCCCGGCAACTCGACGGCCTCGCAAACCACGACGTCGAACGTCGGCACTGCTTCCACCGCCCCGCTGGTGCCGAGCACCTTCCTGCACTACACCTACCCCGAGGCAGTGGTGTCCAAGGCGAACGAGAACAAGCGGCTGTTGCTCTCCACGCCGCAGCCCAGCCAGGCGCAGATGAAGGACATCATCGCTGAGACCGCCCGCAAGATGGGCGTCGATCCCAAGTTGGCGCTGGCACATGCCTACCAGGAATCCGGCTTCCAGCAGACCGCCGTATCGCCGGCGAACGCCATCGGCGCCATGCAGGTCATCCCCTCCTCGGGCGAATGGGCCTCGGGCCTGGTGGGCCGCAAGCTCAACCTGCTGGATCCCTATGACAACGCAACCGCCGGGGTGGCCATTATTCGGTCCCTGGTCAGCACCAGCACGTCCCTGGACATCGCCATCGCGTCCTACTACCAGGGCCAGTACGGCGTGCTGACCTACGGCATGTACAAGGACACCAAGGCCTACGTGGCTGCGGTGAAGTCGCACATGAAGAAGTTCTAGCCGGCTACCGGCCCACTGCGAAAGGACCCGAACGCATGAGTTGATTCGGGTCCTTTCGCACATCGGACTAGGATCGTAGAGTGCAGCAACCGGCAACTGATTCACTGGTCGGCGCCCTGATCGACGGGCGCTACCGTGTTGTCTCGCGCCTGGCGCGCGGCGGCATGTCCACCGTCTATCTGGCGTCCGACACCCGGCTTGATCGCAATGTTGCGCTCAAAGTCCTCTATCCATATCTGGCAGAAGACCAAAGCTTCCTCGAGCGGTTTGAGCGCGAAGCCAAATCGGCAGCCCGGCTTTCGCACCCGCATGTGGTGGGCGTTTACGACCAAGGTATCGACGGCAACGTCGCCTATCTGGCGATGGAGTACGTACGCGGGCACACGCTCCGCGACTTGCTGAATGAGTCTGCGCCGCTGACGCCCCGGCACGCACTGGCCGTGCTGGATCCTGTCGTCGAGGGGCTCTCCGCCGCGCACGCCGCCGGCCTGGTCCATCGCGACATCAAGCCGGAGAACGTCCTGATGTCCGACGACGGACGGATCAAGCTGGGGGATTTCGGCTTGGCGCGCGCCATCACCACCAGTACCAGCACCGGCACCCTGATCGGGACGGTGGCCTATTTGCCGCCCGAATTGGTCACCGGCACGGCGGCCGATGAACGCAGCGATGTCTATTCCGTAGGGATCATGCTCTTCGAGATGCTGACCGGACGCCAGCCCTTCACCGGCGAGGTACCCATCCAGGTGGCTTTCCAGCACGTCAATTCCACCGTTCCGGCGCCATCCACACTGGTCCCCGGGCTCGCTGCCGATCTGGACGAACTGGTGCTCTGGTGCACGGGTTCGGACCCGGAACAGCGGCCGGTGGATGCAGCGGCCCTGCTCGGCGAACTGCGGCACGTGCACAAGTCGCTCAGCGACGCACAACTTGATCTCCAGGCCGCACCGGCCAAACCCGCCGGGGCATCGTCCACCGAGGTCATCGCCTCCGATCCACACCGCACCACCGTGATCTCCCGTCCCACCCAGCACACACAGATTTTCAGCGCGGGCGAGGCACCCGCGCCGCCGGCGGAGGAGCAGCGGCCGCTGTCCCCTCGGGAGGCGAAAAAGCGCCAGCGGGAACTCACCCGCAACGCCCGGCGTCCCGAACAGAACCTGCGCCCCGGCAATCCGCGGCGGCGCGGCGTGATCTGGATTGTGGTGCTGGCGATCGTGGCCGCACTGGTTGCCGCCGCGGGGTGGTTCTTTGGCATGGGTCCCGGCGCGCTCGTTTCCGTCCCCGACGTCGCCGGAAAACCAGTGGCGGAAGCCCAGAGCATGCTCCAAGAGCAAGGGCTGGAGTACAGGCTCCAGGAAGTCTTCGACGAAAAGGTGGCCAAGGGAATCGCCGTGGGCACGGAGCCGGATGCGCCCATCGAAGTGCGACGGTTCGAGCATCTGGCGCTCGTCGTGTCGAAGGGGCCGGAGTTGTTCCCGGTCCCGCCGCTGGCCGGCATGACCCTGGAGAAGGCCACCGACGCGCTGGAAGAGGCCAATCTGACCGCCGGCAAGGTCAAGAAGGCCTACGACGAGGACGTGGCCGCGGGCACGGTGCTCAGCCACAAACCTGCCGAAGGCGAACAGCTCAGGCGGGGCACCGCGGTCGAGCTGACTGTTTCGAAGGGGCCGAAACCTTTTGACGTCCCCCAGGTAGTAGGCCAGTCCCAGGGCGACGCCGTCGACGCCCTGGGAGGAGCCGGGCTGAAGGTGGAGATAGCACCTGAGGCCGTCTTTGACCGCAACGTCCCGGAGGGAGCGGTCGCGTCGCAGGCTCCTGCCGGGGGCCAGGTGGTCCGCGGCGACACGGTCACCCTGACCCTCTCCAAAGGACCGCGGATGGTCGACGTCCCGGACATGGTTGGCAAACAGGTAGACGACGCAGAGCGCCAGCTGAGGGAACTGGGCTTCGAGGTGGAAGTCAACGAAATCCTCGGCGGCTTCTTTGGCACTGTCCGGGCTCAGGATCCGGTCAATGAGTCGGTCCCCGAAGGCTCCGTCATCACGCTGACCGTGGTGTGATTCGGGCGGCCCGGGCGGTGCGCTGGCCGGGTGGGACGGGCGACCCCGCAGCACTTCAGGACGCCAGAAGGCCCGGAACCTGTTCGATGGTTCCGGGCCTTCTGCTGTTTGTTTGGTGGAGCTGGGGCAGCTACCGCTGGCGGGACAGTGCTCCGGCCACCAGGAACGCCATCTCCAGCGACTGCATGTGGTTGAGCCGGGGATCGCAGACGGACTCGTAACGGTCCAAAAAGGCGTTCTGGTCGATCGGATCGGCACCGCCGAGGCACTCGGCCACGTCGTCGCCGGTCATTTCCACGTGCAGGCCGCCCGGGAAGGTGCCGAGTTCGTGGTGCACGTCGAAGAAGCCGCGGACTTCGTCGATCACGTCGTCGAAGTTCCGGGTCTTGTAGCCGTTCGGCGAGGTGACGGTGTTCCCGTGCATGGGATCGGTCACCCACAGCACCTTGGCGCCGCTGTCCGTCACCCGCTTGACCAGTTCCGGCAGCTTCTGGCGGATATTGCCGGCGCCCATCCGGGTGATGAACGTCAGCCGTCCGGGCTCGCGTTCCGGGTCCAGCTTGTCGATCAGCCGGAGGGCGTCGTCGGCCGAGCTGGTCGGTCCCAGCTTGACCCCGATCGGGTTGCGGACCTTGGACAGGAATTCCACGTGGGCGCCGTCCAACTGCCGGGTGCGTTCGCCGATCCAGAGGAAATGCCCCGAGGTGTTGTAAGGCAGACCGGTGCGCGAATCGATGCGCGTAAGGGCCCGCTCGTAGTCCAGCACCAGCGCTTCATGGCTGGCAAAGAACTCCACCCGCTTGAGCGCATCGAAATCGGCTCCGCAGGCTTCCATGAATTTCACCGCGCGGTCGATTTCGCGCGCGAGCGATTCGTAGCGGGAATGTGCCGGGTTGGCGGTGAAGCCCTTGTTCCAGTGGTGCACCAACCGCAGGTCGGCGAATCCGCCCTGGGTAAAAGCGCGGATCAGGTTCAGCGTGGAGGCGGAGGTGTGATAGGCCTGCACCATCCGGCTGGCATCGTGCGCGCGGGACTCGGGGGTGAAGTCGAACCCGTTGACCATGTCGCCGCGGTAGGCCGGCAACGTCACGCCTTCGCGGGTCTCGTCGTTGGACGAACGGGGCTTGGCGAACTGGCCGGCCATCCGGCCCATTTTGATCACGGGCAGCGAGGCGCCGTAAGTGAGCACCACGGCCATCTGCAGGATGGTCTTGACCCGGGCACTGATCTTGTCAGCAGTGGCTGCGCCGAACGTCTCGGCGCAATCCCCGCCCTGGAGCAGGAAGGCCTTGCCATCTGCCGCCTGGGCCAGACGTTCCCGCAGGACGTCGACTTCACCGGCGAAGACCAGCGGCGGCAGAGTGTTCAGCTCGGCAACGGCGGAGGCGTGGACCGAGGCGTCGTGCCAGCTGGGCTGCTGCACCACCGGCAGCTCGCGCCAGTCATCCAAACCGGGGTAGTTCGCCGCCGTGGGCAGCTGGTCGGGAACGGAAGCAGTGTAGGTTGTATCGGTCACGCCTCAATCGTAGACCGCGGCTCTGCCCGGATTCATGTGGGGAAGTCATGCTCCGCCAGCTTGCCGTCACATTGCGGCTGGATTAGCGCGGGAGGTCTTGACCTGATTCCCGGGCTGTGCCGCCGTCCGGGAGCCGGATTGTATCGGGTTGCTGGGCGGCGGTTCCGCCGGCTGCTTCATTCCGCCCGGCTGCGCCCTCTGGTGCGGCGCTTGAAGGGGGTACGGAGGGTGCTGCGGCTGCAGAGGCGGGAGGTGTGGTGGCGGCGGCAGCGTCGCCGGAAGCCGCCCCGGTCGGTCCGGGCTGCCCCTTCGCTGGCCCGGGAGGGACGGGCACCTCGGCGGCAGGGGTCGCTGCGCCGATCACCGTAATGGTACCGGGCGCTTTGGTCTTCGGCGGTTCGGGTTGCTCCGTGGGCAGTCCGACGGCGGTGTGGCGCTGGCCTTCGCCTCGGGCCGGTTTGCGTGCGGATTGCCGCGCCTTGACCGTGCTGGCGTACGAGTCGACGTATTCCTGCCCGGAGAGCCGCATGATTTCGTACATGATTTCGTCGGTGACCGAGCGCTGGATGAACCGGTCGTCTTCCAGTCCCTTGTAGCGGGAGAAATCCAGCGGCTTGCCCATGATGATGCCCACCCGGCGGATGTTGGGGAGGCGCCGGCCGATCGGCTGGACTTTGTCCGTGCCGATCATCGCCACCGGAATGACGGGCACCCCGGTGCTCAGCACCAGTTTGGCCACGCCGGTCTTGCCACGGTACAGCTTGCCGTCCGGCGAGCGTGTGCCTTCCGGGTAGATCCCCAGCAGCCCGCCCTCCTGCAGCGCGTCCCGTCCGGCCAGCAGGGACGTGGCCGAAGCTGCCCCGCCGGACCGGTCCATCGGCAGCTGGTTCGTCATCTTGAAGAACGCTGCCGTGAGCTTGCCCTTGATGCCCTTGCCGGTGAAGTATTCGCTCTTGGCCAGGAATACCACGGGCCTGGAGACCGCCAACGGCAGGAAAATCGAATCGGAGAAGGAAAGGTGGTTACTGGCCAGCACGGCGGGCCCGTTATCCGGAATGTTGTCCAGGCCCTTGACCCACGGCCGGAAGAGCAGGCGAACCACCGGCCCCACGACAATGGTCTTCATAAACCAGTAGAACACGTGTGCCTTTCCATTCCGCCGCCGCAGGCCGCATAACAATTCCGTTTGAGACTCTACTCCAGCTTGGCGTCCGTGTGGCGGCGCCGCGTGCAACGCGGGCAAGGAAGAGGACGGCAATCAATGGCCGAACGGCTCCCATAATGACACGATAGTGCCATGACTTCTGCTCTCGACGGGGCCTTTTCCAGCTCCGGGCACGGCCCCAATTCCCGTTTGGGCGTGGTGCTGCTGCATGGCTTTACCGGTTCCCCGCGCAGCATGCGGGGCTGGGCGGAGAGCTTGGCCGCTGCCGGCTTCGCGGTGCGGCTGCCGTTACTGCCCGGCCACGGCACCACCTGGCAGGAGCTGGGAACGTCACGCTGGCAAAGCTGGTACGGAGCGGCCGAGCAGGCTTTCGCCGAACTCGCCCGCGAGCGCAGCCAGGTCTTCGTTGCCGGCCTGTCCATGGGCGGCGCGCTCGCGCTGCGGCTGGCTGCGCACCGCCCGGTCTCCGGCGTGCTGCTGGTGAACCCGGGGCTGACCATCGCCGATCCCCGGGCCCCGTTCAGCGGACTGATGAAGTACGTCCTGAAGTCGGTGCCGGCCATCGGCAATGACATCAACATGCCAGGCATCGACGAGGGCGCCTACGACCGCACCCCGGTGGCAGCAGCCCACCAACTGGGCCAGCTCTTCAAGACGGTGGTGGCAGACCTGCCCCGGGTCACCGCTCCGACGCTGGTCTTCCGCTCCGCCGTGGACCATATTGTGCCGGAATCGTCCATGCGGGTGCTGCGGCGCCGCATCGGCACTGCCCGGCTGGAGGTGGTGCCGCTCGCTGACAGCTACCACGTGGCCACCATGGACCATGACGCCGAACTGATCTACCGCCGATCGGCGGAATTCATCCAGGCCGTCGCGGCCACGTCACCAACGCACACAGGAGCCACTCGTGCCGGGACATGATCAGGACCGGGACGACGCCGTCTGGCAGGATCTGGTAGCCCGGCTGG
Organism: Arthrobacter sp. B0316-1-20; assembly: GCF_059091865.1. Taxonomy (NCBI): domain Bacteria; kingdom Bacillati; phylum Actinomycetota; class Actinomycetes; order Micrococcales; family Micrococcaceae; genus Arthrobacter; species Arthrobacter sp. B0316-1-20. The sequence continues at coordinate 36,229 of NZ_JBNHHC010000019.1, read as the reverse complement.
AAGAAACCGACTCCGGGAGCCCGGACGGCCCCTTGCCGGACCAGCCGGCCGCGGACAGCGGTACGGATCCGCAACGTTTGCGCGCTATCTTTGAGCACCGCCTGCCGGAGGTCCCCGCGCCGGAGGGCCCGTCCGGGCCGCGGGATTACTTCGTCGAGGAACCGGATGAGGACGAGGGCTACGTACCGCCGGAGCCCGAGCCGCTGGGCGCCGGCGAGCCGCTGCTGGTGCTGGCGTGGATCGGCGCCGTGGGCGCTCCGCTGGGCCTGCTGCTGACCGCCATGCTGTGGCGCGGTGCACCGTTCGCGACGGTGCTGGGAATGGTGGTCCTCTTCGTGGCTTCCGCCGTCTATCTGCTCTTCCGGCTGCCAAAGGAGCGCGACGGGTACGACGACGGGGCGCGCGTCTGACGCGACCGGCCGCAGGATCAGCCGGATCAGCCAGCAGCAGCCCGCGCGAGGTCTGCGGCCCCGATCATCCCGGCCTGCGGCCCCAGGGCTGCCAGCCGGACGTCCGCCAGCGGCCGGAACCCGCGGCCGGTCAGGTTCCGCTCCAGCGCATGGCGGGCCGGCTGCAGCAGCAGATCGCCGGCTTCACCCAGTCCCCCGCCGATCACAAACATGCCGGGATCCAACGCCGCGGCCAGATTGGCCAGCCCCAGCCCCAGCCATTCGCCGGTCTCCTCCAGCAGCCGCACACTGGCGGGGTCGGCCTGCTTGGCCTGCTCCGTCACCACCGCGCCGGTAATGTCTTCCACCACGCCGCCTGCGGCCTGCAGCCACCGCTGCGCCACCGGCGAATTGGCGGCGGCCAGTTCCCGCGCCTCGCGGCCCAGGGCATTGCCGGAGGCATACTGCTCCCAGCAGCCGCGGTTTCCGCACGCGCAGCGGTGTCCCCCGGGCATGATCACCTGATGGCCGAATTCCCCCGCAACTCCCCAGCGGCCCCGCTCCAGCCGGCCATCCATCACCATGGCGCCGCCGATACCGGTGCCGAGCGTGATACACACCAGTCGCGGCTCTCCCCTGCCCGCACCGAACCGGAATTCACCCCAGGCGGCGGCATCGGCGTCGTTGACTACAGTGACGGGCCGGCGCAGCAACCGTTCCAGATTGTCCCGCAGCGGTTCGTTCCGCCAGGCCAGGTGCGGGCTGAACAACACGGTGCCGCCGGCCAGGTCCATCCAGCCGGCCGCGCCAACGCCCACGGCCACCACAGGGTGCTCCGACGCCACCTCGCGCACGAGCGCCGCGATAAGATCTTCCACGTCCCGCGGATCGTGACCCGGAGTAGGACGGACCAGCTCCGCGATCACGTTCCCGGAACCATCGACGGCGCCGGCCGCCACTTTGGTGCCGCCGATATCGATCCCCACGGCCAGTCCGCTGTTCTCCACCTCACCATGGTAGGCAAGCCGAGCCCGCGTGTCGGGCAGCTGGGGCGGGAAGGACCGTTACCGTTTCGTGGGTTACCTGCCGGTAATCACTGTGATTTAGGTTATAGGCTAAAGGCAACCTCCGTCAGGGAGGCTGAGCAGAGCTGGCCACAGCTGAAGTAGTGAGGAGCTAACGTGCGCGAATACAGCGTGCCCGTCTTGGTTGACGTTCCGCGGGATGCCAACATCGCCGACCTGGTCGTTGAGCAGGCGCAGAAGGCATCAAACCCGGCCTTGTTCTCCCGCAAGGATGCGTCCGGGGCATGGCAGGACGTCCGTGCCACCGACTTCCTCGCCGATGTGACACGGCTGGCCAAGGGGCTTATCTCCAGCGGCGTCCAGCCGGGCCAACGCGTGGGCATCATGGCCCGCACGCGCTACGAATGGTCCCTGGTGGACTTCGCGGTCTGGTTCGCCGGCGCTGTGTCGGTCCCGATCTATGAGACCTCCTCCCCCAGCCAGATCGCCTGGATCCTGGGCGATTCAGGCGCGGTGGCAGTGTTCGCCGAAAGCGCCGCGCACGAGGCCAAGGTGCGCCGGGCCGCCCTCGACGAGGGCTTGGAAGACCTGAAGCACGTATGGCAGCTGGACGAAGAATCGCTGGATGCGCTGCGCACCGCCGGGAACGATGTACCGGATGCTGACGTGGAGGAACGCCGCCGCATTGCCGGCCTCGACGACCTGGCCACGATTATCTACACCTCCGGCACCACCGGACGGCCCAAGGGCTGCGAGCTGACCCACGGAAATTTCGTCGAGCTGTCCAAGAACGCCGCCGCAGCCCTGCCGGATGTTGCCCACGAGGGCGCGCAGACCATCATGTTCCTGCCGCTGGCCCACGTCTTCGCGCGGTTTATCTCCGTGCTCTGCGTTGCTGCAGGGGCCACCGTGGCGCATACCCCGGACATCAAGAATCTGCTGCCGGATCTGCAGAGTTACCGGCCCACGTTCATCCTGGCCGTTCCGCGCGTCTTCGAGAAGGTCTACAACAGCTCCATGCTCAAGGCGGAGGATGGCGGCAAGGGCAAGATCTTCCACGCCGCCGCGGACACTGCCGTCGCCTGGTCGCGGGCCGACGCGGCCGGCAAGGTACCGCTGACCCTCAAGCTCAAGCACAAGCTCTTCGACAAGCTGGTGTACCACAAGATCCGCGAAGCCATGGGCGGCCGGGTTGAGCACGCCGTCTCCGGCGGCGGTCCGCTGGGTGAACGGCTGGGACATTTTTTCCACGGCATCGGCCTGCTGGTGCTGGAGGGCTACGGGCTCACCGAAACGACGGCGCCGGTCTCCGTCAACACACCCCAAATGATCAAGATCGGCTCGGTCGGGGCACCGCTGCCCGGCAATGCCGTCAAGATTGCGGACGACGGCGAGATCCTCGCCAAGGGCGTCTGCGTGCTCCGCGGCTACTACAACCGCCCGGATCTCACCGCGGAGGCGTTCACCGACGGCTGGTTCCGCACCGGCGACATCGGCGAACTGGATGCGGACGGTTTCCTGAGCATCACCGGCCGGAAGAAGGAAATCATCGTGACGGCCAGCGGCAAGAACGTCGTCCCGGCACTGCTTGAAGACCAGATCCGTGCCGACGCGCTGGTATCCCAATGCGTGGTGATCGGCGACAACCGCCCGTTCATCTCCGCACTCATCACGCTGGACGAGGAAGCGCTGCCCGGCTGGCTGGAACGCCACGGGCTGCCGGCCACCACCACGATGGAGCAGGCGGCCAACCACGACGCCGTGAAAACCGCCCTCCAGACGCTGATCGATCAGGCCAACCAGTCGGTCTCGCAGGCGGAGGGAATCAAGTCCTTCCGGGTTATCCCGTCCGACTTCACCGAAGCGTCCGGACACCTGACTCCGTCGCTGAAGATCAAGCGGGCGCAGGTGCTGGCCGATTTCGATGAGTATGTGGAGCAGATCTACACCAGCGTCCGGCAATAACCACTCCGGCGCGACGGAAGGGCTGCCGCTTCACAGCGGCAGCCCTTCCGTTGTTTGTCTGGCCGTTCTGCGGACCGGCCTGACGCTACGCCGGGTCGATGACCAGCAGCAGGTCGCCGCCCTGGACCTGTTCGACGGCGGAGACCGCCAGCCGCGCCACGGTGCCACCGCTCGGGGCCGTGATACCGGCTTCCATCTTCATTGCCTCGATGGTTGCCACCGTGTCGCCGGCCTTGATGGTGTCCCCCGGCTTGACGATCACCGTGACCGCGCCGGCGAACGGAGCCGCCACGTGTCCTGGCTGTCCGGGATCGGCCTTTTCCGCGACCTTGACCTCTGATTCGACGCTGCGGTCGCGCACCATCACGTTGCGCTGCTGGCCGTTGAGCGTGCAGTGCACGCTGCGCATGCCCTTCTCATCCGGCTCGGAGATGGCGCCGAGCATGGCGATCAGGCGGACGCCCTTCTCGAGCGCGATCACATGTTCGGACCCCGGCTGCAGTCCGTAGAGGTAGTCCAGCGTGTCCAGGACGGAGACATCCCCGTACTTTTCCCGGGTCTTCTCGAATTCCTTGGTGGGTCCGGCAAAGAGCAGCCGGTTCAGCGTGGCCCGCCGGGTGGCCGGGTCCGCGGCCAGCGCTGCCGAGTCCTCAGCGGACAGCACCTCGTTGCGGGGCTTGATATTGCGCCCTTCCAGGGCTTTCGTGCGGAACGGCTCGGGCCAGCCGCCGGGCGGATCACCCAGCTCGCCGGAAAGGAAGCCAATCACTGAGTCCGGAATGTCGTACTTCCGCGGATCCGCTGCGAAATCCTCCGGGTCAACGTTGGCACCGACCAACTGCAGGGCCAGGTCGCCCACCACCTTGGACGACGGAGTCACCTTGACCAGCCGGCCCAGGATCTTGTCGGCAGCCGAGTACATGTCCTCGATCGCCTCGAACCGTTCGCCGAGTCCCAGCGCGATGGCTTGCTGCCGCAGGTTGGAGAGCTGGCCGCCCGGAATTTCGTGGGCATACACGCGGCCGGTCGGCCCCGGCAACCCCGACTCAAACGGAGCGTAGACGCGGCGGACCGCTTCCCAGTACGGTTCCAGCGAGCCCACGGCGGCCAGGTCCAGGCCGGTATCGCGTTCGGTGTGGGCCAGGGCGGCGACCAGCGCCGACATTGACGGCTGGCTGGTGGTGCCGGCCATCGCGGCGCTGGCAGCGTCAACCGCGTCCACGCCGGCCTCGACGGCAGCCAGCAGCGTGGCCAGCTGCCCGCCGGCTGTGTCGTGGGTGTGCAGGTGCACCGGGAGATCGAACCGTTCACGCAGCGCCGAGACCAGCTTGGCTGCCGCCGCCGGCCGCAACAGGCCGGCCATATCCTTGATCGCCAGTATGTGGGCCCCGGCATCGACAATCCGGTCGGCAAGGTTGAGGTAGTAGTCCAGCGTGTAGAGGTCCTCAGCGGGGTCCAGCAGGTCGCCGGTGTAGCAGAGCGCAACTTCCGCCACGGCCGTTCCGGTTTCCCGCACCGCGCGGATGGCCGGTTCCATCTGCGAGACATCGTTGAGCGCATCGAAAATCCGGAAAATATCGATGCCGGTGGCTGCTGCTTCCTGGACGAACGCCGTAGTGACTTCCTCCGGGTACGGCGTGTAGCCCACCGTGTTCCGGCCGCGCAGCAGCATCTGCAGGCAGATGTTCGGCATCGCCTGGCGCAGAGCAGCCAAGCGCTCCCACGGGTCTTCGCCCAGGAACCGCAGTGCCACGTCGTAGGTCGCTCCGCCCCACGCCTCTACCGAAAGCAGCTGCGGGGTCAGGGCCGACACGGCCGGTGCGGCATTAAGCAGGTCCTTGGTGCGCACGCGGGTGGCCAGCAGCGACTGGTGAGCGTCGCGGAAGGTGGTATCCGTAACCGCCACGGCAGTTTGCGCCCGCAGCTCGGCGGCAAACTTCTCCGGGCCCAGCTGCTGAAGCCGCTGCCGCGAGCCGGACGCCGGGACCGCGGTCAGGGCGCCAGTCGCCTCGAGCGCCTGCCGCGCCGGTTCCGGCAGCTTCTCCACCGGTGCGGTGGCCACCGGAAGCTCCCCGTTCGGCTTGTTGACGGTGACATCCGCCAGCCAAGTCAACAGCTTGGTGCCGCGGTCGGCGGAGACGCGGGCCTTGAGCAGCTCCGGCCGTTCGTCAATGAAGGATGTGGCCACGTTGCCGGCCAGGAAATCCGGGTCCTCCAGCACAGCCTGCAGGAACGGGATGTTGGTGGAGACGCCGCGGATGCGGAACTCCGCCAACGCACGCTTGGCGCGGACGGCCGCCGTCGCAAAGTCCCGGCCACGGCAGGTGAGCTTGACCAACATCGAGTCGAAGTGCGGGCTGATCTCGGCGCCGGTGTAGATGGTTCCGCCGTCCAACCGGACGCCCGCGCCACCGGCAGAGCGGTAGGCGGTGATCTTGCCGACGTCGGGCCGGAAGCCGTTGGACGGATCCTCGGTGGTGATCCGGGACTGCATGGCTGCGCCTTTGATGAACACGGTCTGCTGGGACAATCCCAGATCCGCCAGGCTCTCACCGGCGGCAATGCGCATCTGGGACTGCACCAAGTCGACGTCGGTGATCTCCTCCGTCACCGTATGCTCCACTTGGATCCGCGGGTTCATCTCAATGAAGACATGCTGCCCGGCCCGTTCGCCCACGGTGTCCACGAGGAACTCAACCGTACCCGCATTGGTGTAGCCGAGTGCCTCGGCGAATTTGACCGCATCCCGGTACAGCGCCTGGCGGATGTTCTCGTCCAGATTGGGTGCGGGGGCAATTTCGATGACCTTCTGGTGCCGGCGCTGGAGCGAGCAATCGCGCTCGAAGAGGTGCATGACGTTGCCCTGGCCGTCGGCCAGGATCTGCACTTCGATGTGGCGCGGCCGCAGCACAGCCTGCTCCAGAAAAACGGTAGGGTCGCCGAAGGCGGTGTCGGCTTCGCGCATGGCAGCTGCCAGCGCTTCCGGCAGGTCCTTCCGGTCATCGACCCGGCGCATGCCGCGCCCGCCGCCCCCGGCTACAGCCTTGACGAAGATCGGGAAGCCGATGTCCTCGGCCTCGGCCAGCAGTTTCTCCGCATCGGAGCTGGGGTCGGTGGACTTCAGCACAGGAATCCCGGCCTTGCGGGCCGCCTGCAAGGCGTGCACTTTGTGCCCGGCCAACTCCAGTACTTCGGCCTTCGGACCGACGAAGGCTATTCCCGCCCCGGCAGCCGCACGTGCCAGATCGGGATTCTCCGACAAGAACCCGTAGCCAGGGTAGATGGCGTCCGCGCCGGACTCCTTGGCTACCCGAATGATCTCGTTGATGTCGAGATACGCCCGCACCGGGTGCCCGGGCTCGCCAATCAGATACGCTTCGTCGGCTTTTTGCCGGTGGATCGAGTTGCGGTCCTCATGGGGGAACACGGCCACGGTCTTCGCGCCCAGTTCATAGGCCGCGCGGAAAGCCCTGATGGCGATTTCGCCACGATTGGCTACCAGGATCTTTGAGAACATTTCACTCCTGCATCATTGCCGGGTCCGGACGGAGGATTTGAGACATGACCGTCCGGCGCCGGAGCCGGCGGACTCAGTGAGCCAAGTCTCACGGACGTTCCGCTGAACTGGCAAGCCAGTGTTGCACAGATCACCCTCCCGTTGTTGTTCGCGGTCGGCATGTTACGGGACCGCGGCGGTCGCCCGAGAGAAACGCCACCGGGCCGCGCCGATGGCACAGTCTCCCGCGGTGCTCCACCTATGATGGATAGGGTGCCGTGGACAAGTCCGGCGCAGAAGCCCCACGACTCGATACGTTAGGTTTTGGTTTTTACGTGCAAGTAGTGAGCATCAGCAGCCTCAAGGGCGGGGTCGGCAAGACCTCGGTCACGCTGGGTCTGGCCTCTGCGGCGCTGGCAGCGGGAATTCCTACCCTGGTCATCGATCTGGATCCGCACGCTGATGCCACCACAGGGCTTGGCGTCAAGCCGTCCCACCAGACCGACATCGGGCGACTGCTCAAGAATGCACGCAAAGCCGATCTGGCCGGGAATGTCGCTCCGAGCGGCTGGGTAGGTGCTGCGGAATCCGAGCAGGCCCCGTCATCGGGCCGGAACGTCCTTGATGTGGCCGTCGGCTCGGCCTACTCCGGCATCTACGACCGCCCCGACCTGAGCCGCCGGGACCTGCGCAGGCTTTCCACCATGCTCTCGCGCGTGAATGGCTATTCACTGGTACTGATCGACTGCCCGCCGTCGCTTAACGGCCTGACGCGCATGGCGTGGACTGCCAGCAATCGGGTGTTGCTGGTGGCGGAGCCCAGCCTCTTCTCGGTTGCCGGCACCGAACGCACCATGCGGGCGATCGACCTGTTTCGCGAGGAATTCGCGCCGGACCTCAAAACCGCGGGTGTGGTGGCCAACCGCGTTCGGCCCAGCTCCAACGAGCATAATTACCGGCTAGCGGAAATGAAGACGATGTTCGGTGACCTGTTGCTCTCCCCCACCATCGTGGAGCAGGCAAACTGGCAGCAGATCCAGGGCGCGGCACATTCTGTCCATCAGTGGCCGGGTGAATCGGCCAGGCAAGCCGCCTCCCTCTTCGACGATCTGCTCAAGAACATCACTGATTCGGGGCGCATGCGCAGCCGTGCGCTGCGCCGCCAGCCCAGCTGACCGGACGGCTGTACAGCCACGCGCCGGCAACCGCCCAGATCAGGTTTAAACAGCGGGAGGGGCTCCGAAACCGGAGCCCCTCCCGCTGTCATTAAGTGGTAGCAGGTCAGCTGATCTTGCGCGCTGCGCGCCGACGGCTTAGTTCGTCATCGGGGAACTCTTGCTGCTCGGCAGCGTGTTCGCTGGGGAGCTGTGCGAGGCTGCCCTCGACCTCCCGCCACACTCGGCCAACTGCGATGCCAAAGACGCCCTGACCGCCCTGGACAAGGTCAATGACTTCGTCGGCGGAGGTGCACTCGTAAACGCTGGCGCCGTCGCTCATGAGGGTGATCTGGGCCAGGTCCTCCACACCGCGTTCGCGCAGGTGTTCAACGGCGGTGCGGATTTGCTGTAGTGAAACACCCGTGTCGAGCAGGCGCTTGACCACCTTCAGGACCAGAATGTCCCGGAAGCTGTAGAGACGCTGCGAGCCTGAGCCCGATGCGCCGCGGACGGCGGGTTCCACCAGTCCAGTACGTGCCCAGTAGTCCAACTGCCGGTAGGTGATGCCGGCGGCTTTGCAGGCAGTGGGGCCGCGGTAACCGGCGTCCTCATCAAGCACGGGCAAGTCTTCGGTGAACAGCAGGCCCTGGGCGCTTGCGGGTATGGCAGCACCGGTCGTTCGAGCGTGCGGCATCTCGCCTGCATCACCTTTAGGACTCACGTGAACCCTCCTTGTCGAAGTTCCCTGTGGGGAAGTGAGCATCGCAGACAGCCCAGAGGTCTGGTTTCAGTCTCCCCTGAGTTGGCCTGCGGTGCAATGGGAACTGTATGCTTCGACGTTAGAACGGCGGGGGCCCCCGGTCAAAGACGCTGGCATTTTTGCTGCGGCGTGTCGTATCCGGCCCCTGTCGCCCGGCCGGTTTGAACCTGGGAAACCTGTCCCCGCAGCGCCTATTTTTCGAAATCCTCGGGCTCGACATCGGCAAGGAATTCGCGGAACTGGCGCAGTTGGCTTTCCGCGTTGTCCTGCGCCTCGCCGCCGGATTCCTCATCGTCGGAGGCTTCGGCGATTTTGACCCCTGCTTCCTCCATCACTTCGTCCGCGCAGTAGATGGGGCATGGCACACGTAGTGCCAGCGCAATGGCGTCCGAGGCACGGGAACTGACTGTGGCGCCGCCGTCGAAAACCAGCTCAGCGAAGAAGACGGTGTCTTGGACAGTGACCAGGCGGACTTCGGTGATCCGCCGGCCCAACGCCTCCACCACGTCGTTCAGCAGGTCGTGCGTCATGGGGCGCGGCGGCTTGATGCCTTGCTGCGCGAAGGCAATCGCGCTGGCTTCCGGAGCGCCTATCCAGATCGGAATATGACGTTCCCCGTCGGTTTCTTTGAGCAGCACCAGCGGCTGGTTTGACGGAAGCTCGATGCGGACTCCGACTACCTCTAGTTCGAGCATTGCTCCTCCGTTCAGCGCTCCATCTGCGCCAAATGCCCATGGACCAGGGCAGTGTGCAGATTCAGGCACAGATCGCTGATTTCCTTGGCGGTTTCCGCAGCACGCGCCCGCGAGGCGACGTCGCGGCGGGAGGCCAACGGCGCCACGGCGCGCTCCACCAGCCCCACCTCGCGGTCCGCCGCGGCCCGGAAGGACCGGAGGTGCCGCGGTTCGATTCCGTGGCTGCCCAACTGCATGCAGGCGCGAACCACCTTGAGCGCGTGCTCGTCGAATCGGGAGTCCTGCTCGTGGATCAGTCCGTAGGCGAGCAGGTCGTCCACTAATTCCGCCGATGCTTCGCTGACCTGCAGGAGTTCCCCTCGTGTCAGTGCCCGGCCGCGGCCATTGAGTTCAGCGGCCAGCGGATCCGAGACCATCCGAGGTGCCAACGTCATGCCGCCGGGCAGCGCATCCGGCCGCTCGCCGCGGTCGATCGCGTCCAGGTAGTCCTTGATCACCTTGAGCGGCAGGTACTGGTCCCGCTGCAGCGCCAGCACGAAACGGAGCCGTTCAACGTCTTGCCCGGTGTATTTCCGGTAGCCGGCCGGCGTGCGCTGGGGGCTGATCAGTCCCTTTTCCTCCAGGAACCGGATCTTGGAGGCGCTGATCTGCGGGAACTCGTCCGTCAGCTGCTGCAACACCTCGCCGATATTGAGGACGCTGCTGCGGTAGCCCTCCCGGGACGACCCGAGGGTGCGCCGCGCTGGCTGGGACACCGGCACCGGTTAGCCCTGCCCCTTTGCCGCCGTGCCTGCATAGAAGGTCAGGCGGAACTTGCCGATCTGCACTTCATTGCCGGTCCGCAACTGCAGGCTGTCCACCCGGTCGTTGTTGACGTAGGTGCCATTTAGGCTGCCCGAGTCCACGACCATAAATCCATCGCCGGACCGGCGGAATTCGACGTGTTTGCGGGAGACCGTCACATCGTCCAGGAAGATGTCCGCATCCGGATGCCGGCCAGCCGTGGTGATGTCCTGGTCCAGCAGGAACCGGGCACCGGCATTAGGGCCGCCGTGGGCTATCAGCAGCGCCGACCCTGCCGGCAACGCTGCCACTGATGCTTCCTCCTCGGAGCTGAGGTTCGGCGTGGCTGCGTGGATCAGCGTCTGCGGCGGCAAAAAGATGGATGTGGTTTCCGCATTCGCCTCCGGGTTCCGGCTGTCGCCGTTCCCGTTGTTTGCGGCGTTGCGAGCGTCGCCCACCATCAATAGATCCTCCGTAAAAATGTAGCGGCCAACCGGTCCATGACCGGCTGGCCGTTGATTGGTTCCGGTAGCTCTAGCCTACCTGCTGTTCATACTCCGGGGCACTGAGCAGGGTCTCCAGTGCCCCCGGATCCGAAAGCTTGACCTCCAGCAGCCAGCCCTCCCCGTACGGATCGGAGTTGATCAGTGCCGGGTCGGACTCCAGCGCGTCGTTGACGGCCACGACTTCGCCGCTCACCGGGGCGTAAATGTCGCTGACGCTCTTGGTCGATTCCACTTCGCCAACCACGTCGTTGGCGGTGATGGAGGAGCCGGCTTCCGGCATCTGCACATAGACCACGTCGCCGAGGGCGTCTTGGGCAAAGTCGGTGATGCCCAGGCGCACAGTGCCCTCGGCATCTGCGGCAGCGACCCACTCATGCTCAGCGGTGTACTTCAGGTCGGCGGGAATATTGCTCATCGGTTGCCTTTCTCGCACCATGGACGTCCAGTTGCTGAAGCAAGGAACCGAGTTCCCCGCCATCGCTGAAAGTATAGGCACACAAGGCCCTGCACGAGCTAATGGGAAAGGCGACCCGACTGAATGGACCTGCTCGCTGCTCGGTTAAGTTGACAGATATCGAACCAGAACCTAATACTTCGGGCGCAGGAGCGGCGCTCACTTACCCGCATAACTTGAGGAACCGACGACACGCGGCCTCGATCCGAAATGTAGCGGCGACAGAGCTTCGACCACATGCTCGAGCGTGACGCTCTTTACTCGGACGACCATCATGTGGTCGTTACCTCTACCCGTCACGGTATCCGTTCCACGCGGTACTGGTCATAGGGTCTGAGGTGAATCGCGTCAAGGCCGCCGACTGCGGCGACCGGGATCAGATAGTACGCATGGCTTCCGTCGATGATGAAGAAGTCGTCGATCTCGTCCGGATCGTACGTCCTTCGTTCACGGCGAGCGGTTGAGAGATAGACCTTCCAGGTGTCGCCCACAGGAACTGTCGTCGTCTTTACCTGAACCCGCCGCATTCTGTCGCCAAGAGAAATGAGCAGATCGTAGCGGCAGGGCTCGAGCGGCCAGGAGACGTCGTGACCACACAATGTGAACCAGGCGGCCGCTAGGAGTGGGCCGGCACGGTCAAGATTCTCGGTACGTGGCAGAATTCCGAAGTCCGTTACCGCAGCTGGCTGAACCGTCAGATGCGCGACATCCAAGCCGAGCCTTGCAGCGTGGCCTTTCACTCTGGCGATGGAGGACTCGCCGTCAAGCCCCAGATCGCTAACAACCTCAGTCCAGGAGTTCGAAGTGGATACAGCACTGCGAAGGCGCTCCTCAGTCCAACGACGTTGCCCCTTGAAATGGCTGTAATCTACGCCAATACGCTTGGCTTGGGAACGCACCGACCGCATTGCCCCGGCGGATGTCGCCGCCAGCCCCAGCTCGCGCAAAGTTCCACGCCAAGAACTCGATGCGTTGATCGCTTCGACGAGCTGCTTGTCGGTGTAGCTTCGTTCCCACGCCATGCTTGAACTGTACGACGCACCTCGGACACTCAGTTTTCGGTCGAGGGCTATCACATTGTCCCGTGCCGTCCACCTAGTCTCTACAGGCCGGAGGTGGTGGGGAAAGAAAAACACCTCTTGGATACGACAAAGCCCTGATGAGACTTACCGTCCATCAGGGCTTATTCTGTCGGGTTGACAGGATTTGAACCTGCGACCCCCTGACCCCCAGTCAGGTGCGCTACCAAGCTGCGCCACAACCCGAAGTTCCGCCTTCATGCATCCGGCGGAACCACCTCAAATACTGTACAGCATTTTTGCGGGCCCGATGACCACGGGCGGGCAGGGAGGCTGTGGCTGCCGGCGCGTTGTCCGGCAGCCACAGACAGGTCAGCGCTTGCGTGCCCGCTTCTCGCGGACCCGCATGCTGACTTCGATCGGGGTGCCTTCGAACCCGAAGGTTTCGCGCAGCCGGCGGGTGATGAACCGGCGGTAGCCCGGATCCAGGAAGCCGGTGGTGAACAGCACGAACTTGGGTGGCCGGGACGACGCCTGTGTGCCGAACAGGATGCGCGGCTGCTTGCCGCCGCGTACCGGGTGCGGATGGGCGGCTACCAGTTCGCCCAGGAACGCGTTGAGGCGCCCGGTGGGGATGCGCTTGTCCCAAGACTCGAGCGCACGGTCCAGCGCCGGCACCAGCCTGTCCTTGTGCCAGCCGGTCTTGGCCGAAATATTCACCCGAGGAGCCCACTCCACGTGGGCCAGATCCTGTTCGATCTCGCGTTCGAGGTACCGGCGGCGGTCGTCGTCCAGCAGGTCCCATTTGTTGAAGGCGAGCACCAGCGCCCGGCCTGAATCGATAGCCAATTGCAGGATGCGCACGTCCTGCTCGCTGAGCACTTCATCCACGGCCAGCAGCACGACGGCGACCTCCGCCTTTTCGAGCGCGGCCTGCGTGCGCAGCGAGGCGTAGAAATCGGCGCCCTGCTGCATGTGCACGCGGCGGCGGATGCCGGCTGTATCGACGAACCGCCAGGTGCGTCCGCCGAGCTCGATCATTTCGTCGACGGGATCGCGGGTGGTGCCGGCGATGGAGTCGACCACCACCCGCTCGCTGCCCGCCAGCTTGTTGAGCAGCGACGATTTGCCCACGTTCGGGCGGCCGATCAGTGCCACCCTGCGCGGACCGCCGGTGCGCTCCAGTCCCCCATAGGCGGAAAATTCTGGCAGCACGTCCATCACGGCGTCGAGCATGTCGGCCGCGCCCCGCCCGTGCAGTGCCGACACGGGGTAGGGCTCGCCGAACCCGAGGCCCCACAAGGTGGTGGCCTCAGCTTCCTGAGCGATGTCGTCCACCTTGTTGGCCACCAGGATGACCGGCTTCTTCTTCCGGCGCAGCATCTTCACCACTGCCTCGTCCGTGGCCGTGGCGCCCACGTTGGCGTCAACCACCAGCAGAACGGCGTCGGCCATGTCCACTGCGATCTCTGCTTGATCGGCCACGCGGGCGTGGATTCCCCTGGCGTCGTGTTCCCAGCCGCCGGTGTCCACCAGCGTGAAGGGGCGTCCGTTCCAGTGGGCCGAGTAGGAGACGCGGTCGCGGGTGACACCGGGGGTGTCCTCGACCACGGCCTCGCGCCGGCCCAGGATCCTGTTGACCAAAGTCGATTTGCCCACATTGGGCCGGCCCACGATGGCCAGCACCGGTGCGACATGCAGCGGTTCTTCCTCGGAGATTGGCTCGTCTCCGGCGGCCAGCAGTGCGGCGTCTTCGTCATCCAGTTCATAGTCCGCCAAGCCGGCGCGCAGCGATGCCGCCCGCAGTTCGGCGTCCTCATCGTCGAGCGCAAGCATGTGCTCAGCGATCTGGTCTTCGCCCGCCGGACGGTATTCCTCGTCGGCCGTCCGTTCCGCCGGGGAGGGTCCGGGCTGGGTCTCACTCATCGTCTGTTCCTTCTGGGTAGGCTGCAAGCCGTTTATTCGTCGCGGGTGGGGGTGGCCGGAAGCCGCTGCCCGGTGAACGCCTCGCTGCGCCGGACATGGCCGGACAACTGCCGGCGGATCGCTTCGGCTGCAGTGTCCATTGAAACACGGCCGGAGGCCGAGGGCAGCCGTCCGGCCGGGGCGGGCTCAGTGCGCAGCATGCCGAACGACGGCGAGCACCGCTTCCACGGTCTGGTCGAAGTCCAGGTCGGACGAATCGACGGTGAAGACGCCGTCGGCGGCCTCGGAGAAATTCACCACCGTCGAATCCTTGGCGTCGCGGGCCAGCACCTGCTCGTGCAGGTCGGCGTCGCTCTGCGTTCCGCCCAGTTGGAGGCCGCGCCGGCGCAGCCGTGCCTCTTCGCTGGCGGTCAGCAGCAGCCGCACCTCCGCGTCGGGGGCGACTACGGTGGTGATGTCGCGGCCCTCGGCAACAATCCTGCGGCCCGAATCCGCAATGATCTGTTGCTGACGGCGGACCAGTTCGGCGCGCGCGCCCAACGTGGTGGCCACGGCGCTGACCGATGCGGAGATGGAGGGCTCGCGGATCTCATCGGTGACGTCGGTCGAGCCGATGCGCACAAATTCATCGTCGGGGTTGGTGCTGATCAGCAGGTCCACGTCCTTGCAGGCTTGCTCGACCGCTGCCGCATCAGCCAGGTCCACACCGGTGTTGACGCAGTACCACGTCACGGCGCGGTACATGGCGCCCGTGTCCAGATAGGACGCGTGCAGTCGGCGCGCGGTTTCCTTGCTCACGGACGACTTGCCGGAGCCCGACGGCCCGTCGATGGCAACCACCAGCGCCTTGCCCTGCCGGTAACGAGCCATGTCCACTTCCGCCGCGCTCATTGCACAACCTTCCATCCATGTGAGGTGAGATATTCGATCAGTTCGTGCCGCTTGCTGGGCAGCACTGCGATCTCCGCCAGCCCCACCGGCTGACCCGCCGAGTGTCCCAGGCGGAAATCTTCCAGGTTGATGCCCTCCTCACCGATTTCGGTCAGCAAGCGGGCTATCTGGCCAGGGGTATCGTCGACCAGCACGGTCAGCCACGCGAACGCCTGCGGAGGTGCACCGTGCTTGCCCGGAATCCGGGCTTGGCCGGCGTTCCCCTCGCTGATCAATTGGGCCATATCCAGCCGGGCACCGTCTGCCTCCGGCTGTTCCAAAGTCCTGATCAGCCGTTCCAGGTCTTCGCGCACGCCATACAAAAGGTCCACTAGCCGGGCCGCATTGGCGCCGAGGATCTGCACCCACAATGCGGGATCGCTGGCAGCGATCCTGGTCACGTCGCGCAGGCCTTGGCCGGAGAGCGACAAGGCATGCGCCGGCGTGTCCTGCAGCCGGCTGGCCAGCAGCGAGGACATGACCTGGGGCAGGTGCGAGATCATGGCCACGGACGTGTCATGTTCGTCCGCGGACATCCGCGAAACCACGGCGCCCAGGTCAATAGCCAGAGCCTGCGCGGTCTTCACCGCGCCCGGCAGCGACAGTTCAGACGGGCACAGAACCCACGGCATCGACGTGAAGATCTCGCCGCGGGCGGCGACCGGACCGGATTTCTCGCGGCCGGCCATCGGGTGGGTGCCCACGTAGCGGCCAAGGTCGGCCTCGGTCAGATCCGGGTCCTTGGCCAAGGCCTCGAAAACGGCAGTCTTGACACTGGCAATGTCCACGACGACGGCGTCCGGGTAATCGCGCAGGGCCTGGGACACGACGACGGCGGTGACGTCCGGCGGCGCCGCGACGACCACCAACTGTGGCTCCACGCGTTCGCCCGGCGGCAGGACGCGTCCGGCGCCGATGTCCTGTGCCACGGCCTGGGCCGACGGCGACGGATCCGACAGCAGGACGTCAATGCCGCGGGCACGCAGGCCGAGACCGATGCTGGCTCCCAGCAGCCCGGTGCCGATCACCAGGACCGGTCCGGACAGATGGGTAGCCTGCACATGTGCTGGATTCACCTGCTACATCCCCACCAATGCCAGCAAGTGCCCGGCCTCCTGGCGGCCCAGTGCGCGAACGCTGCCTTGGCGCTGATCGCCCAGCCGGATGGGTCCTACTTGGGTCCGGACCAGCCGTTCCACCGGGTGCCCGACGGCGTCGAACAAGCGCCGCACCACTCGGTTCTTGCCCGAGTGCAGCACGACTTCCACCAGGACGTGTCCCGGCGTGGAGTCCACCAGCTTGAACGAATCAACCGAGGAAACGCCGTCTTCCAGCTCGATGCCGGCTTTCATCTGCGCCCCGACACCGTGAGCCATCGGCCCACGGACCTGCACCAGGTACGTCTTAGGGACCTCGTAGGACGGATGCGTGAGTCGGTTGGCCAGTTCGCCGTCGTTGGTCAGCAGCAGCAGCCCTTCGGTGGCCTGGTCCAGCCGGCCCACGTGGAAAAGCCGCTGGCCCTGCTGGGGCTTGAGGTAGTCGCTGATGCAGGGGCGACCTTCGGGGTCCTCCATCGTGGAGACAACACCCTTGGGCTTGTTGAAGACCAGGTAGGTCAGCGTCTCGTCCATCTGCACCCGAATACCGTCCACGTGGATGACCGCGTGGGCGGGGTCCACCCGCACGCCGAGCTCGCGCACCACAACGCCGTCCACTTCAACCCGGCCGGCCTGGATCAACTCTTCGCACACCCGGCGCGAGGCGACACCGGCCCCGGCGAGGACCTTCTGCAGGCGCACTCCCTCGGGATCGTGCAAGTCGGAAACTGCTCCGGTGCCGCGCGAAGGACGCTCAGCTCGACTCACCGGGCCAAGATTCTGGCCGAAGCGCTCCCGACCGAAGGCCTTGGGCCCGGCGGGGCGCTGCGGCTTCACGCCGCGGGCCTTGCCCGCGCCGGCCTTGCCGGCTGCCTTGCTGCCGTACGGTTTGCCGGTGCCCGGCTTACCTGCGGCGGGCTTACCGGCACCGGGCTTACCTGCGGCGGGACCGGCCGACGACGGCTTGCGGCCCCCCTGCTTGCCGGCACCCGGTTCGGCCGGACCCCTGCGGCCTCCCGGCTGACCGGCACTCTTGCCATATTCGTTGCGGCTCTGGTCCCGGCCGGCACCCGGGCGGCCGCCACCGGGCTTGCCGGCACCGGTCCGGCCTGCGCCGCCGGAACCGCTGGCCTGACCGGCCCGGCCGCGTCCCTGGGCCGAGCCGGCTTCCGGGCGGCGCTGGGCGTCGTCCGAACGGCGGGCGTCGCCGGGATGCTTTCCGCCGCGGGGATTATTCCGTCCGGAACCGGAACGAGGCGGTTGTGTCATGGTGGATCCTTACCCGTGGGAACTACGTCATTGGTCTGGCGCTGCCGGGTGCCGGCAGTCTAGAGCGAAGCGTCGTCGTACTCGGACAGGTTTTCCAGCCCCGGCAGATGCGGGGCGATCTCCGGCAGTTCGCCGATGCTTCCTATACCCAATCTTTCCAGAAAATACGAGGTGGTCCGGTACAGGATGGCTCCGGTCTCCGGATCGGTGCCGGAATCCTCGATCAGCCCGCGTTGCGTCAGTGTCCGAACCACCGAGTCGACGTTGACTCCGCGGATGGCTGAAACCCGGGCCCGCGAGACCGGCTGGCGGTAGGCGATGACCGCCAGCGTCTCCAAGGCAGCTTGGGTCAGCCGGGCGGTCTGGCCTTCCAGCACGAAGCTGGACACCAGCGGAGCGAAATCGCTGCGCGAGAAGATGCGCCAGCCTCCAGCGATGTTGCGCAATTCGAAACCCCGAGGCGCGGCGGCGGGCTGGCCGGCAAAGGAGGCACCGCCGTCGTAATCCCGTTGCAAATCCAGCAGCAGGGACTGGACCGTGTCCACTGGCAGGGAAAGAGCGGTGGCCAATTCGATCTCCGAGGCCGGTTCATCGATGACCATCAGCACCGCTTCCAAGGCAGCGCGGGCGCCGCCAGGCAACTGGTCCACGTCAATCGCCGGCCCGCCCGCTGCGTCCGCCACAGGATCAGTCATGGGTCTCCTCCGTTCCGTCCGTGGCCGTTTCCGGCACCGGGGTGTCTTCGTACTCTTCGCTCAGGTTCTCGCCGGTCCATTCCGAGTCCGGGCCCGTCCAGCGGACCGTCAGTTCGCCCAGCGGCGCGGCCTGGTCGAACGCGATGACCGCGTCGCGGAACATCTCCAGCAGCGCCAGGAAGCGCGCGACCACCACCAACGTGCTGTCTGCGTCAGCGGTCAGCGAGCGGAAGGACAGCGGGCCGCCGGCCTGCAGCCGGGCGCCCAGAATGGCGGCTTGCTCCTTCACACTGACCGGCGGCGCATGCAGGTGGGAGAGCCCCACCCGGGTGGGGGCGGGTTCCTTGGGTTCCAGTGCCTTGGCCGCGAGTGCGGCGAATTCGGCCAGCGGCGTGCGCCAGATCAGCTCCGGCAGCAGCGCCGCGAAGTGCGGTTCCAACGAGACTTGACGCGGAAAGCGGTCAGCTTCGCGGACCAATCGCTGCCCCAAGAGCGCCGCGATTTCCTTGAAGGCCTTGTACTGCAGCAGCCGGGCAAAGAGCAGGTCACGGGCCTCGAGCAGGGCGATGTCTTCATCGTCTTCGACCTCGCCGGTCGGCAGCAGCCGGGCTGCCTTGAGATCCAGCAGGGTGGCTGCGATGACCAGGAACTCGCTGGCTTCGTCCAGGGCTTTGTCCTCGCCGGCGGCCTGCAGTCCACGGATATAGGAAATGAATTCGTCGGTGACGCGGGAGAGCGCCACTTCCGTGATGTCCATTTCGTGCTTGGAAATCAGTCCCAGCAGCAGATCGAAGGGCCCGCTGAAGTTGTCCAAAGTCACAGCGAACCCGGCCGTCTTTTGGCCGTCTTCCGGGCTCGCCGGCACCGTAACTGCCGGAGGGCGGCCAGCAGGCTGGTCGTCCGCCGGCGTCAGCGTCATCAGGGGGCGCCGCCGCGCGTAATGAGTTCCCTGGCCAACTGGCGGTAGGCAGTTGCACCGGCGTGGTTACCGGCATAGCTGGTGATCGGCTCGGCGGCGACGGTGGCATCGGCGAATTTGATCGTGCGCTTGATGACGGTTTCGAAGACCTTGTCTCCGAACGCCTCAAGCAGGCGGCCGATCACCTCCCGGCTGTGCAGCGTGCGCGGGTCGTACATGGTGGCCAGCACGCCGTCGATCTGCAGGCGCGGATTCAACCGGTCCTGAACCTTCTCGATGGTTTCCACCAGCAGAGCCACCGCCCGCAGCGCAAAAAACTCGCAGATCAGCGGAATGATCACGCCGTGGGCCGCGGTCAGCGCGTTGACGGTCAGCAAGCCCAAGGAGGGCTGGCAGTCGATCAGGATGATGTCGTAGTCGTCTTCGACTTTGCGCAGCGCATGCGCCAGCACCTGCTCACGCGCCACCTCGTTGACCAACTGCACTTCCGCGGCGGAGAGATCAATGTTGGCCGGCAGCAGATCGATGTTCTCCACCTCGGTGGCCTGGATCGCCTCCCGGATGTCCGTCTTGCGGTCCATCAGCACGTTGTAGACGGTCAGGTCCAGCTCATGCGGATTCGTGCCGAGCCCGGCGGACAGCGCGCCCTGCGGGTCGAAATCAACCAGCAGCACCTTGCGGCCGACCTCGGCCAAGGCGGCGCCGAGGTTGATGGTGGAAGTGGTCTTACCCACCCCGCCCTTTTGGTTGACCATTGCGACGATCCGCGCGGGGCCGTGCGATGCCAGGACGGGCGGTTCAGGGAACTCGGTCAGCGGCCGGCCGGTGGGGCCCAGGACATCCTCGTCCGCTGGCCGCAGAGTGGTTGTCGAACCTTGTTCGCTGTTCACGTATCAAACCCAGCTTCCATCGTTTCGCTGCCGTACTTCTTCCTCACAAGGGTACAGCGACGGTCCTGTCATCGATCGACAGGACGCTGACGATCGGCGAGCCTTTAGCTTCAAGTAGAGGTATAAGGTTCGGCCCGTTATTCCGCAGCGGGGTCAGTCTGCCACAGGCCCATCACGTTCCCCTCGCTATCCCGAAAGTAGGCAAAGTACCCCATCTGCGGTACTGCGCCCTTGGCCTTGACCATAGATCCGCCAAGACCGCCGATTTTTTCCAATGCCGCGTCGATATCATCGACGTCGACGGTGATAATCGGGCCGGTCAGCTCGCCCTCGCGGCGGAACATGCCGCCGTTGATGGCTCCCGGCTCAGTTGGCATGCCCTGGCCGTCGGTGGGGGTTGTCCCCAGCGAGGTGTAGTCGATCTCCGGCATCGTGCTGATATCCCAACCAAAGGCTGAAGCGTAAAACTCTTTCGCGCGGTCCTGGTCCTCCGCTGGAATTTCGAAATGCACCACACGTCCGGCCATTGCTCTCACCTGCATTCTGCGTGAAGGGATGGCGCGGTGATCCACACCACATCGACAAAGTGTAGGGCGACAACCGCTCGGCCACTAGTAGCTGGGAACTCCCTTCGGCAAGCGATGGGAACCATGCGCGCGCTGCACCCCGCCTGCACCGCCGACGGGTCCGGACCTGGCCCGGCTGCGGCGTTTCAGCGGCCTGCCGGACGGCACGACGAACCCGCTTCTGTATACACACGCGGACTAATTCGGCGACATGGGCGCTCCCTATAGCGAATCTCGCGCTTCCGTGTATACAGTAGGAAGGTGAGCATCGTGGAACGGCAAGCGCCAACAACAGCAAGCGGTCCGCCCCTCAGGGCCAGCGAGCGGGCGTACTGGGCGCTGCGCGAAGACATCGTCGAATGGCGGCTGCCTCCGGGTACCGTCTTGGGCGAGGTTGAACAAGCGGCACGGCTGGGCATCTCCCGCACTCCCCTGCGGGAGGCACTGGGCCGGCTGAATGCAGAAGGGCTGACCGCCCCTCATGCTGGACGCGGCGTCGTCGTCGCCGCTATCTCGCTGGAAAACGTCACCGAGCTCTTCGAATTGCGTACAGCGCTGGAATGCCAAGCGGCGGCCTTGGCCGCCCAACGCGGCGAGCCGGCCGTTTTCCGCCAGCTGCAGCAGGAATTCCTGGCCGCCGCGGACGCCATGCGCGGCTCTGCGCCGGATCCGCAGGCCTACTACGAGCTGGTCGGCCGGCTGGACACCGCCGTGGATCGCGCGGCAGGAAACACGTACCTACACCAGGCGATGACCAACCTCCGCGTCCATCTGGTGCGGATCCGACGGCTCGCCCGGGACAACCCAACTAGGCTGCTGGCTTCCGCCGCAGAACACGCCAACATCGCGGGCGCCATTGCCGACGGCGACAGCCAGGTGGCAGCGGCGGCCACCCGGATCCATCTGCATCAGAGCCTGGAACATTTCAAGTCCACCAATCCCCACCATCGACCCGATCTGCCAGCCGAGAGGACAGTTTAATGACCGTCGAGAACCATCTGCGTGTCTACCGCAGTGAAGAGAACCTGCCGCGCGAAGACCAGCTTGCCTACAAGATCGCCCGCGTCGCTACCGATCCGGTGGAGGTGTCCGCCGACGTGGCCGAAATGGTGATCAACCGGATCATCGACAACGCTTCGGTGGCCATCGCGTCGCTGAACCGCTCCCCGATCGTCGCCGCACGGGCCCAGGCGCTGAGCCACCCGGTCTCCGGCGGCGGCGACGGGGCCGGTATCTTCGGCATCCCGCAGAAGACCTCGCCGGAGTGGGCGGCCTGGGCCAACGGCGTGGCCGTGCGCGAACTGGACTATCACGACACGTTCCTGGCCGCCGACTACTCGCACCCGGGCGACAATATCCCGCCGATCCTGGCCGTGGCCCAGCATGTCGGTTCCAACGGCCGCGACCTGCTCCGCGGCATCGCCACCGGCTACGAAATCCAGGTAAACCTGGTCAAGGCCATCTGCCTGCACAAGCACAAGATCGACCACGTGGCCCACCTGGGCCCGTCGGCGGCCGCGGGCATCGGCACGCTGCTGGGTCTGGACGTGGAAACCATCTTCCAGGCCGTGGGCCAGGCGCTGCACACGACGACGGCGACCCGCCAGTCGCGCAAGGGCGAGATTTCCACCTGGAAGGCCCATGCCCCGGCCTTCGCGGGCAAGATGGCGGTGGAGGCAGTGGACCGGGCGATGCGCGGCCAGACCTCACCGGTGCCGATCTACGAAGGAGAAGACGGCGTGATCGCGTGGCTGCTGGACGGCCCCGACGCCTCCTACACCGTCCCGCTGCCGGCCCAGGGCGAGGCGAAGCGCGCCATCCTGGACACCTACACCAAGGAACACTCCGCCGAGTACCAGGCCCAGGCCTGGATCGATCTGGCCCGCAAGCTGCACCGCGAACACCCGGAGGCCACCGACGCGGAGAACGTGAAGTCCGTGCTGATCAAGACCAGCCACCACACGCACTACGTGATCGGCTCCGGTGCCAACGATCCGCAAAAGTACAGCCCGACGGCCTCCCGGGAAACGCTGGACCATTCGATCCCGTACATCTTTGCCGTGGCGCTGCAGGACGGCGCCTGGCACCACGTTGACTCCTACGCCCCGGAGCGGGCCGGCCGGCCGGACACCGTGGACCTCTGGCAGAAGGTCAGCACCGAGGAAGACCCGGAGTGGACCCGCCGCTACCACTCGCTGGACATCGCCGAAAAGGCGTTCGGCGGCTCGGTGGAGATCACGCTCACCGACGGGACCGTCATCACGGACGAAATCGCGGTAGCCGACGCGCACCCGCTGGGCGCCCGCCCGTTCATCCGCGAACACTACGTCAACAAGCTGCGCACCCTGGCCGCCGGAATCGTCGACGACGCCGAAATCGACCGGTTCCTCGCCGCCGTCGAGCGGTTGCCCGAACTGGCCGCCGGAGAGCTGGACCAGCTGAACATCCTGGCCGCCGACGGCGTCATCGACCTCTCCGCGGGCCCGAAGGGGCTGTTCTAAATGCTCTACTCGGCAACAACACCCGAGCAGAAGCGCCGGACGCTTCGCGAGGGGCTGGCCTCCGGGAAGCTGCAGCAGTTCCCCGGCGCGTTCAACCCGCTCTCGGCACGGCTGATCCAGGAGAAGCGGTTCGACGGCGTCTACATCTCCGGCGCCGTGCTGGCCAACGACCTGGGGCTGCCGGACATCGGCCTGACCACGCTGACCGAAGTCGCCACCCGGGCCGGGCAGATCGCGCGGATGACCGATCTGCCCGCCCTGGTCGACGCCGACACCGGCTTCGGCGAGCCGATGAACGTGGCCCGCACGGTGCAGGAACTGGAAAACGCCGGCCTGGCCGGCTGCCACATCGAAGACCAGTTCAACCCCAAACGCTGCGGCCACCTGGACGGCAAGAACGTGGTGGACCTGGAGACCGCCAGCAAACGCATCCGGGCCGCCGCCGACGCCCGCCGGGACCCGAACTTCCTGATCATGGCCCGGACAGACATCCGGGCCGTGGACGGCCTGGCCGCAGCACAGGACCGCGCCCGCGCGCTGGTTGACGCCGGTGCGGACGCCATCTTCCCGGAAGCCATGCGCACCCTGGAGGAATTCGCCGCCATCCGCGACGCCGTGGACGTGCCGGTGCTGGCCAACATGACCGAATTCGGCAAGAGCGATCTGTTCACCGCCAAGGAGCTGGCCTCGGTAGGCGTGAACATGGTCATCTACCCGGTGACCCTGCTGCGCAGCGCGATAGGGGCCGCCGAGCGGACCCTGGACGCGATCAAGGCCGACGGAACCCAGCAATCGCAGGTCGGGAACATGTTGACCCGTGCGCGTTTGTACGAATTGGTGGATTATGAGGCGTATAACCAATTCGACACCTCTGTATTCAATTTCCAAGTGCCCGGTCAGCACTGACCACAAGACATAGGAGTCGCAATGAGCACGGATGCAACCACCGAAGCACCGCAGATCCACAAAGGGCTGGCCGGCGTCGTCGTCGACACCACGAAAATCTCCAAGGTCAACGCGGAAACCAACTCGCTGCTGTACCGCGGTTACCCCGTCCAGGACCTGGCTGCACACTGCAGCTTCGAAGAGGTGGCGTATCTGCTGTGGAACTCGGAACTGCCGAACGCGGACCAGTTGCGGGACTTCACCGCGGCAGAACGCGGCGGCCGCGCACTGGATCCGGTGGTTAAGTCGGTCATCGATTCGCTGCCGGTTGAGGCCCATCCGATGGACGTCTGCCGGACGGCGGCCAGCGTGATCGGAGCCCGCCACCCGTTGGCCGAGGATTCCTCACCCGAGGCGAACATGGCCAAGGCTCTGGACTTGTTTGCCGCATTCCCGGCGGTCGTCGCCTACGACCAGCGCAGGCGCCGCGGTCAGGACCTGGTGGAGCCGCGGGACGATCTGGGCTACGCGGCGAACTTCCTCTGGATGTCCTTCGGCGAGGAGGCAGCCCCGGAGGTGGTGGAGGCGTTCAACGTCTCCATGATCCTGTACGCCGAGCACTCGTTTAACGCCTCCACCTTCACGGCCCGGGTCATCACCTCCACGCTGTCCGACCTGCACTCGGCCGTCACCGGTGCCATCGGCGCGCTGAAGGGCCCGCTGCACGGCGGTGCCAATGAAGCGGTCATGCACACCTTCGAGCAAATCGGCATCCGCACCGACGAATCCCGCGAGGAGGCCGCCGCCCGGGCCCGGACCTGGATGGAGCAGGCCCTGGCGGAAAAGAAGAAGGTGATGGGCTTCGGCCACCGGGTCTACAAGCACGGCGATTCCCGGGTACCCACCATGAAGGCCGCGCTGGACAAGATGATCGACCACTACGGCCGGCCTGAAATCCTTGGACTGTACGACGGCCTGGAACACGCGATGGCCGAGGCGAAGGACATCAAGCCGAACCTTGACTACCCCGCCGGCCCCACCTACCACCTGATGGGCTTCGACACGGAGATGTTCACCCCGCTGTTCGTGGCCAGCCGGATCACAGGCTGGACCGCGCACATCATGGAGCAGCTGGAAGCGAACTCGCTGATCCGGCCGCTCAGTGAGTACAACGGTCCCGGTCAGCGGGCGTTGAGCCGCTAGAACTGCCAGGCGACACGGTGGCCGGTGTCGAGATTCTCGACGTCGGCCACCGTCTCGTTATCGGGCCGCATCAGCACCCGGAGCCGCGGTTGGTTTCCCGACAGGGCCAGTGGCAGCCAATGCCCGGCGTCCTGCCACATTTGCCCCAGCGGCAGCTGGTCCACGCGGTGCCAGGACGGGGCAATTTCCATCGACTCGACCGGCACGCCGCTCCAGCGCCGTGCGACAAAGAGGGCGGTGTCCATGTTCCACGCGGGCCGCGCCGGGAAGTCGAAGAGAATCCGTCCGGCCGGTTCCAGGTCCTCAAGCCTTACCCGCGCCCCCGTCTCTTCGTGCATCTCCCGGCACGCGGCCTCGACGTCGGACTCCCCCGCTTCCAGTTTCCCGCCGACCCCCACGACTTTCCCGGTGCCGAAGCCGGTCTTCTTCCGGCCGAGCAGCACATAGCTCTGCCCGGATTCTTCCCACAGCAGGAAGCACAAGGCGACGGCAACGGTCATGGCAGCGAGTCTAGCCCGGAACCGCTACACGGACGGTCCGCTCCGTCGTCGTCTTAGCCCAGGGCGCGCGGATGCGCCGCGGCATAGACCTCTCGGAGCGTATCGGCGGTGACCAGCGTGTAGATCTGCGTGGTGGTGACGGACGCGTGGCCCAGCATCTCTTGCACCACGCGGACATCCGCGCCGCCCTCCAGCAGGTGCGTGGCGAAGGAGTGCCGCAGGGTGTGCGGGGACACGGGCTGGGTGATGCCGGCCTTCTCCGCGGCCGCTTTCAGAATGGTCCAGGCGCTTTGCCGGCTCAGCCGGCCGCCGCGCGCGTTCAGGAACAGGGCCGGTGTCCCGAGTCCCTTTGCGGCCAGTCCCGGCCGGCCACGGACCAGGTACGCGTCGGCCGCCTGCGCAGCATAGGAGCCCAGCGGCACCAGCCGCTCCTTGGATCCCTTGCCAAAGAGACGGACGACGGCGGGTCCGTCGCCTTGGGGTTCGACGCTGACATCGTCAACGTCCAGGCCTACGGCTTCACTGATGCGGGCGCCGGTCGCGTAGAGAAACTCCAGCAGCGCCCGGTCGCGCAAGCCGGTGGGGCTGTCCGAGCCGGTGGACTCGAGGATCCGTGTCACATCGGCCACGGAGATGGCCTTGGGCAGGCGTTTGCCGGGCATCGGCGGATGGACGTCTGTGGCCGGGTCGGTTTCGGTGATGCCTTCGAGCGTCCAGAACTTGTGCAGGCCGCGCACTGCCACAATGGTCCGGGCCACCGACCTGACGCTCAGGGCGGCGGCGCCGTCGGATCCGTCCGAAAGTGCCTGGGCAAAGGCCGTCACATCGTGGCGGCTGACCGAGGCCGGCTCGCTGACGGAACGTTCCTGCAGGAACCTCACGTAGCGGCCCAGGTCCCGGCGGTAGGCCGCCACAGTGTTGGTCGCGAGCCCCCGTTCCACCGCCATATGCTGCAGGTAGTCGCCTGCGGCGCGACCGAGCGCCGTCGCGGTAAAAGCGTCTCCATTGGCTGGCGCGGCCTGCACCGGCAACACGGTTGCTCAGTCCCGGCCGGAGTCAGCGGCGCCGGGACGTTGGCTGGGATGCTCCGGCCAGGGAGCATCCGCCGAACGCAGATTGTCGAAGTTCGTGGCGGCGGCCCGGGCAGCGGCGAGCAGCCCGGCCACAGCCGACGGATTATGCAGCCGGCCTGCCATCACCGCGTCCACGGCATCATCCAGATCCACCCAGAGGTGCTCGATCTCGGCTTCCTCTTCGGTACGTTCATGCCGCTGGTCTGCGGGGACCTCGGAGAGGTCCCTGGCCAGGTAGATCCGGATCGCCTCGCTGGAGGAACCGGGCGAATTGAAAAAATCCACCAGCACGTTCCAACGGCCGGCCACCAGATCAGCTTCTTCGGCCAGTTCCCGCGCCGCGGCATCCACGAAGTCCTCGCCGTCCATGTCCAGCAGGCCCGCGGGAATCTCCCACAACGACATCTTGGCGGGCTGCCGGTACTGCTTCAAAAGCAGCACGCGCCCCTCCGGGTCCATCGCGAGGATGGCCACCGCACCGGGATGCGCAATGTAGTCGCGCACCAGCGTGGTGTTGTCGCCCTGGCCCAACCTGAAGGTATCGGTGACCACGTCCCAGATCCGGCCGCGGTACACCGTTCGGCTTTCAACCAGCGGACGCGGATCCGAGACATCAGCAAAGGCGTCCGGCTGCACCTGCACGTCAGACCCCGGACTTTGCCGGCGCCTTGGCTTTGCCATGGTTCAAGGCGGCGGCGATCAGTCCGGCGAACAGCGGATGCGGCCGCGTGGGGCGTGAACTCAGCTCCGGGTGTGCCTGGGTGGAGACGTAGTACGGGTGCACATCGCGGGGCAGCTCAACGAACTCCACCAACGTGCCGTCCGGCGAGGTGCCGGAGAACACCAGGCCCGCAGCAGCGAGCTGGTCGCGGTATTCGTTGTTGACCTCGTAGCGGTGGCGGTGGCGTTCGCTGACCTTGGTGCTGCCGTAGGTCTCGGCCACCACGGACCCCGACTGCAGGGCCGCCTCGTACAGCCCCAGGCGCATCGTGCCGCCCAGGTCGCCCTTGCCATCGACAATGTCCAACTGCTCGGCCATCGTAGCGATCACCGGGTGCTTGGTGTCGGGATCGAACTCGGTGGACGAGGCGCCTTCCAGTCCCACGATGTTGCGCGCATACTCCATCACCATCGACTGCAGGCCCAGGCACAGGCCCAGGGTGGGGAGCTTGTGTTCGCGGGCGAACTTGAGTGCGCCGAGTTTGCCTTCCAGGCCGCGGATGCCGAAGCCGCCGGGCACGCAGATCGCGTGCACGCCGTTGAGCGCAGCGGCAGCGCCTTCCTCGGTGGCGCAGTCGTCGGAGGGAACCCAGCGGATCTTCACCCGCGTCTGGTTCGCGAAACCGCCCGCGCGGAGTGCTTCGGTCACGGAAAGGTAGGCATCAGGCAGGTCGATGTACTTGCCCACCAGCCCGACCTCAACGGTGTGCTGCGGATTGTGGACCGCCGCCAGCAGCCGGTCCCATTTGGACCAGTCAACGTCCTTAAACTTCAAGTCCAGGTGCTGCACGATGTACGCGTCCAGGTTCTGCGAGTGCAGAGTCTTGGGGATGTCGTAGATGCTCGGCGCATCCGGGCAGCCGATGACCGCGTCGATGTCCACGTCGCACATCCGGCCGATCTTTTCCCGCATCGCGGCGGGGACCTCCCGGTCGGACCGGATCACGATGGCGTCGGGCTGGATGCCGATCGACCGCAGCGCGGCCACCGAGTGCTGGGTGGGCTTGGTCTTGAGTTCGTGCGACGGACCGATGTAAGGCACCAGGGACACGTGCAGGAAGAAGACGTTGTTGCGACCGACGTCCTGGCGGACCTGGCGGGCCGACTCCAGGAACGGCTGCGACTCGATGTCGCCTACCGTGCCGCCGATCTCGGTGATGATCACGTCCGGGGATTTTTTGCCCGCGGCCGGTTCGGAAGGCAGGCGCATCCGGCGCTTGATTTCGTCCGTGATGTGAGGAATGACCTGAACGGTGTCACCGAGGTATTCGCCCCGGCGCTCCTTGGCAATCACCGTGGAGTACACCTGACCGGTGGTGACGTTTGCCGAGCCGTCCAGGTTCTCGTCCAGGAACCGCTCGTAGTGACCGATATCCAGATCGGTTTCGGCGCCGTCATCCGTGACGAAGACTTCACCGTGCTGGAAGGGATTCATGGTGCCCGGATCCACATTCAGATATGGATCGAGCTTCTGCATGGTCACGGAAAGGCCGCGTGCACGGAGCAGGTGGCCGAGGCTAGAAGCCGTCAGTCCCTTCCCGAGCGAAGACGCGACGCCGCCGGTGACGAAGATGTGTTTGGTCGTCTTGGACGACTTGGAAAACCGGGAATTTGTTCGCTGCACCACGGAATTCGAGCCTATCACCTTTCTGGACGCCCTCGGATCTCAAGGCCGCTCCGACCGCTGTCGTGTGCGCGAACACACGTCAGCTAAGTCAACTTCTCCCCCGCCGGCGGCGGGGCTGGTTGTGCCTGCAGCAGGTGCTACAGCGCCCTGGCACCGTCAATCAGTTCCTGGGCATGTGCGCGGGCGGATTCGGATTCTTCCTGGCCGGCGAGCATGCGGGCCAATTCGGTCACCCGTCCCTCGTCGTCGAGCAGGCGGACGTCGCTGGCGGTCATCCCGCCGTCACCGCTGCCTGCTGTCTTGATCACCCGGATGTGCTGGTCGGCGAACGCCGCCACCTGTGGCAAATGGGTCACCACGATGACCTGCACGAAGCGCCCCAGCATGGCCAGACGACGCCCAATCTCGACCGCCGCTTTGCCGCCTACGCCGGCATCCACTTCGTCGAACACGAAGGTGGGCACCGGATCCACTTCCGCGAGCACCACTTCGATGGCCAGCATCACGCGGGAGAGCTCGCCGCCGGATGCGCCCTTGCCCAGCGGGCGCGGCGGAGCGCCCCGGTGCGGTTTCAACAGGAAGGTGATGATGTCGGCCCCGTGCACTGTCAACGCCGGCGCAGGTTCAATCTCGATCACCAGTTCGGCCTCGGCCATGGCCAGTGCCGATAGTTCCGTGCCCACCCGGTGGCCCAGTTCCGCAGCAGCCTCCCGACGCAGCGCCGTGACCTCGGCGGACTGGGTGGCCAACGCCGCGTCCAGTGCCGCCACTTCCGCCTCCAGCCGCTCGATCCGGCTGGAATCGTCGGTCAGGTCTTCCAGCCGGCTGCGGGCCTGGTCAGCCCAATCGAGGACTTCGTCGATGCTGGGGGCGTACTTGCGCACCAGCCGTGCCAAGTCGGCGCGGCGCGCTTCGACCTCCTCCAGCCGGCCCGGTCCCTCACTGTCCAGCGATGCTCCGTAGCTGGCCAGCTCGGCGGCCACGTCGGCGAGGATGATTCCCACTTCGGCCAACCGGGCGGCTGCCCGTCCCAGTTCGGCGTCTTCGTCCTGGACCTGCTCCAGCGACCGCTTCGCCGCGTCCACCAGGGTTACTGCATCCGGCGAGTCGGTAAATTCCTCGGCCACCAGCGCCTGGTGCGCCAAGGTGGCAGCCGCGCGCAGTTCCTCGACGTTGGCCAGCTTGACGGCCACGGCTTTCAACGCGTCGTCTTCGCCAGGCTGCGGATCCAGCCCGTCGATTTCCTCGAGGGCCAACTGCAGCGCTTCGGCTTCGCGCAGCCGTTCGCGTGCTTCAGTCCGCAGGGTCTCCAGCTCGGCCTTGGCTTCCTTCCAACGGACAAACGATGCGGCGTACCCGGTCAAGGCCTGCGACAGGGCGGCACCGGCAAATTTGTCCAGGGCCTCACGCTGTGCCTGCTGGCTTTTAAGCCGCAGCTGGTCGGTTTGGCCGTGCACCGCCACCAGATGACCGCCGATCTCGGCCAGCGTTCCCACTGGGGCTCCGCGTCCGCCCACATGCGCGCGGCTGCGGCCGTCGGCGTTCACTGTCCGGGCGAGCATCAGTTCGGCCCCGCCGTCGAACTCGTCCATGTCAGCCCCGGCTTCAGCCGCACGGGCAAGGGCGGGACTGTCCGCGGCCAGCCGGACCACGGCCTCGGTCACGGCGTTGGCCGCCCCGCTGCGTACCGCGCCGGCGTCGGCGCGCGCTCCCAGCAGCAGGCCCAGCGCGGTGACCACCATGGTTTTGCCGGCGCCGGTTTCTCCCGTCACCACCGACAGGCCGGGCCCCAGCGGCAGGGTGGCCTCGGTGATGACGCCGAGGTTGCGGATCCTGATTTCTTCGATCACTTCAGCTCCTGCTGGGCGGGCTGGGTATAGTGCGGTTCCACGGTGCGGACCGTGGGCAGGGACGAGGTGGGCGGTTGTTCTTCAGAGGGGCTGACGGGCCCGCGCCACCCGGACGTGGGCAGCTCGAACTTGCGGACCAGCCGTTCCGAGAACGGGGTCCGCCGGGTGCGGGCCAGCCGCACCGGTTTGTCCGAGCGGGTCACCTCGATCCGGGATCCCGGCGGCAGCTCAAGACTGCGGCGCCCATCGCACCACAGCACTCCACTGGCGTCGCTCCGGCTCAGGACTTCCACCGCCATGATGGAGTCCGGCGCAACCACGAGCGGCTTGGCAAACAAGGCGTGCGCGCTGATCGGCGTCATCAGCAGTGCTTCAACTTCCGGCCAGACCACCGGGCCGCCTGCCGAGAAGGCATAGGCCGTCGAGCCGGTGGGGGTGGCCATCACCACGCCGTCGCAGCCGAACGAGCTGATGGGCAGGGCATCGACTTCGACGACCACTTCCAGCATCCGCTGCCTATTGCCCTTTTCCACGGCGGCTTCGTTCAGCGCCCAGGTGTGCCCGATCTTGCGTTTGCCCAGCCACACTTGGACATCGATGGTCAGGCGTTCTTCTACCGTATATTCGCGGTTAACCACCCAGTGGACGGTCTGCGCCAAGTCCGCGCGTTCGCTCTCCGCCAGGAAGCCGACATGGCCCAGGTTGACCCCGAGCAGCGGAACATCCGATTCGCGGACCAGCTCGGCTGAACGGAGGATGGTTCCGTCGCCGCCAAGCACCATGCCTAGATCCACGGAGTCGAGAGTGACGTCCTCGTCCAGCGTCTCGCAGGGAACGGCCAAGTGCCCATAGGTTTCCCGCATGGGCGCCATTTCTTCACGGCGCATGACCGGAACCAGCCCGGAGGCATGCAGTTGGGCGCAGGTTTCCTGGGCCGCCGCCATGGCATCTACCCGTCCGGTGTGCGCGAGCACCAGTATCCGCCGGCTCATCGCTCCACTCCCGGTTCCTGCCCTCTCGGTTCGTCAGTCTTGTCCGGCGATTGTCTGGATCCATGCGGGAAATCGGCCATCGCTGCGTCTACTTCCCCTGCCAGCACACTACCCGTTCTGCGCTCCGGTTTGCCCGCCGGAACACTTATCCACAGGAAATATTCGACGTTTCCGTCCTGCCCGGGAAGAGGGCTAGCCGCTAATCCGCGCACCCGCAGACCCGCTTTGAGGGCCGACGAGACAACGTTTTTTACCGCCCGGAATCGTTCGGCCTCTGAACTGACGACGCCGGTGCGCGCCAGGCTTTCCCGGCCCACCTCGAATTGCGGCTTGACCATCAGCAAGAGATCTCCGTTGGGCCGCGTGGCGTTAGCCAAGGCTTCGATGACCAGGGTCAGGGAGATGAACGACAAGTCGGCGACGGTCAGATCCACCGGGCCGCCGATCTCCGCGGCTTCGAGATAGCGGACGTTCATCCCTTCGAACACGCTGACCCTGCTGTCCGTGCGGATCTGGTCAACGAGTTGACCGTGTCCGACGTCCACGGCGACTACCTCACGTGCTCCAGAGCGCAGCAGGACATCGGTGAAACCGCCGGTGGAGGCTCCGGCGTCGAGGCAGCGCAGGCCGGTCGGATCCACCGCCGGGAAGGCTGCCAGCGCACCCGCCAGCTTGTGTCCGGCCCTGCTGACGTAGTCGGGGCCAGCATCAGGGGCCACGTCCAGCGGCTCTCCCGGGCCGACGGCAGCCGATGCCTTGGTCAAAACTGTTCCGGCGCGGCTGACCCGCCCGGACGCGATGAGTTTGGCAGCATGGGTGCGGGAGCGTGCCAGCCCCCGGGATACCAGCTCCTGGTCAAGTCGCGGCATCGGGTCAATCAGCCTCTGTCTCCAAGTCGGCCAACAATCCGTCGTGAATCCGCTGGTACACCCGCTCGTGCTCGCTGACGGAGAGGTCCGGGATCTGGGTCAGTTCGCCGAGGATGCTGTTCACGGACTCGTCCGGGGTCGGCTCAGCGGGGGCGGGCCATTGCGGCGTGTGGTTGCCGCTTTCCGTCGATTCTGGCAGGTCCAAGCTTTCCTCCCTTGCGTCGGCCGGCGTACCCAACCGCCGTGAATCAGTGTAGTAGCGGCGTTCAGTCGGCGAGCTCAGGCGTTGCCGCTGCCGTCTGGTCCGGGTGGGCATTCCACCACGCCGCGCAGGCTGCCCGCCACGTGTCCACATCATCCCGGCTGCCGGAGATGCGGAGTCCTCCGTTCTCGACGGCGGCCATCGCGCCACCGCACCGGAACCCGGCGCCGTCGCGCGTGACCGCAGGGTAGGGCAGATACAGTTCGGCCAGGCTGCCCAGCAAGTAGCGTGGGCGTTCGGCTGTGCGGGCGCCGAGGACCGCTTCGGGACCGTCGACGCCGGTGAGTACCACCGCTGTGTCCATGCCGGCATTGTTCCCGCCCAGGATGTCCGTGTCTAAACGGTCCCCCACGACCAGCGGACGGTTTGCGCCCAAGGCTTCCGCCGCCGTCGTAAAGATGCCGGATTCCGGCTTCCCCGCCACGAGTGGCGCCGCCCCGGTGGCCGCCTGCACCGCGGCCACCAGTGCGCCGTTCCCCGGGGCAATGCCGCGCTCCCGGGGGATGGTCATATCCGTGTTGGTGGCGATCCAGAAGGCGCCAGCGGCGATTGCGAAGGAAGCCTCGGCCAGTTCCTTCCATCCCAGCCCCGGGTCGAATCCCTGGATCACGGCCGATGGTGCTTCGAGGGCAGAACGGACCGGAATAAATCCCTGGGCAGCTGTTTCGTCAGCCAGCGTCTGGCTGCCAGTGACCAGTACCTTGGAACCCGCGGGGACGTGCTGGGCCAGCAGCAGCGCGCCGGCTCGTGCCGATCCGAAGACCTGATCGGCAGTGGCCGGCGCGCCGAGCTCGCGCAAGTGTGCGGCTACCTGCTCGGACGACCGGGACGCGTTGTTCGTGATGTAGCCCAGAGCCGTTCCGGTGTCCGCAAGACGTTCCAGCGCCTCTGTAGCTCCAGGGACAGCCTGCTGCCCGGCATAGACCACTCCGTCCAGGTCGGACAGCAAGGCGTCGTAGCCGGAGATCAGCGGCTTACTCGTCATCGTCCCTGCTGTCCGGCGTGTCCACCGTAGCCGGAGCGTCCTTCTCCTCGGGCTCGATGGAAGCTGCGGCGTCGTGTTCATCCTCTGGTTCACCCGCCGGAGAACCGACGACGGGTGCAGCCTCCTCCTCGTTGGAGGGCCGGGCTTCATCGGCATCTGCTAGCTCGGAGTCGGACGCCGCAGCTTCGCCGGCAACCTCTGGCTCAGAATCAGACGCCGCAGCTTCGCCGGTATCCTCTGGCTCGGCAGCGACAGCATCAGCGCGTTCCTGCGCCCGGCTGCCGGTACCCTGAAGCGGCCTGCCGAAAGCCTCCGTTTCCTCGCCGACCAGGTCGACGATCTCCGGCTCGGCGAAATCACCAACACCTAGGGCATTCTCCGCCACGGCTGCCTGGCGCCGCCATTGCTGCGCTTCATCACCGCGGCTCGCTGCGTCCAAAGCGTCCGCATAAGCACGGAAGAGCCGCGGGCTGTATGAAAAGGCCCGGTTCCGGTCCAACTGGGGAATCTCCAGAGCTGCGACCGCCGCATCGAACTGCTGCAAATCGGACCGCGCGCCGGAAGCCACAATGGCCAGTTCAACTTTGCCTGCGGTATCAAGCGACTCAGCGTCTTCTGAGCGGGTTAGCTCCAGCGCCCTGTCGGGACGTCCGAGTCCACGTTCGCAGTCGGCCATGATGGGCAGGTGCTCGTTGGAACCGCTGATCCTTCGGAACGTGCGGAATTCCCTGAGGGCCTCGCCATAGTGGCCGGCCGCATAGGCAGTCAGGCCCACCGCTTCGCGCACCGGAGCCATACGTCCGCCCCTGCGGCTAGCTGCCAGGGCATGCTGGAAGGCCAGTTCCGGATCCTCGTCGAGAAGCCGGCCCGCCATCACCAAGTGCTTGGCTACCCACTCTGCGTTCTTCGATTCCAAGGTCCTCAGCTGTGCGCGAGTAACGCGGTCCAGCTCCGACCCTGACACGTCCTCGTCAATCTCCGGCGACCGCGGACGGTCAACGCGGTTAGCACTGCGGAGGTCGCTGGCATTGTGCTCGCGGGGGCCAGCCGGACGGCCATGGGACCGGTCACCAAAATCGCGCCGCTCACCAAGGTCCTGACGCGGCCGATCACCCTGCGGACGCCGATCACCAAAATCGCGCCGCTCACCAAGGTCCTGACGCGGCCGATCACCCTGCGGACGCCGATCACCAAAATCGCGCCGCTCACCGCGGTCCTGACGCGGCCGATCAGCAAAGTCACGCCGCTCACCACGATCTTCACGCGGCCGATCACCCTGCGGACGCCGATCACCAAAATCGCGCCGCTCACCACGGTCCTGACGCGGCCGATCACCCTGCGGACGCCGATCACCAAAATCGCGCCGCTCGCCACGGTCCTGACGCGGCCGATCACCAAAGTCACGCCGCTCACCACGATCTTGACGCGGCCGATCACCCTGCGGACGCCGATCACCAAAATCGCGCCGCTCACCACGGTCCTGACGCGGCCGATCACCAAAGTCACGCCGCTCACCAAAATCACGCCGCTCACCACGATCTTCACGCGGCCGATCACCCTGCGGACGCCGCTCACCAAAATCACGCCGCTCACCACGGTCCTGACCGGGACGATCACCCTGCGGACGCCGCTCACCGAAATCACGCCGCTCCCCACGGTCTTGACGCGGCCGATCAGCGAAATCGCGCCGCTCCCCGCGATCTTGACGCGGCCGATCAGCGAAATCGCGCCGCTCCCCGCGATCTTGACGCGGACGATCATCCCTTGAACGGTACCCGCCGTCAGTGCTCGACCGGTTACTACTACGGTTATCGTAGTCGGGGCGCTTCCGCTCACCGCCCTCGCTGGAGCGGCCAGCGCTGGACCGGTCGTAGTTGCCTCGGCCTGCACCCCTGTCGTCTCGTCCTTCACGACCCCGGAAATCAGCCATGCCGGAACTCCTCTCAGTGCGGGCCGGGTCGATCGAACCAACCACAGCCATCAAAATCTCTATAAACGTTGTCTTGATTCGGGCGCAGATTTTCCTGGCGCGCCCATACCGTCGATCCATTCTAGTGCAGTCAACGGTTCACCATCTCGCGCCAAGACGAGACCTGCCTGTGACTCCACTAACGAATCCAGGCTGTTAAACGGGGAAGGCCCCGCCGTCGTTGGCGGGGCCTTCCCTTGTAATGGTTGTCCGGCGGTGACCTACTCTCCCACACCCTCCCGAGTGCAGTAC
>NZ_JBNHHC010000018.1:0-126656 GCF_059091865.1 Arthrobacter sp. B0316-1-20 | reverse complement strand
TCCCGCAGGGCACCATCCGCGCCACCGTGCTGATCGAGACCATCACGGCCGCGTTCGAGATGGAGGAGATCCTGTACGAGCTGCGCGACCACGCCTCTGGGCTGAACGCCGGCCGCTGGGACTACATCTTCTCCGTGATCAAGAACTTCCGGGCCCGTGGCCCGCGGTTCGTGCTGCCGGACCGGACGCAGGTGACCATGACGGCGCCGTTCATGCGCTCCTACACCGAGCAACTGGTCCGCGCCTGCCACCGCCGCGGCGCCATGGCCATCGGCGGGATGGCCGCGTTCATCCCCAGCCGCCGCGACCCGGAGGCCAACGCCATCGCCATGGAGAAGGTGCACGCGGACAAGACCCGCGAGGCCACCGACGGGTTCGACGGTTCCTGGGTGGCGCACCCGGACCTGGTGCCCGTCTGCCGCGAGGTGTTCGACTCTGTGCTCGGTGACCGGCCGAACCAGCTGGACCGCCAGCGCGAGGACGTCATCCCCGACGACGCCGCCCTGCTGAACGTCGCCGGCACCGAGGGCTCCATCACCGAGACCGGCATCCGCACCAACCTGGAAGTCGGCATTCAGTACATCGAGTCCTGGCTGCGCGGCAACGGCGCGGTGGCCATCCACAACCTGATGGAGGACGCCGCCACCGCGGAAATCTCCCGCTCGCAGATCTGGCAGTGGATCCACGCCCACGCCGTGACCGACGACGGCGAGATTGTCACCCGCGAATGGGTTCGCGAACTGCTGGAGGAAGAGTTCGCCGGCCTGCCGCGGTTCGACGGCGACCGGTTCGACGACGCCCGCGAGATCTTCGAAGAGGTTGCCCTCGGCGAAGAGTTCCCGGCCTTCCTGACCATCCCCGCGTACCAGAACTACCTGCTGGAGAAGTCACCTCTGAAGGTCGTTGCTGCAGCGTAGGTAACGACCATCCGTCCGGCGGCGGGCCGGGGTTCCATAGCCAGCCCCTGACCCGCCGCCGGCACTAAAGACTTTCCGCAGGGCCGTCAGGTCCACGCTACTTTCGCCACAAGCAGCCCGACGGTCGGGCGGACCGGCGGCCCCTGCGGAAGCACAGTGAAACGAATGCTGGGTGCAACTCCACGTGGAGTTGCACCCAGCTTTTCTTCGTCGCGAAACCGTCCCCGAGCCCATTACGCCGCAGGGAGCAGCCGGCTGGCTCGCACACCGGCCCTGGCCCCGACTCACTCGCTCCTTCTCCACTCAGATCGTCTGAGGCAAGATCATCCACAATTGGACTATCTGGAGTCAGTCGATACCATGAGAGCGTGCTACCCAACGTTGATCTCGACACACCGTCGCTCAAGCCGTGTGCGACGGTGGACAGCCCTTTCACCAGCGACCTGACCTGGCTGATGCATCGCGCGGTCGGAGTGCTGACCGGGAACTTCGACGCTGCCTGCCGGGACAACGGCTTGCACGACATGCGTGACACGCTGGTGCTTGCGGTGGCAGGAGATGGCACGCCGCGCACCCAGATCGAGATCGCCACCACACTCGGTCTCGACAAGTCAACGCTGATGTCGATTATCGACCGGCTCGAAAAGCAGGGGTACGTGGTGCGGGACGCCGATCCTGCGAACCGGCGCATCCGCATTCCACGCACCACCGACGAAGGCCAGGCGGTGCTGAATCGCGCCCTTGCCGCTCGCGATCAGGTAGTCGAGCAGACGCTCGCCGACTTCGGCGAGGACGACGTCCGGCAACTGCGCACCCTCCTGTGGAAGATCGCCACCGCCAAATAACCCGACCCGCCTCTCCAGCCGGCTGGATCCCGCTGCCCGGCCCGCCTCTTTCCGCACCCCCACCCTAAAACGACCCCCTAGTGAGGACTTGCCATGGATACCCCTGCCAGCGATATCGCCATCGATGCGCACTACGACCTGATCATCATCGGCACCGGATCCGGAAACTCAATCACCGGGCCGGAGTTCGAGGACACATCGATCGCGATCATCGAGAAGGGAACCTTCGGCGGTACCTGCCTCAATGTCGGCTGCATCCCCACGAAGATGTACGTCTATGCAGCCGATGCCGCGTTGGAAACCGCCCAGGCCGGGCGGCTGGGCGTGAATGCCCAGGTCAACTCCGTGGACTGGCCCGGAATGGTCACCCGCATCTTCGAAAACCGCATCGACCCGATCGCCGGCGGGGGTGAAGAGTACCGCCGCGGTCCGCAGACTCCCAACATCGACGTCTACGACCAGCATGCTGTCTTCGTCGGCGAACGCACGCTGCGCACCGGCCAAGGCCAGCAGCAGAAGATCATCTCCGGCGACCAGATCGTCATCGCCGCCGGCTCCCGCCCCTTCATTCCCAACTCCATCGCCGCCTCCGGAGTGCGGTACTACACCAACGAGGACATCATGCGCCTGCCCGAGCAGCCAAAGTCCATGGTGATCATCGGTGGAGGCTACATCGCCATGGAATTCGCCCACGTCTTCGAGGCCCTCGGCACCGAAGTAACGATCATCTCTCGCTCTTCGCTGCTGCGTAGCCTGGACTCCGAGCTGGGCAAGCAGTTTAACGCTATCGCTGCCCAGCGATACCAACTCCTGTCCGGCCGAACCGCCATCGGCGCCGAGGAGACCACCGCGGGAGTAACCGTCAGGCTCGACGACGGCACCTCCGTCACCGCGGAAGTGCTGCTGGTGGCCACCGGCCGCGTGCCCAACGGTGACCAGCTGGACCTGGCTTCTGCCGGGATCGACATGACCGCCGACGGACGTGTCCGCGTCGACGAGTACGGTCGTTCGACCACTGCCAAGGGAGTCTGGGCCCTCGGCGATGTCTCCTCGCCCTACATGCTCAAGCACGTGGCCAATGCGGAGATGCGCGCCGTGCGCCACAACCTGCTCCACCCGGACAATCTGCGAAAGATGCCGCACGACCACGTTCCGGCTGCCACCTTTACGCACCCGCAGGTCGCCTCGGTCGGGCTGACCGAGGAGCAAGCGCGAGAACAGGGCCACAATCTGACGGTCAAGGTGCAGAAGTACGGGGATGTCGCCTACGGCTGGGCCATGGAAGACACCACCGGCATCTGCAAACTGATCGCAGACCGCGACACCGGGAAGCTGCTCGGCGCGCACTACATGGGCCCGCAAGCCTCCACCCTGATCCAGCAGATGGTCACCGTGCTCGCCTTTGACCTGGACCTCCGCGAATTCGCGGCCAAGCAATACTGGATTCACCCGGCACTGCCCGAGGTCACCGAGAACGCGCTACTCGGACTTGAGTTCAATTAGAACGAGGGAACGCTTTCCTCGTGGGTGCGGCTCTACCTAAAGAGCCGCACCCGGCATTGTTCGTTGCACGTTCTGGGGGCCAACAGCCTCGCCGGGACCTAGCCGGCGGGGTCGTATCCGAAAGCCCGCACCTCCTGCGCGCAACGGCAAGCGACCGCGAACTTCGCAGCCCATTCCAAGGCCGCGTCGTACGAGGGCAACTCCAGCACCGAGTAGCCGCCTTCGAGCTGCGTTGTCTGCGGGTAAGTGCCCTCACGCACGGTCCCGTCGCCGTCGACCCTGACCGGCGGGACGCTCTCATCGATGCCGCCGCCGAACACCCACACGCCGGCGTCCTTCGCCTCCTGAACCACCGCGTGCGACGCATCGGAAACAGCCGGCAGCTCTTCCTCCGTGACGGCCATGGCGGCACTCGGAAACGAGATCAGATACTTTGTCATCGCGTCAGCTCCTTCTTCGCAGCACGGGGATCACCTGCATCCTTGCGGACGCCAGCATTCGGCGCAAGGATCTCGGCGATCCGCGGCACTTTCGCCACAAGCCGCCTGCAGGCCGGGCGGGGCGGCGGCCCGCGGAAGCACATTAAATGAGACCTTGCTACCGCTGACGTGCAAAGCGCATTGCCGGGAATGATAAAATCACCGCGCTTCAACTACTTCGATTGTCGCTATTCCTGGACAAATGTAATCGTTGTAAACGATCTTGAATTATCCACGGACGTTCTAGATTGAGATTGACGATGTCTGGGATCCCCTCTGCTATATGCAATTTCGCAAAAGGCCACCGCCTGCCTGCTTAAAGCATTCCATATGAAGACGCTTGATTTAGTCCACCGGTTCCCCTTCGAAACCTGAAACTTCAGGATTCAGATGGAATCGCGGGTTGGTTAGTAGGGCGAGCATCACCGTCCCACTGATCGATGATCGGAATTTCGACTCGATATCAGTTCCGAATAATGGCTGCCGCCGCGTGCACGGAGTCCTTGAGTTTTAAATCGCAGACCTGCCAGGATCAACTCGCGAGTGACGTCATTTGCGTACACTGCTGCATCGCATCACCATCGGCACAAACCTGCGCTAACCTACCCGCGAGCCGGGGAACGCAATCGAGTATGACCGGGTATATTCGACGAGCAAAGTGATTGGAGACGCGGCCGGCAGTGGATCGTCCCCGTCGCTCTGCTCACGATGAATCCACGATCAACAAGTCCCGTTAGGGGTTGGGGGAGTTTTATGGCTGACGACGACTCACAGTATGAGTTCAAGTCTGTGCGGGCTGTGCGCGGCATGGAAGCCAGGATGGCGACGAAGTTGCAGAAGGATGGCTGGGAGTTCGTCAACGAAAGCCAGGGGCCGCTGTTGCAGACGAAAATGACCTTTCGCCGACCTAAGCCGAAGCAACCGTGGTACGTCTGGGCGTCGGTGGCAGGTGGGCTGGCGCTCTTGGGCATCATCGTCGCCGTGAACGCGATACTGGGTGGAGGCGACGAGCCATCTACGCCCCCGGCCGACGCCGCGGCACTGCAAAGCGAACAGCCCTCCGCCGCGCTGTCGGAGGAGCCAGAGGAACCGGAGCCGACCGAATCGGCCGAAGCCGTCCCTGCGGAGTCAGCGTCCGAGCAGACGTTGACAGTGAAGAACAATAAGGACCTTGCAGCACTGTTAGCAAGGCCGGCCACAAGCGGGGATGCTGTGGAAGAATTTGCGGCCAAGTACAATGGTCGACTTATCGAATTCGATGGAAACATTTCTTACATGAATAATCACGGCAACTATAAGACCAGATATGACATGCTAATTGGGGCTGGAAATTATAGTGAAACCAAGACCACAGGACCGAACTTTCAGTTCAAAGACGTCAACATTTTTGACCTGCATCTTGCCGGTTCCAACATTCCGGATTATGTTGGCGCCGGAGACAATCTTCACATCATTGCTCGGGTTGGAGACTTCAACACCGTACAGGAGCTCTTCTTTCTAGAACCTATATCCACTGAATTAAGGTAAAAATTGGTGGGACGTGCCGCCGAACTCTGGAGCATGCCAGCGGCGCGAGGACACTTGCCGAGCGCCAGCCTCCACCGTTCTGTCTCCGCCCTACTATTTGGTGACGATCCCTTCCAGCACTTCAGCCGCGTAGTCCATGACCGCACGTGCGCGGGCGCTGAGGGCCACGCCGTCAGGCCAGACGGCGACGACTGAGGTTATGCCCGCCCGGGGACGTAATGGCCTGGAGACAATGGGCAGCCCTTCGGTGGTCACGGGTATCTGGTTGGGTCGCGACATCAGCAGGCTGTAGCCAAGGCCGCGGCCCACCAACGCGCGGACCAGGTCGATCTGCGGCACGCGCGCCGCATAGGTCGGAGTGAGTTCACGTTCGTCGAACATCAACCGGGTGTAGCCGGTGCTGGGCTGCGACTCAAGCATGATCAGCGGTTCGGGTGCGAGCTCTGCGAGGTCGACGTCCGGCTTCGCGGCCAGCAGGTGCGATTCGGCGAGAATGGCCATCACTTCTGTCTTGTAGATTTCCTTCTGCTGCAGTCCAGCGGGGATGCCGATGCCATAGACGATCGCCACATCCAAAGCCCCTGTCTCCAGCTTCGGCAGCAGGTCGCCGTGGTCGCCTACCGTGATGCCGATGTCCACCCCGGGGTGCAGTTTTCCGAAGCCTTCCATCACCGACGGCAGTACGTTGCTGGCCAGCCCGATGTAGCACCCCAGCGCTACGGGTCCTCTCAGCTCTCCCCCAACGCCGGCAAGCTCACTGACCAGGCCGTCGGTCTCCTTCAGGATGGTCCGCGCCCTGCCGGCAAGGTACTGTCCCGCCTGGGTGAGGCGCATGCCCCGTGCCTTGCGCCGTACGCACAACTGCTCCCCCACCGCTGCCTCCAACTCGCTGATGGCGTGGGACAAGGCCGACTCGGAGATATGCAGCGCCGCGGCCGCAGAACTCAACGTGAGGTGATCCGGCAGGGCAGCGAAGAGCTCCAATTGGCGCAGCGTGAACTTAGGCATCTAAACCTTACTCAGTCGAAGAAGTTATACGGATATCCACAGTTTACTAGGAGAAGAAAGCGGGTGACACTAGTCACGATGTCTCATTGATTTAGGAGTACGAGTACACATGTCTGCCGCCCTTGAAGGTCAGTGCCCCTACGGCTTCGGTTCAGAGTCTCCACGTGCCAGCACCATGACGGTGCTGGACCCCGTCACGCCGACCGCGGCGGCAGCGGCCACGGAAGCACCGCCGGCTGCTGAAACGGAGACGACTCC
Source organism: Arthrobacter sp. B0316-1-20 (assembly GCF_059091865.1). Taxonomy (NCBI): domain Bacteria; kingdom Bacillati; phylum Actinomycetota; class Actinomycetes; order Micrococcales; family Micrococcaceae; genus Arthrobacter; species Arthrobacter sp. B0316-1-20. Next base: position 120,119 of record NZ_JBNHHC010000018.1, on the reverse strand, counting down.
CTACCCGGTAGCGGACTGGGTGGACCCGGCGGCCTTAATGGCCAATCCCTACCCGACGTATGAGCGTCTGCGTCGCGAGTCACCGGTTGCGTGGGTGCCGGCGATCAAGAAGTTCCTAGTGACCAACTACGCCGGCTGCCACGCCGTCGAGATGGATCAGGAAATCTTCAGCGCCAATGTCAGCGGAGCCGCGATGAATCGGGCGCTGGGCGCGCAGCCGATGCTGCGCAAGGACGATCCGGACCACGCCGCCGACCGCGCCCCCATCAACCCGGTGCTGCGCCCGAAAAACATCAAAGAGGCCTGGGCGCCGGTTTTCGAACGCAACGCGAACACCTATTTGGATGTCCTGGCGGACAAGGGACCGGAACATGCCGACCTCAACCGTGACTACGCCGCACCGGTAGCCTCACAGAACCTGATCGACCTGCTCGGCCTCAAAGACGTGCACGTGGATCAGATGCGCCGCTGGTCCCACGACTTCATTGCCGGCTCCGGCAACGTGCTGGACGACCAGGCCATCTGGGACCGCTGCGACGCCTCGCAGGCGGAGCTGGACGCCATCCTCGACGAACTCATCCCGTTCTACCAGCGGCATCCCGACGCTTCGATGACGTCGGCACTGGCCAACAGCGGGCTCCCCGTCGATAACGTGGCCGCCAACGTCAAGCTCACCATCTCCGGCGGCATGAATGAACCGCAGCACATGGTCACCAACATCGTGTGGGCCCTGAGCCAGCATCCCGAACAGCTCGAGAAGGTGCTCCAGGACGACGCCCTCTGGCCCGCCGTCTTCGACGAAACCGTGCGATGGCAGTCCCCCATCGGCATGTACCCGCGGGAAACCACCCGGGAAACCACGCTGGAAGGTGTCAGCCTGCCTGCCGGCGCGGGGCTCGGTGTTGTGGTGGGATCTGCCAACCGGGACGTGGCGCACTTCGGGCCCACGGCCGATGAGTTCAACATCTTCCGCCCGAAGACATCCCACCTGGCCTTCGGCAGTGGCGTCCACCTCTGCGCAGGACACTGGGCAGCCAAGAGCTCAATCGGGCAGATCGCCGTCCCGCTGGCTTACAAACGCTTCCCGGGGCTGCGCGCCGACGACACGCGGACCGCGACCTGGGACGGCTGGGTCTTCCGCGGCATCACCAGCCTCCCCGTCACCTGGAACTAGAAAGAAGAACCATGGCAAAGATCAGTTTTCACCACTCGGACGGCAACGTTGATGTCTTGGACGTGGACCCCGGCACGTCGTTGATGCGGGCTGCGGTGACCAACGGGGTCGATGGGATCGTCGGCGAATGCGGCGGCCAGGCGATGTGCGCCACCTGCCACGTCTACGTGCGCGAGGAGTACCTCGAGGGGCTGCCGGACATCGGCGACGACGAAGAAGAGATGCTCGAGTGCACCGCCGGTCCGCGCGACGAGGCCCGCAGCCGGCTCGGGTGCCAGATCACGGTCGGCGACGGACTGGAGCAGATCGAAGTCGACGTCCCGGACGACCAGATCTAAAGGCAGGGCGAGCGCCATGAACTTCACGAGCATTCCCGAGAACATTGTCATTGTTGGCAACGGCCAGGCCGGCATCCAGCTGGTGGATTCGCTGCGCAAGGAAGGCTACACCGGGGCGATCACGCTGCTCGGCGAAGAGACCCACCACCCGTACCAGCGCCCGCCGCTGTCCAAGGACTACCTCGCCGCCGGCAAGGACCCGGTCCCGCTGCCGCTGCGCCCGGAAAAGTTCTTCACCACCAACGACGTCGATGCCCGCCTCGGCGTGCACGTCGCCTCGATCGACCGCAACGCCAAAACCGTCACCCTCGACGACGGCACCACGCTGGCCTATTCGAAGCTGGTGCTGGCCACCGGCGCCGCCAACCGCGAACTCACCGTGCCCGGCGCCGGTCTGGCCGGCATCCACGGGCTGCGCACCCTCACCGACGCCCAGGCCCTGCACGCCCGCCTCGACGCGGTGCGCTCCGTCGTCGTGATCGGTGCCGGCTTTATCGGCCTGGAGTTCGCCGCCGCCGCCCGCGCCCGCGGCCTGGACGTCACCGTGCTCGAATACGCCGACCGGCCGATGGGCCGTGCCCTGACCCCGGTGATGAGCGGCTTCTTCGCTGACGCCCACCAGCGTCTGGGCGTGACACTGCGTTTGGGCGAGGGCATCGCCTCCTTCGACGGCCACAACGGACAGGTCACCGCCGCGGTCTCCACCACAGGGCACCGCTATCCGGCCGATCTGGTGCTGGTGGGCGTCGGCGTCACCCCGCGCACCGAACTCGCCGCGGCCGCCGGCCTCGAGGTCGATAACGGCATCGTGGTCGACTCCGCCATGCGCACCTCCGACCCGGACATCTACGCCCTCGGCGACTGCGCGTTCTTCCCGAACGCCCACGCCGGGACCCGCACCCGGCTGGAATCCGTGCAGAACGCCACCGACCAGGCCAGGCACGCGGCCAAGTCAATCCTCGGCACCGAGGAACCCGGCGGCTACAACGATCTTCCCTGGTTCTGGTCCAACCAGGGACCGCTGCGCCTGCAGATCGCCGGCATCTCCGCCCCCGGCGACCAGACCGTGCTCCGCGGCAACCCCGCAGACGAGAAGTTCTCCGTGTTCTGCTTCCGCAACGGCGCCCTGGCCGCCGTCGAGTCCGTCAACCAGCCCGCCGACCACATGGCCGCCCGCCGCCTGCTCGGCGCCGGCCGCACCCTCACCCCCGAACAAGCCGCCGACCCGGACTTCGACCTCAAGGCCTACTCCAAACAACAACCCGCCACGGCCTAGGGCCAATCTCCCCTCCTGGCCGGACACTACGGCGACTGAGAGGCGATGTAGTTTCACGCCCGTCACAGAGCGCATGCCAGCCGGCGCTCTGTGACTCGGATCAACCGACGCGGGTCAGCGTGCCGCAGCGGCTGACCTCAAGCCCCTTGGCCCAAGATGGGATCTCCACGTAGGTGCGCGCCGCACCAAAGTAGTTGTCGATGATCTCGGCGGTATCCCCGGTGAAGCCGCTCATGGTCTTCCAATAGCAGCCGCTTCCAGACCCGGTCGTCTTATACAGGCCGGCACGGATGTCGACTCCGACGCGGTACGTGCCGTCGGCGGTGATCTTCGAAGCCTTCGCGCCGGCCTTAGGCGCAGTAGTCCACTTGCCGCAGCCGCTGGTTTCGAAGCCGCGATCGGCGGAGGTGATCTGCACGTAGGTGCGAGCCGCGCCGAAGTAGTTGTTGTTGATCTGGCTGAAGCTGCCGGAGAAGCCGCTCATGGTCTTCCAATAGCAGCCTGTTCCGGTGCCGGTGGCCTTGTAAAGGCCTGGCTTGATTTCGGATCCAACCCGGTAGGTGCCGTCCCGGCTGATCACGGTCTTTGGAGGAGCGTAGATCTCAACGGCGCCGCTAGTGGCAGCGCGGTTGTAGTACCCGGCCTTGCGGGCCGTGACCCGCACCGTGATCTTCTTGCCGTTGTCTGCGCTGGTCAGCCGGTAGGAGCGGTACTTAGCGCCGGAGATGGCCTTGCCGTTGCGGTACCACTGGTAGGCATAGGACGAGGGTTTGGGGGAGAAAGACCAGCTGCCGGCGGTGAGTGTGTAGCCGGCCTTCCTCGTGCCGCTGATCTTCGGGTTGGCCTTCGTGGTCATCGTCGCCTTGCCGATGGAGCGGGCGGGCGACGTTGCCTTGCGATTCGTGTATCCGGCCTTGCTGACCGTTACCCGGACACTGACCTTGGACCCGACGTAGCTTGAGCTCATATACAGCGAACTGCGGGTGGCACCCTTGACCGCCTTGCCGTTGCGGTACCACTGGTACGTAACCTTGGATCCAGCCGTCCAGCCTTGGCTGACCTTCAGCGTCTGCCCGTAGCGGGGAGAGCCGGAGATGGACAACTTCTTCGTGGCGGCAATGGAGCCGACGGCTACCTTCCGGGACACCGACCAGCGGTCCAGCGTGATGTAGCCGGGGCGGGAGGCACGGACGCGCACCTTCACGTACTTGCCGTTGTCCGCTGCCGTGGGGGTGTAGGCCCGGTACTTTGCTCCGCTGATCGGGGTGCTGCCGCGGTACCACTGGTAGGCCAGGGCCGCGCCAGTGGGAGCCCAGTTGCCGGGGTTGGCGGTCAGTTTGGATCCCACCTTGGCGGTGCCGGCGATGGCCGGGGCGGGGGCGGCCGTGAAGGTGCCCCTGGCGACAGTGACCGTTTCGGAGGTCAGGGTAAATGGGCTCATGCCGGCAGCGGTTGCGATCGCCTTGACCGAGAGTTTCTGCGCGGCGTCCGACGGGACGACGGTGTAGGCGGAAGCGGTCGCGCCGCTGATCTTCAGCGGGCCGCGGTACCACTGGTAGGCGACTTTGCCTGCCGGGGTAAGTGCCGGTGCAGTAACGGTGAGCTTTTGGCCAACAGCCGGTTTCCCGGAGATGACGCCGTCCCAGATCGCGGCGAAGTCACCCCTCAGAACATCCACTGCGTTGTCCACCGGGCTACCGGGCCAGCCGTCGGCGTTGCGGCCCAGAACGTTGACGATCAAGGCGTCGCCGCCCAGGGACTGCGGGATGGTGAAGTAGGATCGGCCGCCGACCGGCAGGAAGTCTTCTTGCAGAACCTTGCCGCTGCTGCTTGCGATCCAGCTGATTTCGAGTTCTGTCGCGTTCTCCCACTGGCCGCCGTCGGTGTACACCGTTGCTCCCGGCCGAGCGAGCACCCCTTCGTCGGCATCGATTGTCGGGTTGACTATATTGACGGCGGTGGGCGCCGCTGCAGCGGTCGCGACTTCAGGCGACGGTGCCAGTTCAACCGGCGCAGCCATTGCCGCGGGTCCAGAGAAGAGACCGGCTACGAGCGCGCCCGCACAGAACAAAATGACGGCGAAGCGGAACCGTGTGCGGACGCGCGACGGCTCGGCAAAAACTGTGTGCGACAAAAAGCCCTCCCCCAACTGACAGCCGGCGCTTCCGGCCGCCAAGATTCTATGGCTTCTGGCACTCTGGCGATACGTTTATCCACCATCTGGACATATGCAGCCCTCCCAGTCCGGCGCTCCCAAGCGGCGACGCCAACCCACACAGCGGTATGAAGATCGAGCTGACCGGCATCAGCCACACTGCGGCGGTGACGCTTGAATTGGCACGGCACGGGTATTTGATGGCGGCTACGCGTTGCCGATTTTCCGCCGAAGGAGATCGCAGAAACATTGCGCCGCAACTGGGAATACCTTAGATGTCGTCCTCGGAGGCTGCTCCGCCTTCACCTTCCCAGGTCTCGAGGCGCTTGACCTTGCTGGCGTTGAACTTGCGGCGGACGCCGTAGCCGCCGTGATCGTCGTCCTCGATGAAAACGACGCCGAACTGTCCCAATGCCCGGCGCAGCTGCTCATTCTGCTCCGGCGCCAACGGGAGGTTGCCCTTCTCGAAGTCGCGCAGCTGCTGTTTATCCAGGCCCGCGTTTTTCGCGATGACCTTGGCGGAAACCTGCGTGAGGGCACGCGCGGCGCGGGCCAGATCCGAGGTAATCATCAGTGGGTTGTTGCTCATGGCCCGATCATCCCAGCTTTCGCGCAGGAGTCTACTACCGCCCTCGGGGCGCCCCGTTGGGCAATTGTGTAGACGGAGTCCGACGACACCGTCCTGTTCCTGCCGCATGGCCGAAGCGTGGCCTAGATTGTAGCCATGGTTGCGCAGCAGGTTCCCGATCCGGTGGAGGTTGTGGTCCGAAGCGACGGCCCTGATGGGTGGGACGTTCTGGGCTCGCTGGGTCCGCTGGCCATCCTCTTAGCAGCGCTGATTGCTGCCTTCATTGGTTGGCGCAGCATGCAGACCCAGGCGGAGGCTCACCGCCGTTCCCAATGGTGGGAGCGGGCCGAGTGGGCACTGGATGCCGCCATGTCCTCCAGCGTGGATCGCAGAGTGATCGGGCTCGGGGTGTTAGCCCTTCTCGCGGAGAGCAAGCTGGCCGGTGAAGAAGAGGCCCGGATCCTGCAGGTCGCCTCGAACGACAGCCTGGTCCAGCCGGTCACGATTCTTGGGGATGTGGAGACCGAGCCGCCCTCCACCAGAGCTACTGAGGCCTCCCAGCAGGAGAGCGTCAGGGTGCAAGCAGCCAGGCTGCGCACCGTGACGGACCAAAAGCTTGGGCGCCAGACACCCGAGTGGATCGTAGAGCTCGCCCGAACGTAAACCGACCCGCGGACGTGGCACAATGACGGCAGCCAAGTCCGGAGGAAAATGTATGACCACCAATGACCAGACCATCGCCGAAACGCAGCAAAAGCCGAAGAATTACCTGCAGTGGAAGTTTTCCGGCGCCGGTAAAGTCTTCCGGGACGTGCTCTGGACCGCCTTCATTTTTCTGTTCATCACTCTTTTCGATTTTGGCGGCAACGGGTTGTGGATCAACCTCGGCGGTGCCGTCCTCATCGGTCTGGCCCTTGATGCGGTTGAATACCAGCACGAAGTGCACCGGAGGCCCGCTGCACGGAAAAGCGTGGTGCTGTGGCAGGTGCTGGCCGTTGTGGCGGTGACCGTTCTTTTCATCAGCTTGATCCAGCTGACCCGCTGAAAGTATCCGTTCTCAATAGAGCGCCGAGAACCTGCAGCGATCCTCGCTTAACGGAATGCTGGTGACGTGAGCACGACGTACAGGTACCCCATCGAAATCCTTCACCTGTTGGTGTCGCCGGGGCATGCCTACTTTGGCCGGGCCAAGGATGGCGCCGCAGACGTGCCCACCGAGGACCGCGACCGGGCCGAGGTGGTGGCCGGCAAGGGCATTGTGGGCGACAGGTTCTTCGGCAAGGCAGCGCACATGGATGCGGCGGTGACCTTCATGGCCGTGGAGTCCCTTGAGGCCATCGCCCGGGACTTGGACCTTCCACCGTTTGATCCTCTCCTGGCGCGGCGGAACGTGGTGCTCCGGGGAGCCCAACTGGCGCCACTCATCGGGGAAGAGTTCGCGGTGGAATCCCGCGGCCAACAGGTGCGCTTCCGGGGAGGCCGGCACGCCCACCCCTGCGTCTGGATGGACCGGATGCTGGCACCCGGAGCGCACGCCGCCATGCGCGGACGCGGCGGTTTGCGCTGCCAGCCGCTGTCGGACGGGTTTTTGCAGCGCGGACCCGCGGTACTGCTCAGCCCAGTAGAGCTCCGGCCCGAAGACGCCGGGGCCGCTGTCCGGCCCAGACCGGGGCGACTGCCGTAACCATCGGACAGTCGATGTCCGCGGGTCTGCCAGCCACCCGGGATTCCGTAGCCGCCGGCGCTCAGGCGAGCGCCGCCGTCGTTGTTTGCTAGCTTCGAAACAGGCCGCTGTAGGCGTTGAGCGCAGGTTGGCCGCCGAGGTGGGCGTAGAGCACGTTGCTATCGGCGGGGATGTGCTTGCTGCTGACCAGGTCGATCATGCCGGCCATGGACTTGCCCTCGTAGACCGGGTCGGTGATCATCGCTTCGAGCGAGGCGCTGAGCCGCATGGCCTCGAGGGTGGAGTCGACCGGGATGCCGTAGTGGTCGCCGGCCCAGCCTTCCATTACGGTGATCTCGTCGTCGCGCAGGTCCCGCTCCAGGCCGATGAGCTTGCCGGTGTTGCGGGCGATCCGGCCGACCTGCTCGCGGGTCTTGGCCAGCGTGGCGGAGGCGTCGACGCCGATCACGCGGCGCGGACGGCCGCCGGCGTCCTCCAGCGCCGCGAAGCCGGCGATCATGCCGGCGTGGGTGGAGCCGGTGACGGTGCAGACCACGATGGTGTCGAAGAAGACGCCGAGTTCTTGCTCCTGCTGCTGCACCTCGTAGGCCCAATTGGCGAAACCGAGTCCGCCGAGCCTGTGCTCCGAGGCGCCGGCCGGAATGGCATAGGGCTTGCCGCCGGCTGCTTCCACCTCGGCGATGGCGTTCTGCCAGGAGTCGCGGATGCCGATGTCGAAGCCGGACGGGTCCAGCCGCACGTCGGCGCCCATCAGCCGGGAGAGCAGGATGTTGCCCACCCGGTCATTGAGCGGATCCGGCCAGTCCACCCAGCTCTCCTGCACGAGCAGCGCCTTCAGCCCGAGCTTGGCGGCCACGGCCGCCACCTGGCGGGTGTGGTTGGACTGGAAGCCGCCGATGGAGACGATGGTGTCGGCGCCCTCGGCGAGGATGTCGGGGACGATGTACTCGAGCTTGCGGGTCTTGTTGCCGCCAAAGGCCAGGCCCGAGTTCACGTCCTCCCGCTTGGCCCAAAGCTGCGCGCCGCCCAGATGCTGGCTGAGCCGGGGCAGGTGGTGGACCGGGCTGGGCCCGAAGGTGAGCGGGTAGCGTTCGAAATCCGTGATGGCCATGTGTTCCTCGCTGCCGGCTGCCGGCTACTGGGCTCCGTCGGAGTTCTGTTGACCGGTGATGTTGACCATCCAGTTCACGCCGAACCGGTCGGTGAGCTGCCCGAAGTAGTCGCCCCACGGCGCCTGCTCCAGCGGCTGGTTGATGTTAGCGCCGTCGCTCAGGCCCTCCCAGTAGCTGCGCAGCTTGTCGTCCTCGTCCGGGTCCTCTCCGCTGGAGCTGAGGCATATGTAACCGTTGTCGGCCGCGGACATGTCGGCCGGCACGTCCGAGGCCATCAACAGGAAGCCGCGGTCCACGAAGACTGACGAGTGCATGATGTTCGCCGCGGTCTCGGGGTTGTCGTCGCTCATTCCCTCGGCGTAGGTCATCTTGTTCAGCTCGCCGCCGAACACGGAGTGGTAGAAGTCCATCGCCTCCGCCGCGTTGCCGCTGAACTGCAGGTAGGGGTTCAGGTCCAGTGCCATGGGTTTGCCTTCCGTCGTGGATGCTGCTCGTTCCGATCCGCGTTCATTCTTGCGTGTTCGGGCGCGGGCGGGAAGAGGTGCCCGGAAAGACGTTCCAGCACAGTGACCTGGAAGATGAGAAACGTCCGTTCCCCGGAGCCGGGGAACGGACGTTTTCGGTCAGTCGCTGTTGGAGCAGCTTCTACCGCTGGCCGACGGTCTCCCGTTCGCGGCCATCGCGGTCGGCCTTCTCCTCGGCCACCTTGGCGTCGTGGGCGGCGCGGATCCGGGCGTGCTCCGGGTTGCGGCGCAGCACCAGGTAGCCGATGCCGAGCCCGACGAACCAGAGCGGAGTGAACAGCAGGGCCGTCAGCGTGTCCGACTGGGTGGTCAGCGCCCAGAGGATGAAGGCGAAGAAGCCCATGACCACGTAGGGCATGAAGGATCCGCCGGGCATCTTGAACTTGCTGGCCTCGTGCAACTGCGGCCGGCGGCGGCGGTACACCACGTAGCTGAGCAGGATGATGGTCCAGACGAACATGAAGCACAGCGCCGAGATGGTGGTGACCAGGGTGAAGGCCTCGGACACGCTGCCCTCGGCGTAGAGCAGCACCACGCCGGCCAGCAGGAACATGCAGGAGAACAGCAGGGCGTTGCGCGGGACGCCGCGTCCGGAGAGCTTGCCGAATCGCTTCGGCGCGTCGCCCTCCTGGGACAGGCCGTAGATCATTCGCGAGGTGGAGTAGATCCCGGAGTTGGCGGACGAGGTTGCCGAGGTCAGCACCACGAAGTTCACCACGCCGGCCGCACCCACCAGCCCGGCCAGAGCGAACATGCCGACGAACGGCGAGGCGTCGGCGCTGAACGCCGTCCACGGTTCCACGGCCATCAGCACGATCAGCGCGCCTACGTAGAAGATCAGGATGCGGATCGGGATGGAGTTCACCGCGCGCGGCAGGTTCTTCTCCGGGTCCTTGGTCTCGGCGGCGGTGGTGCCCACCAGTTCGATGCCCACGAAGGCGAACACGGCGATTTGGAAGCCGGCCACGAAACCCATGAAGCCAGTGGGGAACATGCCGCCGTGCTCCCACAGGTTGCTGAAGGAGGCGCGGGCGCCGTCGTGCTCGAATCCGGTGAGGATCATGACCAGGCCAACCACGATCAGCGCCACGATGGCCACGATCTTGATCAGCGCGAACCAGAACTCGGTCTCACCGAACGCCCGCACAGTGGGCACGTTCAGCGCCAGCAGCAGCAGGATGCAGGCCAACGCCGGGATCCACAACGCCAGATCCGGCCACCAGAAGGCCACGTAGTGCGCGATCGCCACCACGTCCGCAATGCCGGTGACCACCCAGCAGAACCAGTAGGTCCAACCGGTGAAGAAGGCCGCCCACGGGCCGAGAATGTCGCCGGCAAAGTCGCTGAAGTTCTTGTACTCGGTGTTGCTCAGCAGCAGCTCGCCCATCGCCCGCATGACGAAGAACAGCATGAAGCCGATGATCATGTAGACGAAAATGACGGACGGGCCGGCCACGGAGATGGTTTTGCCGGAACCCATAAAGAGGCCGGTGCCGATCGCCCCGCCGATGGCAATGAGCTGGATGTGGCGGCTGGACAGAGCCCGCCGCAGATGGGGTTCGGTACTGGTGGTGCTCATGCATGTTCCTTAGGGGTGGGACTGCGTAGCTGCGGGAGTTTCCGTTCGAACAGGCCGGACACAGGGCACCGTTGCCCAGCCGACCAAAGGATTGCAAGCCCCCGCCGCTCGCCCCGGAGGGGCCGGCTGGTGACCTACGCCACGAAAACTTATCTGCCGCGGCTCCCGCGGGTCAAATCGAGAAGGGGCCGGCGGCCCGGTTTCTGGTGCCTACGGAAACTTTGTGCGAACAGGGGAACGACGCCGGGGCGGGCGCCGCTGGAAGTTCAAGGAAGCTGGATATAGTCGAACAAATCAACGTTTCACCAAAAAAATCCGGGGGTAGATCGTGGGTGTCAGCACCATGGTCCTGAAGAGCACACTGGGCATCGCCACCGCGCTGAGCATGTTCCTGCCGCAGCACGTGCCCGTTCCGCAGGTGCCCGCCTTGCCCGTTCTGCAGGAGCCGGTCGCGCACGTGTCCGTTCCGCAGGCGCCCGCCGCCGGGTCCGAAGAGGCGGCGCCGGTGATGCTGATCCTGGACGCTTCCGGCTCCATGCTCAACCCCGACGCCGACGCCCACGGCACGCTGCGGATGGACGCCGCCAAAGCCGCGGCCAGAGACCTGGTGGAAACCCTGCCGGCGGGGTCGCAGCTGGGCCTGATGGTCTACGGCACCAACACGGACAGTTCCCAGGAGGCCCGCGCCGAGGGCTGCAAGGACGTGACTGTGCTGTCCGAACTGGGCACTGCGGATCCCGGGAAGCTGCTAGACCAGGTCGACTCGATCAAGGCCGCCGGCTACACCCCGGTAGGCGAGGCGCTGCGCCGGGCCGCCGCGGAACTTCCGGACGACGGCCCGCGCAGCATTGTGCTGGTGTCCGACGGCATCGACACCTGCTCGCCACCGCCGCCGTGCGAGGTGGCGAGGGACCTGGCCAAGGACGGCGTGGACCTGGCCATGCACACCATCGGGTTCAAGGTGGACGCTCAGGCGCGCAAGGAACTCGAATGCATCGCCAAGGCGTCCGGCGGCACCTACGCGGACGCGGACAACGCTGACTCGCTGCGCGAGCAGATGGTGATCAAGACCGTCCGCGCTCTGAACCCCTACGACTTCGCCGGCATCCCGGTGACCGGCGGCAAGAGTGCGGCCAGCGCCGCGGACGTCTCCACCGGCCAGTACTTGGACACCTTCGCCACCGGCAGCAACCGGATTTACGACGGCGGCACGCGCAAGTTCTACAAGGTGCACGTGGACGACGGCGAGCGCCTCCACGTCAGCGCCTCGATGGTGATGGCGATCCGGTCCGGCAGCATGTCCACCTACAGCAGCCTGGAGCTGGAGGTCCTCGGCCCGGACGGGCAGGAATGCCTGACCTCGGTCCGCGAAGCCCGCGACGAGGCCCGGCTCTCCGACGGCCCGGTCACCGCGGTGCTCTCCACCGGCGCCATGGGCAGCGGCGACAAGGAATGCCTACAGTCCGCCGGCGGCGGCGAGCTGGTGGTTAGCGTAACCCGCAGCGGGCCCGGCTGGAAGAAGGACCCGTTGCCAATGGAGCTGCTCTTCCTGACCGAACCGGAGGCGGACACCACCGGCCTGCCCGAAGCATACGACGCCGTGACCAAGCTCGATCTGCTGAAACCGGGCGCCAAACCGCAGGAGACTGCCCCGGGCAACAGCTTCAACTCAGCCCCCGAACTGGCCGGCGGCAGCTACCAGGCCACGCTCATTCCGGGCGAGGTGCACTTCTACAAGATGCCGGTGGACTACGGGCAACAGCTGCGCGCCGTCGCCAAACTCGGCGACTACCAGAAGGACATCTACAATCCGTCCTACCTGCAGCTGGGCATAGCCAATCCGCTGCGGCAGCCGGTGAGCATCACCGACGGCACCTCCACGGGAGCCTACGGCATGACCTCCATGGCCGACCCGGGTACCCAGGTGGCGGCAAACTTCACCTCACCGGTGCGCTACCGCAACGCCGCTGAGGGCATCCACGACGTGCGCACCCTGTATCTGGCCGGCGACTACTACGTCCAGGTCGCGGTGGACCCGCTGTACTTCGAGGACGCGAAGGAAACGGAGATCCCCTACACGCTGACCCTGGATCTGGTCGGCGACGTCGAGCCGGGTCCCGGCACGGCCGAACCGGAGGCAACGGCCGCGGCCGCCAAATCCGCGGTGGCCGAACCGGTAGACAACCAGGCGGGAGCGCCGACCATGGTGGCAGTGGCGGACGACGGCGAAGGCCCGGCTGCGGTGCCGGCCCTCACCTGGGGCCTGGGCGCGGTCCTGGTCGTTGCCGCCGGAGTCGCTGCCGGGCTCATCCTGCGCAGGAAGCGCGCTTCCCGGCAGCCGTAGCCGGAGAGGGCGAGAGGTAGCTGTTAGCTACCGGCTGTGGTCGGCGGGGTCCGTCTCATCCGAGGAAAGCGACTGCAGCCGTCGGAGGTCCTCGGGGTGCAGACCGGGCTGGTCCCGCAGAGCTTCAAGGAGTAATTGCTTTTGCCGGTGCAGGGCTGCCGCGCGCTCGGGGTGGCCCTCGGCTTGGACGTGGACGATGAGCATCCGGAGGACTCGCAGGAGCGCGGCAACCACCTCCGGCTGGTCCAGGCATGTCTGACGGAGCTGGTCGAAGGCGTGGTCGATGTATTCGGCATGGTCAAGGTTCCAGGGCTGCACGAGTACCCGGTCGGCTTCGTCCTTCAGCGCTTCCGGAGCAAGCGGGGCAGCAAGGAGTGTCCGCAGGAGGCTGCCCAGTCTCAGGGCGACCTCCACTGCGGTCGTCGGGTCATTGATGGCCGGGCTGAGGGCACGGAGGCCTATGTCAACGAGCTGCCGGATAGCGAAGTCGACATCTTGCAGCATGGTCCGCGAGTCGGCTACTTCAATCGATCCGGCAAGCTTTTCCTGGCTGGGCGTCGGTGGCGGCGGCCACACCGTGAACATCGGTTCACCTGCATGGATGTAAGCACCCACGCGGGTCTCCATCCTTACCGTGGTTCCGGCAGGCACTGCCCGCAGAATCTGGGCGCTGTCCATCTGGCTGATCCATCCGCCGACTGGGGCGCGGATGACGGCGGCGTCCGCGGGAACATGGACTTCTCCGGGGTCTACGCGCTCCAGGCCAGCGGGCACTCGATCCAGCACCGCAACGACCGATTGGCCCTCTGCCGCGATGACTCGGGCGACGTTGCCGACCTGCAGTCCCCGGGCGAGGTGGTCCAGGTGGACAATGATCCCCACCACGGTCACCAGTGTGAGGACGACGGCGATGGTCAAGGACACCCGCGGTGCCGGCTCGGAGGGGTCCCCGCTCAGGCTGGGCAGGATGAGGACGCAGTAGAAGAAGGTGGCAACGAGCAGTCCGATGACGGCTTGGCTCAGTCGATCGCGGATGAACGAGCGCATCACGCGAGGCGAGAACTGATCGCTGGCCAACTGCAGGCTGACCACGGTGAGCGAGAAGACCACACCCACGGTGGTGATCATCGCGCCGGCGACGGTGGAAAGCAGCCAGGTGGCGGCATTGCTGCTCATCGCCAGCGTGAGCGGCACAGCAGCATCGTGGCCGAGTGCGTTGTCGACGGCGGTGGCGGCTACCGCCAGTGCGATGCCGGCCAGCATCACCAGCGCCGGGAACAGGAAGAGACTCTCCTTAAAGCGGTAGCGGAAAGCGGCGGCACGCAGACCCAATGCTTGTCCCCTGGCTCCACTCACCAGGCCGAAGCGAGGATCAGCGGCGGCCGGCCGGGCAGCGAGCAGGTCAGTTTCAGGGCCGTGCCGGGCTGCTCGTTGGGGTCAAGGATGCGGTAGACCGTCAGTGTCAGCGGACTGGCGTCGATGCTGGTGACGCTGCCGGAGGTGGCGGGCACCGCCGTCGTGATCTCAGGGACGATGCCGCCGGCGCCGCCGCTGCCGCGCACCGGGAGGGCCCCGGTCAGCGGTTCGAGCTTTCCGTCCACGTCCAGGAACTGCTCTGCACCGACGCCGCCCTTCACGATGACGGTGGCGAGCGCGGTGGCGTAGACCGGGTCCGCGCAGGCGTCATAGATCCAGCGGTCTCCCAACACCGAGTGCACCATGGTTGCGGCCAGGAAATCTTCCGCCTCGGGCAACGGGGCGCCGCGGTAGGTCAACGGGACGTGCACAACGGCCCCTTCGGCAGTGCGGAGCAGGTGCGTTTCCATCCCTACTTCGCCGGCCGGGTCGTCAAAGCGGAAGGCCCCGAGATGCTCAAGCTCGGCCGCGTCAGCTCCGAGTTCCTCGAACCAGGATTGCTCCGGCAGCCACGCTTTCAGGAGATCCTGTTTGGAGGGGTTCAGCACCGCGTCGTAAATGATGGCCATGCCCGTAGCCTACGGCCTCTTACCCGCGGGCGTCTTGTCAGATCCCCAGGACTGAACGGGCAATCAGGAAGTACACCAGCAACCCGGCAGCATCGACGAAGGTAGAGATGAACGGGTTGGAGAAAACCGCGGGGTCAACCTTGAGGAACCGCGCCAGCATCGGCATCAGGCCCCCAACCGCTGCCGCCATGGTGCAAATGGCCAGCAGCGATACGCCCATGACCAGTCCGATAGCGAGCCCGTAGAAGGCGGCCGCGACGATGAACCCTAGCCCGCCGATCAGCAGGCCCAGCGTTGCCCCTACGCGCACCTCTTTGCCAACTACCTTGAGCAGGTCGCCGGTTGTGACCTCTTTGAGTGCCAGCGCCCGGGTCACGGTCGTGGCCGCCTGGTTGCCGGTGTTTCCGCCCGTGCCAATCAGGAGCGGAACGAAGAGCGACAACACCACCATCTGGGCAATGGTGGCTTCGAAGACTTCCAGCACGCTGACAGTCAGGGTCGCCCCCACCGCCAGCACCAGCAGCCACACCGCGCGGGACTTGACGATCCTGAAAATCGGCGTGGACAGGTAGGGACGGCGCAGCGGCTCGCTGCCGCTGATGCGTGACTGGTCCTCGGTCTCTGCGTCTTCGAGGATGCGCAGCGCGTCGTCCATCGTGAGGATCCCGACAACCCGCCGTTCACTGTCCACGATGGGGAGGGCCAGTAGTTTGCGTCCCGTGCACAGGCGTGCCGCATCTTCCTCAGGTGTAGTGGCCGTTTGGCAGTAGGCGTCGCCCATGATGGCGTCCACCCTAGTGTCTGGTTCCGCGGCGAGGAGCTGCCGGAGGCTGACCAATCCCACCAGCCGCTTCCCAGCGTCCGTGACCGGAAGAACGTACACCGTTTCCGCGTCAATCAGCCGTCGGTGCAGCCGTTCCAAGGTTTGGCCGACGGTCAGGTCCGGGGTAGTAGAGATGAACTCCGGGCTCATCCGGCGGCCGATCGAACCCCGCGGATACCCCAAGACCACGGAGGTCAGGTCCCGCTGCTCCTCCGTCAAACCGCGCATCAGCCGTTGCGCCACAGTCGCAGGCACTTCGTCGATCAGAGTAACCCGGTCATCCGGCGCAAGCCTGTCGAAGAACGCGGCCACCTGCGCATCCTGCAGTCCGTCCAACAGGTCGGCCTGCAGCGCGGGGTCCAGCCGCTCAAAGACCCGCACCGCCTGGTCCTTCGGCAGCAGCCGGAAGGCAACCGCTTGACGCCGACGGCTGAGCCGACGCAGCTGACGGACCGCCTCTTCATCCCCGGAGCCTGCGCCGTCAAGCTGCACATCGAGTCCCTCATTGAGGATCTGGGCCTGGGATAGCTGGTCAAAGCGCTTCCCCGGCTTATCCTGCTCTGCACCATGACGTGTTTGTGCTTGTTGGGGCACCCTTGGGCTCCCCTTCTCCTTGCTCGCCATGTGCCTCTCCTTGCTTCTCCGCTTGGCAACACTATCCCGGAAGCTGTACCGGTGCCGGGGCGACCGAAAGGGCCACAACACCGGACCTGCGATGGCGTGGCGTCGCCGGGGCTGGATGCTTCCGGCAGGGGCCAGTTTCGGCTGGCGGGAGCCAGTTTCGACTGAGGCGCGTGCTAGTACGTCCGCTCGACGGCGAATTGCAGGGGCGGCAGTTCGGCGCGGCGTCGCATCAGGTCCTTGGCGTGTTCGTCGAGCCGGAGGTCCTCCTCGGTGCGCAGCACCAACTGCGGCACCTGGGCCGCGTGGCCGGCGTCGTTCCTGCCGACAAAGATGGTCATGCACTGGGTGGTGGGCCGCCATTCCCCGCCGCGCGGGTCTCGGGCTCGGACGTGCACGGCGATGTGCATGCTGTGCGGGCCGGTGTGGATAAGCCGGGCCTCCGCCTCTACCAGGTCGCCGATGTGGATGGGGTTCAGGAAGTGGATGCCGCCCGAGTAGACGGCCACCGCGTCCCGGCCGCACCAGGACATGGCGCAGGCCCGAGCCACTTCGTCGATCCAGCGCATCACGATGCCGCCGTGCGCATTCCCGCCCCAGTTCACGTCCGACGGAGCGGCCAGGAACCTGAACTGCTCAGTGGGCGTGGTGCCCGCCTCCGTGTAGGCCTGCGCGCGCATGGCGTCCCGGATTTCCGCCCGCGCGGCGATCCGGCCGGCAGCGCCCTCGGCCAGCCGCGCTGATTCGTCGTCCGACGGCGACCACTGCGGGATCGCTTTCGGGCGGCCGTCCTCGCCCATCGCCACGAACACCAGGATGCAGTCCATCGCGGGCCGGAACTCGCGCTCGCGCACATCGGCCGCGTCGACCGTGACCACCACCTGCATGCTGGAGCGTCCGGTGTGGACAATGCGGGCGTCCACTTCGATCAGGTCTCCGTTGCGGATGGGCCGGGTGAAGTGCACGTTGCCCACGTAGGCGGTGACGCAGTAGCTGCCGCTGTAGCCGGTGGCGCAGGCGTAGCCGGCCTTGTCGATCCACTCCAGCACCCGGCCGGCCTGAACCGTGGTGCCGTCCTCCGAGACATCGGTCGGCGAGGCCAGGAAACGCAGGGTGATCCGGTCGTTCATGTCTGAATCGTAGCCCTCCGGGCGCTGCCGCCGCCCAGCGGAAGGAGGATCACGACGGCGGTGCGCACCGCCGTCGTGATCCTTCTCCGGTATCGCGCCCATCAGGGCCGCGGTGCCTACTCCGGCCAGTCGTTGCTCTTGATGACCTCGACGAAATCCCCGCGCTGGAATCCGGGCACGAAGTGGGCCAGAACGTCGGCCTTCACGTTGCCGAACGTGGTTTCCGGGCGGTCCTTGATGCCCTCGGTGAAAGCGGCGAGGATCTGGTTCTTGAAGTCCGGCCGTGGGTGCGCGGCAACCACGGCGGCGCGCTGTTCGTCCGTGATGGCGTCGTAGCCGATGCCCAGCACGTCCAGTTCCACGCCGCGGGTGACCAGCGCGACCTCCGGCGCCATGTGGAGCGGAATTTCCGGGGTGGTGTGCAGGGCGATGGCGTTCCACACCCGGTCTGCTGACTCGGCGGTGATGCCGTGGGACGTCAGGAAGCGGCGCGCTTCGTCGGCCCCGTCGATTTCGAAGCGCTGGTCGGTGCGCCGGAAGCGCTCGGTCAGGCCCAGGTCGTGGAACATGGCCCCGACATAGAGCAACTCCGGGTCGAATTCCAAGCCCTGCTCACGTCCGCGCAGGGAGCCGAAGACGAACACACGCCGGGAGTGGTCGAAGATCAGCGGGGATGCTGCCTCACGGACCAGCTCGGTAGCCTCACGGGCGAGGACGCTGTCCGGAATCTGCACGCCGGCAATTGATTCAGCCATGTGTAACCCTTTCTCTCGGTTCTGTTCCTTCCATCCTCGCCCGCTCGCGTACGCTAGTGCCATGTCTCTTCAGCCACGAAAACCACAAATTCGGCCATGACGCACCGGGTGGGCGTGATCGTTTTCGACGGGGTGACCATGCTCGATGTGACCGGCCCCGGCGAGGTGCTGCACCAGGCGGTGCTGGCCGGCCACCCCTATGAACCCGTGTTGGTTTCCCCATCCGGCGGCACGGTCACCACCTCCTCCGGGCTCACCCTGTCCGGCACCACGGCTGCGGCCGATGCCGGGCCGCTCCACACTGTGATGGTTGCCGGCGGGGACCTGCTCGCACAGCACCCGCTCGACGACGGACTGCTCGCCTCTGTTGCCTTGCTCGCCGAGCGGTCGCAGCGGGTCGCCTCGGTCTGCACCGGCGCCTTCGTGCTCGCCGAACTCGGTTTGCTGAACGGCCGCAGGGCGACCACCCATTGGCGGTATGCCGAAACCCTTGCCCTCCGTTACCCCAAGGTGCAGGTCGAGCCGGATGTCATCCACGTCCACGACGGCCGGTTTATCACCTCTGCGGGCATCAGCGCCGGCATCGACCTGACCCTGTCCCTGGTGGAGAACGACCATGGGCCGGCCGCGGCGCGCAGGATTGCCCGCGAACTGGTGGTGTTCATGCAGCGCCCCGGCGGGCAGTCGCAGTACTCCACCCTCCCGGCGCTCCCGTCCCGGAACAGCGTGCTGGAGGCACTGACCACCTCGGTCCTGGCCGACCCGACGGCAGAGTACAGCCTTCCCGCGATGGCGGCGGCCGCGGCGGTGAGTCCCCGGCACCTGACCCGCCTGTTCCAGGCCGAACTGAACACAACGCCGGCCCGCTGGGTGGAACGGGTGCGGCTGGACCGTGCGCAGCAACTTCTGGTCGACGGCTGCAGCATCACGGCTGCTGCCCAGCGCAGCGGGTTCGGCAGCGACGAGACCCTTCGCCGCGTTTTCTCCCGCCAGCTGGGCATCACGCCCACCGAGTACCGCCGGCGGTTCACCACGACGCAACCGGCCCCCGCCGCCTGACGCGGAAAGGGGCCTGGCGAGAGGCCATCAACGCTCACCCGAGGGTCTGCAGGGCGGCCGGGGCGCTCTCGACCTTGACGAATGTCCCTGCGTCAACAGATTTCACCTCGCCGTCGACCTGGTACGGCAGGGGCTTAAGCGTAGTGAACTCGTAGCTGCTCACGCTTGGCTGGTCCCCCAGCCCCTGGGTGGTGGCGCGCAGTGCCTTCAGCAGTACCCGCCACTTGGACATGTGGGGAAAGATAACCACTTCGAATTTTCCATCGGAAAGCTTGTCATCCGCCTCGCTGAGCGTGGCGTACTTCGCCATCTCGGCTATGTTCGCGAAGACGATGCTGTCGAACTTGCGGCGCTTTCCGTCGCTTTGACGTATCTCGAAGGGCTGAAACTTTGAAAACGTCCGCACCACGGAGAACATCTCCTTGAGGGCACCCTTACTCCCCTTTTCCAGGTCAATTGCCATGACCGGCGTCAGGCCGAATCCGACATAGGAGTGCGCGTATTCTCCCGGTGCGTCCGGTCCCTGGCCAGTGTGGATGCGCAGCAAGTCGATATGCCTCGTCCGCCCCAAGGAGATGGCTTCAGCCAGCGGCATCGTACCCGTGGTCCGCCGGTGGTCGTTCGCATTCCCTGCCGCCATGACGGCGCACACCGCGTTCGGGTTGCCGCTTTGCATCACGCCATTGACTACTTCGTTATACCCGCCGTCGCCGCTGACCGACACGATGAGAACGTCGCGGGTATGGGCCGCCGCATCACGGGCCAGCACGACCGCGTGGCCGGCATGGCCGGTCGGTTGCAGTTCGATCTCTGGT
The DNA here is from genome assembly GCF_059091865.1 of Arthrobacter sp. B0316-1-20. NCBI lineage: Bacteria > Bacillati > Actinomycetota > Actinomycetes > Micrococcales > Micrococcaceae > Arthrobacter > Arthrobacter sp. B0316-1-20. Next base: position 100,177 of record NZ_JBNHHC010000018.1, on the reverse strand, counting down.
CGGTCGGGAAGCAAGCCCTGCAGCTCATCGCGGAGCTCCTCAGCAAGCTTCGGTGCGTTACCGGTGCTGTTGGGATTGTAGATAATGGCAATCGCGGCGAAGGTCCGCGTGGTATCGCTCATGCACTCCAGTATGCAACCAGAACGTCCGCCGGTCATGGGCCCTTGACCGAACACCCGGACTGGTGAACCCACCGGATCAGGCGGGAGTGGGGCGCTGGTCCGGGGGGCGCCTCACTGCCCGAATCGGTGACGGTTGCCCGTCAGACCGCTGCGGTTTCCGCGAGGACGGCGTCGATCTGCCCCATGGCTTCCTGCATGCCTTCGGTCATGCCCATCTCGAGCATTTTCTGCAACTGGTCGGCGGATTCAAACCGCGATTCGGTGGTCATCCGGGTGCGGCCGTCGATGGATTCCAGCGTCACTGTGGCATAGGTGGTGCCCATGTCCGCAACGGGCTCGCCGTCGTCATCGGCAAATCCGTCCTCAAAGGAAAGCTGGTTGGGCGCTTCAATGGAGGTGAACTTCCACCAACCGGCTGCCTTCTCGCCGTCCGGCCCGGTCATGTAGTAGCTGGCCTTGCCGCCCGGCCTGAATTCGTGCTTGTCGAAAGTGGCAGGCCAGGTGGGCGGGCCCCACCAGCGTTCGAGCTGGCGCGGGTCTTCCCAGATCTGCCACACCCGCTCCACGGGGGCGTCGAACTCGGCCACGATCGTGAACTTCAGCGCGTCCTCGTCCTTGATGACATCGATAACCGACATGATGGCGTCCTTTCTATTCGTCGAGAATGTCCTGGATCCGCGCAATCCGTTGCTGCCAGAGCATCTCGTATTGATCGAGCAGCCGACGCGCTCTCCGCACTCCCTCAAGATGAGGCCGCACCATCTGCTCCCTGCCGCGCTTCTCCTTCACCACCAGAGAAGCCCGCTCCAACACCGCCACGTGCTTCTGCACTGCGGCGAAACTCATGGTGTAGCCCGCTGCCAGCCCCGACACCGAGAACTCCCCGGTAAGCACCTTCGCCACGATGTCGCGGCGGGTGGCATCGGCGAGCGCCTGGAAGAGGCGGTCCATCTCAGTGTCGCTAGCTTGATCTACAACCATTTGGTTGTAGATTAGTCCTCGCTGGGCGCGCGGTCAAGGGGTTTCAGGACAATGGGTACTCGCCGTCGGTGAGCTTGTCACCCCAGGTGGTTTCCGGTTCGTCGCTGCCAAGTTTGGGGGCTTCCCAGAGGGCGAGGTGGCACATGAAGTTGTCGGCGGTGGCGCCGTGCCAGTGCCATTCTCCGGCCGGGGTATAGACGGTGTCGCCGGGCCGGATTTCGATGAGTTCTTCGCCCCGGGACTGGACGTAGCCAAAGCCTTCGGTCACGTGCAGGGTCTGTCCGACGGCGTGCTTGTGCCAGGCGGTGTGCGCACCGGGAGTGAACCGGACCAGGTTGAGCCGGGTCCGCGAGGGTTCTTCGCCGACGTAGTACTGGTTGAAGTAGGCGTCGCCGGTAAACCATTCGGCCGGACCTTTAACGGTGGCCTTCTGGGGTTGCATCTGCGTGCTCATGGACATTCCTTTCGCTGCGTCCGGGGGCATTCGGCTGACGCCTGATGCCCCCGGACTGATGGGCGCGACGGGCGCGAAACGGACTAAACCGAGAGCAAGACCTTGGTGGCGGTCCGTTCATCCATCGCGCGGTACGCCTTGGCGGCGTCTTCGAGCGGGAGCGTCAGGTCGAAAACCTTGCCGGGCTCGATCTTGCGGTCCCAAATGAGCTGAATGAGCTGGGGCAGGAACCGGCGCACCGGGGCGGGCCCTCCGTGGAGGTGGACGCCGGAGAAGAACAAGCCGAGGCCGTCCAGTTTCACGTCGTGGGTGACACCCACGTAGCCGATGTGTCCGCCGGGACGGGTGGCACCGATCGCCTGCTCCATCGACTCCTGGGTGCCGACGGCCTCGACGACGGAGTGGGCGCCGAGTCCGTTGGTGAGCTCCTTGATCTTCGCGATGCCGGCCTCGCCGCGCTCTTCGACGATGTCGGTGGCGCCGAATTCCCGGGCCAGTGCCTGCCGGTCGGCGTGGCGGGACATGGCGATGACGCGCTCTGCGCCCAACTGCTTGGCGGCCAGGATAGCCGACAGTCCAACGGCTCCATCTCCAACCACGGCCACGGTCTTCCCGGGTCCCGCCTCGGCGGCTACGGCTGCGAACCATCCGGTGCCCAGCACGTCAGAGGCCGCCAGCAGCGACGGAATGAGATCCTCATCCGGCGCTCCCGGAGTGCGGACCAGCGTGCCGTCGGCCAGCGGCACCCGAATCAGTTCGGCCTGGGTTCCGATGGAGCCCATCATCACGCTGTGCACGCAGCGGGACTGGTAGCCTGCTTGGCAGATCTCGCAGGTATTGTCGGACGCGACGAAGGAACCGACGACGAAGTCGCCGACCTCCACGTTGCGGACCTCCGCGCCGACTTCTTCAACCACGCCGACGTATTCGTGCCCCATCGGCGTCGGGCCGTTGAGCTTCTCGATCCCCCGGTACGGCCATAGATCCGAACCGCAGACGCAGACTGCCGCTGCCCGGATGATGGCGTCGGTTGGCTCCAGGATGGTGGGCTTCTCACGGTCTTCGACCCGGACATCTCCGGGGGCATACATCACAACTCCACGCATGAGGAGTGCTCCTTTCGTTGGTACACCCCAGTCAACCGGTGCCAACGTGCCCGCGGGAGTCCCTGTCGAAGGGTGTACCGACAGGGCACCCTTCGCTGCGCCGCCTTCGCCTACCCTGAAAGCATGGACAATCGGGCGGAGGTACGGGATTTCTTGATGTCCCGCCGGGCGAAGATCACGCCGGAAGAGGCCGGGCTGCCCGGTGGCATGAATCGCCGCGTCCCCGGGCTCCGGCGCACCGAGGTGGCACTGCTCGCTGGCGTCAGCGTGGAGTACTACGCCAAACTCGAGCGCGGCGCGATCGCCGGGGCTTCGGCGTCCTTCCTGGAAGCGGTGGCCAAAGCACTCCGGCTAGACGACACGGAACGCGCCCACCTCTTCGACCTCGCGCGGACGGCCGACGGCATCCCCGCTTCCGGACGCCCCCGCCGGCGGGCTACCGCGCAACAGGCGGCGCGGCCAAGCCTGCAATGGGCGCTGGAAGCGATCACCGACGGCGTCGCTTTTGTCCGCGACCCGTACCAGAACCTGCTCGCGACCAATGCGCTGGGCCGCGCGTTCTACTCCCCTGTGATCGGCGACGGCGGACGCACCCCCAACCTCGCCCGCTTCCAGTTTCTCGACCCGACCGCCAGGTCCTTCTACCCCGATTGGGAGCTGTTCGCCGGCATGTGCGTCGGCATCCTGCGCACGGAAGCGGGCCGCGATCCACACGACCGGACACTTCAGGATCTGGTCGGTGAACTCTCCACGCAGAGCGAGACCTTTCGCCGGTTGTGGGCCGCCCACGACGTGCGCACCCACGGCACCGGTACCAAGCGGTTCAATCATCCCGTGGTCGGCGAGCTCACCCTGGCTTACGAAGAACTCGCCATCACCGCAGAGCCCGGGCTGGTCCTGATGGTCTACACCGCAGAACCAGGCAGCCCCTCCGCGGAACGCCTCCGGTTGCTCGCCAGCTGGGGCGCGGACCACACCCCGCACGCCGCCATGCGCGACAAAGAGCGCCCGGCTCTCTAGGTCAGGGGCGGCTCCCGGTGGGCACCGCCGTCGGGCAGTGCGACGTCAGGCCCGGTGCGCGCTTCGACTGTCGTCGCGGATCTGGCCGACGAGCTCTTCCAGCATGTCCTCGAGCGTCACGATTCCGTACGGATGGCCGGAGTCGTCGACGACAAGTGCCAAGTGCGCCCCTTCGCGTTGCATCCGGTGCAACGAGGACCGCAGCGCGGCGGTCAAGCTCACCTGCGGCAGGTCGCGGATTAGGCTGGCCGGCACAGGCTGGTCCCGGGCAGCGGCATCGAGTCCAAGCAGGTCCTTGACGTGGACATAGCCGTCCAGCTTTCCGCTCGCGGACCGAACGGGGAAGCGGGAGAAACCGTTGGCGGCCGCCTGTTCGATCTGCTCCGGGGTGCATCCGAACGGCAGCGTGGTGACCCTGCCGAGCGGGATCACGATGCTTTCGACCGACCGCTCCTCGAAGGTCAGGGCGCCGAGCAGGAGCTGTTCATCCTGCTTGTCCAGCAACCCGCCTTCACGTGATTCCTCGACCAACCCTGCCACCTCGTTCCGGGTGAAGGTGCTGGCGACCTCGTTCTTAGGCTCCACCTTGAACAGGCGCAGGATGCCGTTGCCGAGGGCGTTCATGCACCACAGCAGCGGTTGCAGAATGCGGACAACCACCACCAGCACGGGCCCCAGGATGAAGGCCATCCGCTCCGGTCCGGCCAAGGCGATGTTCTTCGGCACCATCTCGCCGAGCACCACGTGCAGGAACGTCACCACGCTCAAAGCAACGGCGTACGCGATCGGGTCGACCAGCGCTGTGGGGACTCCCCAAGCGTTGATAGGCCCTTCCAAGGCGTAGACCACCATGGGTTTGGTGACGTAGCCCAGCGCCAGCGAGCACACGGTGATGCCCAGCTGAGCGCCGGCCATCATCAGCGAGACGTTTTCGATGGCCCACAGGGTCATTTTGGCGGCCCGTCCGCCTTGCTCCGCCTGGGGTTCGACGATGCTTCGCCGTGCGGCGATGAGGGAAAATTCAGCGCCTACGAAGAAGAAGTTCGCGGCGAGAAGGACGATGGTCAGGATGATTCCGGCGGCGTCCATTTAGCGCACCTCTTCTTCGGTGACGAGGGGCGTGGCGGTGGCCAGGATCTTTGCAATCCGTGCGCCGTCCATCTCCTCGACGCACAGCTCCACGTTGGCAGCCGGGTGGCCGTGGGCATGCTCCGTCACCAGTTCGACTGCGTCGCCGGGTGCGGCGATGCGGCCCAAATGGAGGGTGACCAGGCCTGCAAGGGTGTCGTACTCGGTGCCCTCCGGAACGGCATGTCCCAGGATCTCGGTCGCCTCGTCGGGACGCAGGGCCCCGTCCAGACGCCACACACCGAACGGCAGACGTTCGCTGCTGCCGTCATCAGGGTCGTGTTCGTCCAGGACTTCACCCACGAGCTCCTCGACAAGGTCTTCCAAGGTGATCAGGCCAGCGACATCGCCGGTTTCGTCGATCAGGACAGCCATCTGCAGGCCGCCGGCCCGCAGCGTGTCCATCAGGTCGTCGAGTTCAACGGTGTCCGGGATAAGCGTCGGGGCATCCATGATCTCGGTGACGGTGCGGAGGCCGCGGTCGGCAAAGGGCACGGCCAGGCCGCGGCGGATGTGCACGATGCCCAGCACCTGATGGGCGCCCGGCTCCATCACCGGGAAGCGGGAGTGGCCGCTGGCAGCGGCCGTGTCGAGCATCTCCTGGACGCTCTGGTCGGGGGCGACAGAGACCATCCGGGTCCGAGCCGTCATCGCGTCATGGCCGCGGCGGGTGCCAAACGCGAACGACCGGCGGACCAGTTCCGCGGTCTCCTCCGCCAGCACGCCCTGCCGGGCCGAATGCCGCACCAGAACGGTCAGCTCCTCGGCGGACCGGGCGGACGCGAGCTCTTCCTGCGGTTCAATGCCCATGGCCCGGACCAGCTTGTTGGCCGTGCCGTTGAAGAATACGAGCAGTGGTTTGGTGACGGCGCTGAATCCGCGCTGGAAGCCTGATACGGCTCGTGCGGTGCCCAGCGGCTTGGCGATCGCCAAGTTCTTCGGGACCAGTTCGCCGAAGACCATGGTCAACACCGTTGCCAGGACCAAGGCGATGGTGATGGACACTGAGCGGGCTGCAGGCTCGGCCAGCCCTGCTTCTATCAGCGGGCCCAGTACCAGCGCGGCTATTGCCGGTTCGGCGAGGAAGCCGATGCCCAAGTTGGTCAGCGTGATGCCCAATTGGGCGCCGGACAGCTGGGTGGAAAGCGAGTTCATCGCCTTCAGGACGCCGACGGCCTTTTTGTCGCCGGCATCGGCAGCATCCCTAACCGCGTTGCGGTTGACCGTGATGAGGGAGAACTCGGCCGCAACGAACAAGCCGCAGCCGGCCACCAGCAGCAAGCCGCCGAGGATCGAGATTACTTCCACTGAGGGGCACCCCCTGCTGCTTTTCTCGGAGCGTGTTCGAGCATCAGCAGGGGGCATGGACTATGCCCGGGACTGTCACCGGGAGTGGACATCAGATCCTCTCAAGATCAAAAGACAGAAAAAGCCCGCGGCCTGATGGCCGTGGACACGTTAATTCTGCCATTCCGTCCCTGTCCGCTGCAAAGACGGCACGACGTCGACGTCCGTACCGCGGAAGCGGCGCGGACGGCCAGATTGCCGGCGGGGCGTAGAATTGATTGGCCGCATTTTCGCCGCCACCGCTTCCCCTCCAGCAAGGTTGTTCTTCCATGCCGCAATTTGCTTCCGCGCTCGCGCGGGGCCTGACCGTTCGCCACATCCGGTTCATGGCCCTCGGCTCCGCCATCGGCACCGGGCTGTTCTACGGTTCGGCCGCCGCCATCCAGGCTGCCGGGCCGGCCGTGCTGCTGGCCTACGCGATCGGCGGGGCCGCGGTATTCCTGGTGATGCGGGCGCTGGGCGAGATGGCGGTGCGGCACCCGGTCTCGGGGTCGTTCGGCCAGTATGCCAGCCGCTATCTGGGCCCGTTCGCCGGCTTCATCACCGGCTGGACGTTCGCCTTCGAGATGGCCATCGTGGCGATCGCAGATGTCACCGCGTTCGGCATCTACATGGGCTTCTGGTTCCCCGACGTGCCACGCTGGATCTGGATCCTCGCTGTCGTGTTCTTCATTGCCGCGATCAATCTGGTCAAGGTCAAGGTCTTCGGCGAGACCGAGTTCTGGCTGTCCTTGGTCAAGGTCCTGGCGATCATCGCCATGATCCTCGGCGGTGCAGCGATCATCATCTTCGGCTTCGGGCTGCCGGCCGGGTCCAACCCCGGACTGGAAACCATGCTGGGTTCGGGCGGCTTCTTCGCCAACGGGTTCTGGGGGCTGCTGGCCTCCTTCTCGATCGTAATGTTCGCCTTCGGCGGCATCGAGACGATCGGCATCACGGCCGGCGAGGCGGAGAACCCCAAGAAGGCGATTCCGGGCGCGATCAACACCGTGCCACTGCGGATCCTGCTGTTCTACGTCTGCACGCTGGCCGTGCTGATGATGATCTCGCCCTGGGACCGGATCGATGGTTCCACCAGCCCGTTCGTGCAAATCTTCGACATGCTGGGCATCCCAGCGGCCGCGCACATCCTCAATGCGGTGGTGATCACGGCCGCCATCTCCGCTATTAACTCGGACACCTTCGGGGCGGGCCGGATGATGTACGGGCTGGCCGAGCAGGGCCACGCGCCCAAGGCCTTCGCGAAGATTTCCCGCCACGGTGTGCCGTGGATGACGGTGGCGACGATGGCAGCGGTGCTACTGGCCGGCGTCGTGCTCAATGCGCTGCTGCCCGAGTCCCTGTTCCTGATCGTGGCGTCGATCGCGACCTTTGCCACTGTCTGGGTCTGGCTGATGATCCTGCTCTCGCACATCGCGATGAAGCGGGAGATCGCACGAAAGGGGCTGCCGACGTCGGACTTCCCGGTGCCGTTCTGGCCGGTCGCGTCCTATCTGGCGCTGGCGTTCATGGTGTTCATTGTGGTGCTGCTGGGCATCATGCCGGACACGCGGGTTGCGCTGATCGTGGGCTGCGCCTGGATCGCGCTGCTGTTCCTGGCCTACCGCTTTGGCGTCAAGGGCGCCGGCCGGCGCCGCGCGGAACTGGCGGACGAGACCGGCGTCGCCGCGCCAACGGAACCTGCACAGATGCCGTCGGGCCAGTAACGTCGAAGGCACTGGCAAACCGTCAGGCACCGACAACCGTGGACCGGGGCGCAGCCCGGTTTGGGAACAGGAAGGCGCAGATGGCCTGCGCAATCTTCTGGCCGCCTTGAACAGAGGGTTCGATCGGGTTGGCATAGTCGCCGTCCTCGGAACAGACGAGCCGCAGGTCCAGCAGGTCGAATCCCCGGGTGAAGACCTCGCGGGTGATGCGGTCGTTGAATAGGGACGCTGCCGCCTTGATGACGCGCTGGTTAGGGGCGGATGGCGGGGTGTCGTAGATGGTGCAGGGGGCTGCGGGCAACCCTCTCGCTGCCACCGCTTCCAGCATCGCCGCGTAGCCGGCCGCGAAGCTGTCCTGGGCATCGGCGAAGGTGGCAAAGGCCTGAGCCGCTGATCCGACCGGGTCATCCAGCAGGTAAGCGAATCCCAGGGCATCGTTCCCGCCGACGCTGACCACAAGGTGCGTGGCGTCTGCCGGCAGCGAGCGGAGCTGTCCGGCGATGCTGGAGATGATGGCGCCGTCTTCGGCCAGGAGCGTGGCCCGCCACCCGGACGGGAGCAGCCGTTGAAGCTGCGTCACGACGTCGGGCCCGCCCGCAACATAGGCCGCGTTGTCGAACACCGAATCGCCGAGCAGCACAACGTGGCCAGCACCGGCCGGTGCGTTGGCTGGCATGGCCTCCTCCTGGTGCATAAGTCGGTGTGCACACCCTACCTGCTGGACAACGCGGGATGAAGGGCATGGGTATTGCCCCGTTTTGGACGTAGTCCCCGGAGACTTTGTCCAGATGAGGGACAAGCGAGGCCCGCCCCCACACCGCGCACTGTGCATCCATTCAACCTGTGCAAGATCGACCTGTAAGTCCCCACAATCGGGGACTGCCTGCTGTCCGTGCACCTGTAGGTTGGAACGATGACTGCATACCAGGTAATCAACCCCGCCACCGGGGAAATGGTCAATCACTATCCGCAAGCAACGGCCGCAGACATTGAAAGCGCTGTCGCAAGCGCTCATCAGGCCTATCAGGCATGGCGTGCCTTGCCAGCAGGCCAGCGTGCCGCAACTCTGCAGAAGACGGCGGACCTCTACACCGCGCGCCGTGAAGAACTGGCTGCCATCATCACCCGCGAGATGGGCAAACCGACCCGCGAGGCGCTGGGCGAGGTGGACCTCGTTGCTGACATCTACGCGTACTACGCCACCGAAGGCGAATCCTTCATGCAGGACGAGCACCTCACCGTACGCGGCGGCGGCGAGGCCGTGGTCCGCACCGAACCCATCGGGGCCCTGCTGGGCATCATGCCGTGGAACTACCCCTACTACCAGGTGGCCCGGCTGGCCGCACCCAACCTGATGCTGGGCAACACCGTGCTCCTGAAGCACGCACCGAGCTGCCCCGAGTCAGCACTCGCTATGGAGGCCCTGTTCCGCGACGCCGGCCTCCCCGAAGGTGTCTACGTCAATATCTTCGCGAGCAATGAACAGGTCGCAGAGATCATCGCCGACCCCCGCGTGCAGGGCGTTTCACTGACTGGATCCGAGCGCGCAGGGTCCGCCGTCGCCGAGATAGCCGGCCGGAACCTCAAGAAGGTCGTGCTGGAACTTGGAGGGTCCGATCCATTCATCGTGCTCGACGGCGAGAACATGGACGCCACGGTCAAGGCGGCCGTTGCCGGACGCATGGGCAATGCCGGGCAGGCCTGCACTGCCTCCAAGCGGTTCATTGTCTTGGAAGACCACTACGACGAGTTCGTCGACAAGTTCACCGCGAAGATGGCAGCCATCGTTCCTGGCGACCCCTCGGCGCCAGGAACCCGGCTTGGACCGCTATCATCCGAGGCCGCCGCCCGCGGTGTGATGGAGCAGGTTGAGGATGCGATAGCCAAAGGTGCCGAAGTCCGCACCGGCGGCACTCGCCCCGATGGCTCCGGTGCCTATGTGTCTCCCACGGTGCTGACCGGGGTGGTGCCAGGGATGCGGGCCTACAGCGAAGAGATCTTCGGACCCGTGGCGGTGGTCTACAAGGTGAAAGACGCAGAAGAGGCAGTCGAACTCGCCAACAGCTCTGCCTATGGCCTGGGTGGTTCGGTCTTCAGCGCCGACGTCGAGAAGGCCAGGCTAGTCGCGGGCCGGCTCGACACCGGCATGGTGTGGATCAACAGCCCCACGGGGACTCAGCCGGACCTGCCTTTCGGCGGCGTGAAGCGTTCCGGGGTGGGCCGTGAACTGGCCCGCTTCGGCATGGACGAGTTTGTGAACAAGAAGCTCATCCGGATCCCGCAATCCCGGTAAATCACCGCCAAGGGAAGGGCCCCGAGTGCACCTAGAATGCACCCGGGGCCCTTCCCTGCAGAGGCCTCGTTAACCCAGGTAGAGCACATCCTCCAACGGCTCCCCTGCCGCAATCCGCTTCAGGATTGCAGGCTCTGCATCGTCCGAAGCAAGAGCGGAATCGACGACGGCGGCCGCGGCGTCAGGCGCCAGAACCACCACTCCATTCTCATCGCCGAGGACGATGTCACCGGGGTTGATGGTCACGCCGCCCACCGTGACCGGAACACCAAACGTTGCTCGGCCGGAACCGTGCCGCTTGGTGGTCAGGCAAGTGGTGCCGCGGGCGAACACCGGAAGCGGGCCGTCGCCGTCTTCGGCCCGCAGATCAGTAAGGTCGGTGACCGGCCCATCTACCAAAATTCCCGCACAGCCGCGCGCCCGCGCTGCGGCTGTGGTCACCGCACCCACTGGTGCATGGGTGTGGTCACCGTTCATGTCGAGCACCAGCACCTCGCCAGGCTGCAGCCGGACGAGCGCTTGATTTACTGCCACAGCATCGGCATCAGGTATCAGGGCGGTGGCGGCAATCCCCAGCATGCGGACGCCGGGAACCATGCTTCGAATCTCGGTTCTGCAGAAGCCGTCCTCAAGGAAGTGGCCCAGGGTTGGGAGGCTGACCCGCCGCAGTTGCAGCATCAGCTCATCCATGGTCGGGTCCCGGAACCACTGCCACGCACTCGATCTCCAAGGACACGCCCCAGAGGCTCACGCAGACAGAAGTGCGTGCCGGCCGGTGGGCACCGAAGTACTCGTCGTACACCCTGTTGTACTCCTCGAGCTGGTCCTCGCTGGTCAGGTAGGTGTTCACCTTGACCACGTGCGGGAGGCCGCTGCCGGCCTCTCTGAGGATGGCCTCCAGGTTCTGGATGGTTCGGCGTACCTGGTCGGAAAAGCGCTCCGGTTGATCGGACAAGCCACCAGGGCCCGCCGGGATCTGCCCGGAGGTGAAGACAAACCCGTTGGCCACTACCGCCTGGGAGTAGGGACCTACTGGCTCCACTGTTCCGGGTGCGGCAACGATGCGGCGAATGGTCACGACCCCGCCTTGACGGAGGTCTTGACGGTATCCGTATTGTCCACGGCGTCGATGTCGCCGTGGCGCGTCTCGGTCAGCATGTACAGGGCGATCAGGGAGAGCCCGGCAGCTCCCATGATGTACCAGGCGATGGACGAGCTCTGCCCGGTAGCGGCCAGAAGCGCCACGGTGATGGCGGGCGTAGCGGCGGAGCCCAGCAGGCCCGAGAGCATGTACGAGACCGACAGACCCGAATAGCGGACCTTGGAACCGAACAGTTCGGCGAGGAAGGTGGCGATCGGGCCATAGTTGGCGGAGAACGCGAGCATCATGAGGCCGTACGCCACGAAGACCATGATCTCGGACCCGGAGTTCAGCAGCCAGAAGAACGGGAAGGCCAGGAGAGCCTCAGCAACGACGCCGGCGAAGATGATCGGCTTGCGGCCCACACGGTCCGATAGGCGCCCGAAGAAGGGAATGGCAATGAACGCCAGCAGGCAGGCGAACATAACCACCCAGAGCATCATGTTCTTGGAGTAGCCCAGCTCGGCGGTGCCGTAGTTGACGCCGGAAGCCACCAAGAGGGTGAAGGTGCTGCCCGTAGAGAGGGTGGCGACCCCGCCCAGGATGACCTGCTTCCAGTACCGCTTCATCAGGTAGGCGAACGGCAGCTTGGCCTTGGCGCCCTTCTCGCGGACCATCTTGAAGGAAGGAGTCTCTTCAATGTTGAGGCGGATGTAGATACCCACGGCAACCAGGACGGCGGAGAGGAGGAACGGTACGCGCCAGCCCCAGCTGAGCAGAGCTTCGTCGCTCAAGGTGGAGGCCACGATGAGGAAGGCTACGTTGGCCAGCAAGGTACCGATGGGCACACCGATCTGCACCATGGATCCGAAGAAGCCGCGGCGGTTTTCCGGCGCGTGCTCAACGGTCATGAGCACCGCACCGCCCCATTCGCCACCCAGTGCCAGCCCCTGGATGAGCCGGAGCAGCAGGAGCAGCAGCGGCGCTGCGATACCGATCGTGGCGTAGTCCGGGACCAAGCCAATGGCGAAAGTCGCCGCGCCCATGGTCATCAGCGAAATCAGGAGCATGGATTTGCGCCCAAGCCGGTCGCCGAAATGGCCGAAGAGAATGGCGCCCACCATCCGGGCGAGGTATGCCGAGGCGAAGGTCAGGAAGGACAGGATGGTGCCGATGGCGCCGTCGAGTTCGGGGAAGAAGATCCGGTTGAACACCAGCGCGGACGCGGTTCCGAAGAGAAACAGGTCATACCACTCCACAGTGGTGCCGATGACGCTTGCCGTGGATATCTTCCGCATCTTCTTGCGGTCCAGGCGAGCGTCAGCCGCGCTGGTTTGTGTCACATCGTGGGACATTGCATCTCCAATAGGGGTGCGAGAATTTAGTCGGCGGTTGCGCGCCGCACGCTGGTGCGGGTGACTCCCTCAATTGCCCTATCCACTATTCCCGCGCTGTAGCGTGCCTCACAATTGAGAAGCACACACGTTTAAGCCGCCCGGGTTGGGCATCTGCACACCATCACAGGAATGCCCGACGACGATGTTCGCTTGCTGCCACTGTTTAGGGCAGCTGCTTTACGGGCTGGGGCCTTACCTCAGGCCCAAGCGACCACAACCTTGGCAGCCTCCACGGGTTTCATGAGGTCAATCCCAGTCAGGTCCTTAAACCGTTTCAACCGGTTCAAGATGGTGTTGCGGTGGCAATACAGTTGCTCCGCGGTTTCGGTGACACTCCCGTTGCGGATAAAGCAAAGCACGGTTTCCTCCAGCCGGTCGCGTTCGTCTGGCCGGCACTCGACGAGCTGCGCCTCGAGTCCGGCCCGAACGTCGACCCCGATTCCCGCCATCCGCAAGCGGGTGAGGCGGGTCCAGTCCTTGCCCACGGTCAACGGTTGCCGGTCCCCGCCGGTCACCATGTCGCTGAGCACACCCGCAATACGCGCCGCCGGGATCAGCTCCCCGAGACCATGTACCGGACCGTGAACACCGCATGCCACTGTCGCCAACGGAACCGGGACCCGAACGTCGTCGAGGTTTTGCATCCCCTGCGTTTCCGGCCAGAACACGTAAGTGTATTTATCGGCTTGATGGAGAAAGGCCAGCGCCCCCCGGTGTGAAAACGACGCCAGCCGCCGGAGTGATGCAGCTGCTTTGCCCTGCGCCGCTGCAATTACAAACCGGCCATCCGGGTTCACATCGAAAGCCTTGGCGAAGCGGTTCCGGGTTTCCGGCAGCTGTCCCTCCGGCCCGAAAAGTGCGGCCACAAACTCGTGCCGGACACCCGCCTCTTCCCGGGCCATGATGATGCGCTCAGCCAGATAGCTGGAGTGGGCGGCCGTTGCATAGTCGTCAACCACCTTCCACACGCTTTCCACCCGTCTTGCCAGCAGCGCTGCTTCTTCAGGGCCTGACAACTCCAGGAGCATGCCCCATATCACCGGGAAATCAAGCCGGACCGCGGAGATCAGTGCTTCTGGAGGAACGCCTTGACGCGCCCGCCGGGCACCCAGTTCCTCCGCAAACTTCAGCAGCCCGGGATAGGAGGCAGGTTCGTCCAAGCAGTCAAGGATCAGTTGGAGGGACCCGGCGGCCGTAACCTCCAAATCGTCGGGACCGACAAGGTTCTGTGAATAACCCGGGATGTTCCGGACTCTGGTGACAAAATCCTGCGTCAATGGTCCGGCCTGCTGCCGCAGTCGTTCGACCAGCTTGGCCCAGGCGCGATCAGAGTCGTCGTCAGCGGGGGTGTGCATGAGCACAGTGTATTACCGCCAAAGGGGTTGTCTTCAGCTAGTTACTTCGCGGTTTCCGGCTGCCAGCATGGAACGAGACAATGACCGAATGAAGGGAATAGCGTGAGCACTACAGCCATGCAAACGGCCGGCGAACCCGGCCCCAGCGCGGGCCATCTGATCGTGGCACAGCTCGAGGCAGCCGGGGTGAAGCGGGTCTACGGCGTACCGGGCGAGAGCTTCCTGGACGTCTTGGATGGCCTGCACGATTCCTCAATCAGCACAGTTGTCACCCGTCACGAAGGAGGGGCTGGATTCATGGCGCTGGCCGAAGGCCGGCTGACCAAGCTCCCCGGCATCGCCATGGTTACGCGCGGTCCCGGCGCGGCGAACGCGTTCATCGCTGTCCATACCGCCTACCAGGACGCCACTCCGTTGGTGCTCTTCGTCGGTCTCATCCCTGTGGCAGACCGCGGGCGTGAATCCTTCCAGGAGTTCGACATCAACGCCTGGTTCGGCAGCACCGCCAAAAAGGTCCTGACGCTCGACCATGCTGCCTCGGCGGCCGCCATCGTTGACGACGCCATCCACACGGCGCTCAGCGGCCGTCCCGGCCCGGTGGTCATCGGCCTTCCTGAAGACGTGCTCACTCACGCCGTCCCAGGCGGCGGCCCCGTTCCCCCTCGCGCCTTGGCGGGGACAGCCCCGTCGCCGTCGGCACTCCAGGAATTCGAAGCGAGGTTGGCACAGGCCAGCCGGCCCATGATCGTGGTGGGGGGCGAAAGCTGGACCCAGGGCTCCGGTGAGGCGTTGGCCCGCTGGGCGGCCGAGCGGGGCATCCCGGTGGCGGCGGATTTCCGCGCCTATGACGCAGTCCCGCACCGGCTCGACGGCGGCGACAGCTACGTAGGGTCCCTCGGCTACGCCCGCAGCGACGCGCTCGCCGGACGGTTCGAAAAGTCCGACCTGTTGGTGTTCATCGGCTGTCCGCGCGCTGACGTGCTCAGCGATGGCTACACCGCTGGTCTGGATGCCGAAACCGTGGTCGTATTGCCAGGCGACACACTGGGACACTTCGGACGGTTGGACCAGCATATTGTGGCCGATCCTGTGGCGTTTATCGAAGCACTGGCCGGGCGCGTCACCACCAGCGCGGCAGAGCCATCTTGGCTGCAGGACGCCCGCGCGGAGTACGAGCGCTTCAGCTCCCCGGTTCCCACCGGCGGCGGCCGCGGTGTAGACCTTACCGAGTGCATGGCGGTGCTGCGCGAGGAACTCGACGATGACGCCGTCATCACGTATGGCGCGGGGAACCACGCGTTGTGGCCGGCACGCTATCTGCAACACAGATCAGCGGATTCCCTGGTGGCACCGCGCAATGGGGCGATGGGCGTAGGGATCCCGGCGGCGGTGGCCGCAGGGCTGATCTTCCCCGGCCGCCAAGTAGTCTCCGTGGCGGGCGACGGTTGCTTCCTCATGAACGGGCAGGAAATCGCTACCGCGGTGGCTTACGACAGCGCCCCGGTGGTCATCGTGGTGGACAACGGCTGCTTCGCCACCATCCGCGAGCACCAGGAACGCGAATATCCGGACCGGCCGTCAGGTACGGCGCTGACCAACCCGGACTTCGCACAGTGGGCCGAGTCCTTCGGCGGCTACGGCGAGCGAGTGGAACGAACCTCGGATTTTCGGGACGCCTTTCGCCGCGCCGCCGCCAGCGGCAAGCCCGCGCTACTGCACGTACTGCAGGATCCATCCGTCCGATCGCCGAAGACCGGAGAGCAGGAGGAAGCCCGATGAGCGGAACATTTTCCACCGAAGACGCGCGGTTCGTGCGGGACTTTAGCGTGCTGAGCCAATTTGGTGCGACCGAGAACGGCGGCGTGCATCGGCTGGCTGGGTCGGCAGCAGATGGCGAGCAGCGGCGGTGGTTCACCGAATTGCTGGAGTCGGAGGGGTTCCGGGTTGAGTTCGACCAGGTGGGCAACCAATTTGGTCTGCTGGAATTGGCCGCAGACGCTCCGTACGTTGTGGTGGGGTCTCATTTGGACTCCCAGCCGACAGCGGGCAAGTACGACGGCGCCTACGGCGTTCTCGCCGCGGCGCACGCCGCGTTTCGGCTGGCAGCCGAATGGCGCTCCACCGGCGTCGTGCCGCCATACAACCTGGCGGTCGTGAACTGGTTCAACGAGGAGGGAGCCCGGTTCAAGCCCTCAATGATGGGCAGTTCCGTCTACACGGGAAAGATGGCCGCGGCGGCTGCGCTAGCCGTGGAGGATCCCGACGGCATCACGGTATCCGAGGCGCTGCAGTCCATCGGCTGCCTAGGATCCGGAACGGGACCGACAGCAGCATTCTGCGCCGAGATTCACATTGAGCAGGGCAGGAGTATGGAGCGCGCTGGCGTGACCATCGGTCTGGTGGACTCAAACTGGGCAGCCAACAAGTACGAGTTCGTTGTCCACGGGGAGCAGTCGCATACCGGCTCTACGGTGATCACGGACCGAAAGGATGCGCTCTTGGGAGCGTCCATGCTGGTTGTGGCGGCACGCGAGATCGCTGACAGGTTCCCCGGCGTGCTGCACACGTCCGTGGGACAGCTGAACGTGTATCCCAATTCTCCGGTCGTGGTGCCGTCCAGGGTGAACCTGCTGCTGGACCTGCGGTCTGCGGATGAAGCGGTGCTGGCTGAGGCGGACCAGATCCTGCATGACCGGATGCTGGAGATCGAGCAGGCAGCGAACGTGCGGATTGAGAAGGGCAGCTCACACTGTTGGCCCGTGATGCCCTACCAACCCGAGGGCGTGGATCTGGCTGAGAAGGCTGCGGTCGACCTCGGGCTGTCCTATCGGAAGGTGAAGACCTTGGCCGGGCACGACTCGACCAATATGAAGGACATTGTTCCGACGGTGATGTTGTTTGTTCCTTCAGTAGAGGGAATCTCGCACAACGAGCACGAGTACACCCGGGATGAGGACATCGTTGCAGGACTGCACATGCTCACCGACGTGGTCCGCCGGCTGTGCGAGGGCGAGCTGGACGCGCGGAATAGCTGACGAGCAGATTATGTTGACGTGTCCATGAAGATTGAGATCTGGTCAGACATTGCGTGCCCCTGGTGCTTCATCGGCAAGCGCCGCTTTGAGACGGCCTTGGAGGGCTTCGAGCACAAGGACCAGATTGACGTGGAGTGGCGCAGCTACCAGCTGGATCCCACGCTGCCGGAGCACTACGACGGCACCGAGACCGAATACTTGTCCCGGATCAAGGGCATGCCGCAGGAGCAGGTCAAGCAGATGTTCGGCCATGTGACCGCGCAGGCCGCGGGCGAGGGGCTGAACTACGACTTCGACAAGGTGGTGGTGGCCAACAGCTTCACGGCGCACCGCTTCCTGCACCTGGCCAAGGAACACGGCCTGATGGACCAGGCCAAGGAAGCCCTGCTGTCCGGTCATTTCGAGCAGGGCAAGGACATTGGCGACATGGAGTACCTGGTGAGCACCGGCGTCGTACTGGGGATGCCCGAAGAAGAGGTCCGAGAGACGCTGGCGGGCGACCGCTTTGCCGCGGAGGTCCGCGCCGATATTGTCGAGGCCCGCGCGCTGGGTGTCAACGGGGTGCCGTTCTTTGTGCTGGACCGCAAGTACGGGATCTCCGGCGCGCAGCCGGCCGAGGCGTTTGCGCAGGCGATCCGGCAGGCATGGAAAGAGCGCAGCCCGCTGACCGTGCTGCCGCAGTCGGCCAGCGCCGACGGCGCGGTGTGCGGCCCGGACGGCTGCAACTGACCTGACCGACCGGCACCGGCACCGGCAGGACGCTTTCGGGCGGCCTGCCGGTTTGCTGTTAACCCACTTTGGTCCCCGGCCTCACTGCGGTCCGCGGACAGGCGGGCCGTCCAGCAGGGTGGGGACGTACTCGAGCAGCTGCAGCCGGCCGTCGAAGGTCCTGCTGTCCACCATTTCCAGTGCGACGTCGGGGTAGCCGTCGTAGATCCGCTCGGACCCCGTTTTGCCCGTGATCACCGGGAAGACGACCAGCCGGAACCGGTCCACTAGGCCCGCGGTCAGCAGCGAACGGGTGAGGCTGAGACTGCCGAGTGTGCTCAGGGTCCCTGTTCTGGTCCGTTTCATTTCCTTCACGGCCTCGACGGCGTCCCCGGCGACCAGCTCTGTATTCGGCCAGGCCAAGGGCTCCTGCACGGTGGAGGAAAACACCACCTTCGGCACGGCGGCCAGACCGGCCAGGCTGGCCTCCTCCTCCGTGGAGAAGCCGGCATCCTGTGCCGCAGCTTCCGCCGACATCCCGGACATCAGTCGATAGGTGTTTGCCCCCATCAGGAGGGTGTAGTCCTTCTGCGCCTCCTGATCGAGCCAGGCCAGGTACTCCGGCCCCTCCATACCCCACCAGCCGGGCCAGCCCTCGGCCGAGGCATAGCCGTCCAAAGAGATGATCAGGTCCACCAGCAGGTCCGCTGACGGCGCTTCCGCAGTTGCCTCGCCCATCGTCTTCTCCTCGTTCTGCCCGTTGGCCGGCTGGCCGCCCGGCCGCTTGTTGGACGGCCGTCCGGCGGCGCTTGGCCGACATGCTACCCCGAAGGCGATAGGTTGTTGAAGGGTGCAAGGGCAGCCCGGGCGTGCGCCGCTGCCAGGTATCCGACGCTGCCACGTCGCACCCAGCCCGGTGTCGAACGTCATATCGCTTCCTGCTGGCTGGAACCACGGCCGGGAGTAGAGTGAAAAGGCTTGGCACTCCTCGGATGAGGAGTCCTGCCACGGACTTTCCGACGTCGGCTGACGGCCCTCCTGCTGTCCCGCGATGGTCCGCTTCCCTTTGACTGTGGCGTCCGCCGTCCCGTGAGCGACGGCGGCGGAGCACCTTTGCTGCGCCCCTGCAGGTCGGTTCCGCAGGGCTGCACGGGCACTTATTGGCAACGGCCGGCGTCCGGCCCGACTGTGGAGAGGACTGATAGCGGGATGGATCAGCAACCGGCGAAACTCTGGACGAAGAACTTCATCCTGGCGATCGTCGTCAACCTGTTCATCTCCATGGTTTTCTACCTGCTGATGACCACCATGGCGCTCTATGCCGTGGATCGGTTCCAGGCGTCCGACACCGCCGCCGGGTTCGCGTCCAGCGCGTTTGTGCTGGGCTCCGTCATCGCCAGGATTTTCGCGGGTCGGCTGCTGGACCTTGTCGGTCGCCGCAGGCTGATCCTGGTGACCATGGCCGTCTTCGTGGTCGCCTCGCTGCTGTACATTCCCACCGGATCGCTGGCCGGGCTGCTGGTGCTCCGCATTGTGCACGGCATGGCCTTTGGCGCCGGCACCACCGCCGTCGCCGCCTCCGCGCAGAGCCTGATCCCGCACACCCGGCGCGGCGAGGGAACCGGCTACTTCGGCTTGTCCACCACGCTTTCGACGGCGGTGGGCCCGTTTGTGGGCGTGTTGCTGGCCGGGCTGGGCAACTATAACGCCATGTTCTACTTCTGCGCCGCGGCTTCCGTCGCCGCCTTGGTGGTGGCCCTGTTCCTGCGGGTGCCGGAACTGCCCGCCGCAAAGCGCCCCGGCCGGTTCCGGATGACCTTGAGCGATATCTTCGAAACGGCCGCCCTGCCGATCGCCTGCGTCATCCTGCTGGCGGGAGCCTCCTACTCCGGCATTCTGACCTTCCTCACCTCGTATGCGGAGACGCGAGGCTCCGCCGCGACCGCCAGCGTGTTCTTCATGGTCTACGCGGGGGCCGTGCTGGTCTCCCGCCTGTTTGCCGGCCGCATCCAAGACCGGCGCGGCGACAACAGCGTCATGTACCCCACGCTGATCTCGTTCGTGCTGGGCCTGCTGCTGCTGGTTCCGGAGCCCACCCTCCTGACCATTGTGGGTTCGGCGATCTTCAGCGGCATCGGCTTCGGCACCGTGATGTCCGGCGCGCAGGCTATTGCGGTCAAGGTGTCGCCGTCCCTGCGGATCGGCACCGCCACCTCCACGTTCTTCCTGATGCTCGACGTCGGCTCAGGGCTCGGGCCCATCATCCTGGGTGCTTTGATTCCGGTGCTCGATTACCCGGGCATGTACCTGATGCTGGCCGTGGTGATGGTGCTGGCCACGCTGTTGTACTTCTTCGCGCACGGCCGGAACGGCGGCCGCGCCGTCCGCGCCGCCTGAGGCGCTATTCCGCTGGCTCAGTGGGCGAGGGCGAGAGCCGCGGGCAGCTGAGCATGCCGGGCGTCTGGTCCACCCGCTTGGCGGGAACCAGTTCTTTGTAGCCGGCGCCCACCACTACGTCCACGCTGTCGTCGGCGCGGTCATCGGCCACGTACTCGGTGTCCGGAATGTTCCGCTGCAGGTTGAAGGCGTTGGCCTCACCCGCCTTGCCGGATACCACCACGGCGCTCATGCCGTAGAAGCTCAAGGTCTTGTTGCCCACCGAGCCGATGTCATAGCCACGTTTCGCCAGTTGGGAGGCCACCGTACTGCCCAGCCCCTCAAGTTGCGTGCCGTTGTAGACGTTAAGCCGGAAGGAGTCATTGTCCGGATAGTCGTAAATGCCGGCCGGACAGGTGATGGGCTCGGGCGGCGGCGGTGGGCCCCAGCCAGGGATTTTCAGGTCTCCGCGGGCCACCGCCATGGCGGTGAGCACGGCGGCAATAACCAGCCCCACCAGCAGCACCAAAACCACGCCGTGCAGGATCCGGCGGTGGTAGATGTGCGGCTTCTCCACATTGCCGTCGTCTTCGAAGGCAACGTCCAGGTCGTCTTCGGTGATGACGCGGCGGCCCTGCCAGTCCAAGTGTTGCTCGGGCTCGCGTTCGGGCAGCGGCGGGAGGCTGGTATCAGTCATCGACCACCAGGACCCGGGCGTGCAAGACGGCCCTCTGGTGGAGCGCCGTGCGGACCGCGCGGTGCAGTCCGTCTTCCAGATAAAGGTTGCCGTTCCACTGCACCACATGCGGGAACAGGTCGCCGAAGAACGTGGAGTCCTCGGCCAGCAGGGCATCCAGGTCCAGCGTGGATTTGGTAGTGATCAGCTCGTCGAGGCGCACTTGGCGCGGCGGCACGCCGGCCCAATCCTTGGGACTGATGTGGCCATGTTCGGGATAGGGACGATGGTCGCCGACGGCTTTGAAGATCACGGACCCAGCCTAAGGAACTCCGGCGCTGAATGAAACGCAAACCGCTGGGAGCCGCCGACCGTGGCCAAATGGTTACGCTGCGGGGCGCCGTCGCCGCCGGCCGGGACGCCGCGGCGTCCTAGGTATTAGGCAGCGGTGATCGGCACTTCACGGACGCCCAGGATCTCGCCGGTAATCCAGTCCTCCCATTCAACCCGCAGCCGGTACTTCCCTGGCTCCGGCGGATGCAGCATCACGTCGAACCGCTCGGCGGCGCCGAAGGCCAGCACGTCGGTCATCAGCGGGTAGCCGGCTTCCCGGCAGGTGGGCGACGGCGCTCCCGGAACGGAGGTGTCCCGGAACGGCCGGCCGTCATGGGCGATCAGCTCCGCCATCCGCACGGGTTCGCCGTCCGCCGTTGTAAAGTGCATCTGGTTGGGCAAGTAGTTGGCGTTCAGGATGCGCAGCAGCGTGGGTTTCTTCGCGCCGCCGGCCACGTTGGCCCGCAGCGCCGAGAGGCTCCACACCCGGTTGTCGCCGGAGCGCCGGTGTGCCAGTTCGCCGCCCATCAGGTAGAAGTGCTTGGGCTCGAAGCGGTTCAGCCCCATGTCTTCGCCGGACAGCCCGGCCGCGTGGTGCATTTCATGCCAGCGCGGATCCAGCGAGTATGGAATCAAGATGGACTCGGTGTCGATGTCGTACTCCGGCCCGTCGACAAATGCCCGCCGCGCTCCCGGTGTCACGGGGTAGTCGGGGTGGACCACCGGGTCCACGATCACCGGGCCGAACATGCCCATCTGCGCGTGCAGCACGGTGTTGACGTGGCAGTGGTAGAAGTAGGTGCCGGCCGCGCCGTAGTTTGGGTCTCCCGGCCGGCCCGGTTCCGGCGCCCACTGGTAGGTGTAGGTGCCGCCGATCTCGAAGGAGGTGTGCCCCACGCCGTCGTTGCGCGGGTCAGGCTCCAGCCCGTGCCAGTGGATGGTGTGCGGCCCCATTGACGGGTGCACGGTGGCGTGGAAGATCTCCCCTTCCAGCGGTCGGATCAGCGGCCCGGGGAAGCCGCGGCCGGACTGCGGCGAATCGAAGCTCCACATCTCAAACTCCGCGCCGTCGTCGAACCGCAGGTCCCGGTTGAAGACCTCCAGGTAGACGGACGAGTGCGGCGTCTGCTTGAACTCTGTGACCGGGCGGTCCAGGTCCAGCTGGTCGGAGCTGAAGTCCACTTGGCTGCGGAACCTGTGCCGCGGGCGGTCGTCGTCGCCCGGCCGCGGGCTCTGCGTCGGCTGCTGGGTGGGTTCCCCGCTGGGGGACGACGTCGGTGCCTCCGTGGGCTGATATGTCGGCTCCGGCGTCGGCCCGGCGGTGGGATTGTTGGTCGGCGAGCTGGTCGGTGCAGTTGTAGGCGCGGCCGTCGCGGTGGGTTTCGGGGTTGCCGTCGGTTTGGGCGTCGCGCTAGGTTTCGGCGTCGCAGTTGGCTTCGGCGTCGCCGTCGGTTTCGGTGCCGGAGCGGGTGTGGGCTTGCCGCGGCGCTTCCGGTCGTCGTCGTCCTTCTTCTTGCGGGCCTCCGCCTCCTTCTTCTTGCGGGCCTCCGCCTCCTTCTTCTTGCGCGCTTCCGCCTCTTTCCGCTTGCGCGCTTCCGCTTCGGCGCGCTTGCGGGCCTTCTCCGCCTCGCGCTTGGCTTGCTGGGTGGACTTCCGATCGTCCGGGTCCCGCCGCAGCGGCACGGTCACGTTGCTCATGCTCCCTCCCCGGGAATCGGTGCCTTCAGGTTCCAGTGCGCCACTAGGCCGCCCGGATACATGCCGCCCGCGGCGGTTTGCGACGGCTCGGCATGGCAGTGCATCGGGTACTCCCAGTCCGTGGTCCGGGCGTACCAGACCGGGTCCAGCGCGTCCGGCGGCCGCTTGACCGGGATGATGCAGTCCTTGCGGTCCATCGGCTTCAGTTCCACCACGTCCTCCCACTGCTGCAGCACCACGTGGCCCTCCTTGTCCACGTACCCGTCTTTCCGCGGCCAGTGGTAGTTGTTCCGCCGCACGGTCCAGAGGTGGTTCCCGTGGAAGTGGATCTGATGGTAGACGATGCCGGGGTTGATCAGCCGCACTAGCTGGCCGCCGCGCAGGGTGCCGGCGGTGGTGCCTTCGCCGAACTGGCGCACGTCGAGCTGCCGTGGATACCCGGAGACCAGGGTTTCCTCTTCGCTGGCCAGGTTCAGCGCCTCGTTGCGGGTCATCGCCAGCGACTCGTAGCCGCTGCGCCCGTTGAGCGTGAAGTACCGCGGCACCGCCTTGGTCTGCAGCGGGTCGACGGTGCCGCCGGCGGCCTCGATCGCCGCCCAGTTCGACTCCACCGCGTGGCAGATCCACACCCACTGCCGCTCGAAGCTGGCCCTGCCGGGCGTGATGTCCCACTGGTGCACCGGGTCCATTACCACCAGCGCACCGAACAGCCCCAGCGTCCGCTCGACCGGCGCGTTGGTCGGATCGGTGTAAATGTAGGTGCCGGCCGGCGGGCAGGGCAGCTCCAGCAGGGCGCTCTCCCCCGGCGCAATCGGACCGGTGCCGGCGTCCGCGTGGTCTGGTCCGACGTCGTGCAGGACGAACTCATGGTCCTTGGCCAGCCGGTTGTGCACCCGGAAGCGCAGCGTCGAGCCGGTCTCGGCAATGATGGTGCGCGCCGGGAAGTAGCTGGCCCAGTGGTTCCGCCGGATGAAGTACTGCCCGGGATTCGCCGGGTCCGGACCGTACGGCAGCGGCGTGCCGCGCGGCGGCAGCGCGGCCCCCAACGGATAGGTCCGCGATTCCAGCAGCCGGCCGTCTGCGGTGAACACCTTGGGCACCACCGCCAGGCTGGGCGACGCATCGCGCAGCCCGGTGGGACGGTCGCCGAAGCCGCGGTGGTAGACCAGCGAGTCGTCCACCATCTTCAGGTAGCCCTCGTTGATGTACAGGTCCAGCACGCCCGGAAGGGGCACGACGGCGGAGGGCCGGGTTCCGGTGGCGACGGACTGGGCGGGGCTCCTCGGTCCAGCCGCCGTTGCCTGGGCCGGTGCCGCACCGCCCAGTCCGCCCAGGGCCAGCGCGCCGAGCCCGGCGGCGGCCCCGTATTTGAGGAAGTTCCAGCGCCCCACACCGGTTGCGTCCGGCGATTCCTCCGGCAGCCCGTACTCCGCACCGGCAGCGGCGGTGATGGCCGTGACGCCCGCTGCGCCGTAATCCGGTTCCGGAACTTGTTCAGTCATGATGGCCGCCTTCGTCCAGCCAGCCGGGCCGCAGCGCCACCCGCGGCAGCTGGAGCTGCAGCGGCGCGGAATGCAGCCACGGATCGGTGAACTCCGCGGAGATACTCTGCGCGTCCGCCGGCACTAGGAAGCTGATCCAGAAGCGTTCGGCGCTCCCGGGCGGCAGCGCCACGGCCTCGCCCGATTCCCGGTTGGTCACCGTCGGCCCGCCGTCGCCGACCTTCAGCCGCAGCTGTCCGGGCGCGAACAGCACATGTCCGTCCGAGGCGTTGTGCACCTCCAGCTCCACCAGCAAGTGGTCGCCCCAGGTCATGTTCGCCGGCTGCGGTGCCGTCGCCACGATGGCACCGTGGCCCGCGTGTCCGGACCCGCCCGGTGCTGCGCTGGCCACAGACCCCGCCGTTCCCGGCCCCGCCGCAGTGGAGGACCCGGCGCCCGAGGCGGGAACACCGCCGTCGTACGCCAACCGATGCTGGCGCTCCGCGGACAGCAACCGCACACTGCCGAAGGACGTTTCCACGCCGCCCGGCCCCGCGCCGCCTGCCCGTTGATGGCTCGCCGCCAGCAAGCCGGCACCACCCACCGCGCCGGCCACGCCGGCGCCAACCAAAACTCCAAACACACGGCGCGACAGACCGGACGGCAGGCTCGTGCTGCCTTCCGGTTCCGATGCGACCGCGCTATCCCCAATTAGCGTTGTCATTGCGGTACCGCTTCCACTCCCCAATGGATATACAGGACCCATCTTGCCCGCCCGGCTTGGGAAAAACTGGAGGGGTGCCAACCGTCCGGGCACGCGGCCATACTGGGATCATGACACTCACAGCCCGTGCCCCCGCCCGCCCCGAGCAGCCACCCATCGGGCTGCTGCTGGACGTGGACGGCCCGGTCTCCTCCCCCGTGACCCGCACGGTTCCGCCCGAGATCATTTACTCGCTGCTGGTGATGGCCAAGCGCGGCTGGCCGATCGTGTTCAACACCGGCCGCTCGGACCATTTCATCCGCGAGCAGGTCATGGAGCCGATGCTGGCAGCCGGGATGCCGGCAGGGGTGCGCTGCTATGCGGTCTGCGAGAAGGGCGCCGTCTGGTTCAGCTTCACGGCGGAAGGCCCCGGCACCATCCACGTGGACCACTCGCTGGCCCCGCCGCAGGAGTTCGCCGCCGAGGTGCGCAAGCTGGTCAGCTCGGGCTACTCCAGCCTCATGTTCTTCGACGAAACCAAAAAGGCCATGGTGTCCGTGGAGCAGGTGGTGGGCACCGAGAACCGGGAGTACCGCCGGGTTCAGGAAAAATTCGACGCCGAGGTCCTGGCTTTAATGGGCCGGTTCGACATGGGTGCCACCCGGCTGGATCAGCACCTGCCGAACAGCGACGACCGGATTGACTACCGGGTGGATCCGAACATCATCGCCACGGACATCGAATCGGTGCAGCTGGGCAAGGACCTGGGCGCGCAGCGGGCGCTGGAAATGCTGGCCGCCGACGGCGTGGTGCCGCATGCTTGGCGGACCATGGGCGATTCGCGCACGGACTATGCCATGTCCGACCTGCTGCACCACAACGGCCATGCCGTGCTGCACGTGGACGTACGGCCGGCGGAGGGCGTGCCGCAGAAGCCGTATCCGGTGCTGACCGCGGCCCACCTGGGTTTCCCGAAGGCCGTGCATGAGGAGGCCGGCGCGGCGTTCCTGCGGACCTGGGCCGCGATCGCGCAGACGCTGTAACACCGCGTAACCGGGGGTGTATTTCACGCCTGATCTCCCCGGGAGTCAAGCAAAACTTTGCCGGCGCAGCAATTCGTAACCTCCGTAATAATTGACAGCGGAGCCGGTGCTAGCCTGCCAGCATGAACGCTTTCGAGGGATCCATTCCAGTACTCGACATGAGCACCGCCCGGCTGGCGGACGGCAGCTTCAATCCGGACTTCATCGACCAGCTGCGCGACGCCGCGCACCGCGTCGGTTTCTTCCAGATTGTCGGCTACGGCGCGGCCGACGGCCAGGTGGCCGAGCTCTTCGACGCGATCAAGCGCTTCTTCGAGCTGCCGCTGGAGGAGCGGCTCAAGCTGGACAACCGGAATTCCCCGCACTTCCGCGGCTACACCCGGATGGGCACCGAGCGGACCCAGGGCCGGGCCGATGCCCGCGAGCAGCTGGACTACTCGCCGGAGAGCGAGCCGGTCACCGACTACTCCGAGGACCAGAAGTACTGGCTGCTGCGCGGCCCGAACCAGTGGCCGGACGCTGTGCAGCCGGACCTGCGTGAGAAGGCGATGGCCTGGGCCGAGCTGATGTCTTCGGTGGGCCACGACCTGTTGTCCGCCATCGGCGTCGGGCTGGGCCTGCCGGAGGATTACTTCGACGAGCCGTTCGCGGATACCCCGCACTGGATGGGCAAGCTGGTGCACTACGTGGGCGGCGTCGTGGAAGAAGCCGGCGACCAGGGCGTGGGCGTCCACGCCGACTACGGTTTTGTCACCCTGCTGCTGCAGGACATGGTCGGCGGTCTGGAGGTCCGGCCGCCGGAATCCGAGGAATGGCTGCCGGTGGAGCCGATCGAGGGCGCCCTGGTGGTAAACCTGGGCGAAATGCTGGAGGTAGCCACCGACGGCTACATCACCGCCACCATTCACCGCGTGCAGGCGCCGCCGCCCGGCGTGGACCGCTACTCGGTGCCGTTCTTCTGGTCGCCGCGCCTGGACGCCGTGATCGATCCGGTCCCGCTGCCGGCCGAGCTCAAGGCCGAGTCCCGCGGACGCACCGACGACCCGACCAACCCGATGCTCTCCAGCTTCGGCGCCAACATGCTCAAGGGACGGCTGCGCGCCCACCCGGACGTGACCGAGAAGTACTACCCGGAACTGCTCGCCAAGAAGTAGCAGCGCCCGCCCGCCGGCGGGTCGACCGCGCGGAGCCCCGCGGTCGACGCCGGTGGGCGGCCAAGCGAGCCCCAGCGAGCGCGTGGAGACCACTTCTCCCCTGCACAACCTCCGCCCGCACACTCATAATGGCTGTGTGGGCAACATCCTGATTCGCTGGCGCGACGAACTGCGCGGCACCTTCTCTGGTCAGAGCAAAACAGTCCCGCAGTGGGAACTGGCGTTGGAAGACGGCGACGACGAGGGCTACTTCGCGCCGGATTCCGCGGTCTGGGAGGTCCACCGTTCGATGACCACGCTGGTGGCGGGCATCCGTTCCCTGCTCACCCAGACACTGCACCCTGGGGCGCTGGCCGGTGTGGATGACTTCTCCGCGTACCGCGAGGCTCCGCTGGCCCGGCTGGCCAACACTATCCGCTGGATCTTTACCGTTACCTACGGCGACACCGCCGCGGCCAAGTCTGCCTGCGACATGGTGCTGCACCTACACGAACGCGTCCGCGGCACCTACGCCAATGCGGCCAGCGAGCAGCAGTCGTACTACGCCAATGATCCGCATCTTCTGCGGTGGGTGCACCTGACCTTCACCGATGCTTTTGTGACGTCCTATCTCACGTACGGCAGGCCACTGCCCGGGGGGCCGGACCGTTACGTCGCCGAATGGGCCAAGGCCGGTGAACTCATGCAGATCGCTGACCCGCCTCGGAGTTACGCGGAACTGCGCAGCCAACTGGCCAGCTTCGGGCCGGAGCTCGTGGCCTCGCCCGCCACGGCCGAGACGGTCTCGTTCGTCCGCCACCCGCCGCTGCCCCGGTCCCAACGGCTGGGTTACCGCATTCTTTTCGCCGCCGCCGTCGAAACCCTCCCAGCGAACTACCGCCGGTTGCTGGGGCTGCGGCCAAGCACTCCGCCGCCGCTGCGGATCCTGATTAAGCCCGCGACCAAGATCGTGCTCGGCGTCGTCCGGCTGGGCCTGAGTAAGACCGGTCCCAGCGAAGCCGCCGCCCGCCGCCGCCTGGCCCGGCTCAGGCAGCAGGCCTGAGGCTCTGCGGGCTCCAGCAGGCTGACGGCCCGCCTTGGTCAGCAGGCCTGACGGCAGTACGCCCGACGCGATCGGAACTCCTGCCGCAACTTCCCATATTTCAGCGTTCACTGAAATAAACGCGCAGGTCAGGGGCTTTTTCTCCTCCAAGACGTAGGAAGTTACTGCTATACGTGGGAAGTTACGGCGGAAGGTTGGGCGCCACAGGCTATTTAGGCAGCGCCGAGCACTACCGCCGTCGTCAGGTGTGGTCCGCCCACCCAAGTTACCCGTCGCCGTCGCCGTCGTTAAAGGAAAGCAGCGGCCCCGGTCTGCAGTGCAGATCGGGGCCGCTGTTCTTGGCGGAGGATGGGGGATTTGAACCCCCGAGGGCGTGAACCCAACACGCGTTCCAGGCGTGCGCCATAGGCCGCTAGGCGAATCCTCCAGATGTTTGCTCACAAGAGCAGATACCAGAGTACCCGAAACCGGGCCGATCTGCCGAATCGGGGAGGCGGCCGGGGAGTTCCGGGCGAAGGGCGCAATGCCTGATCGGTCGGAGGCAGAGTGGATGCCTCCGCGCAGCATCCGCAGGCGTCGAAGCAGGCGTCGTGGGACCCGCCGGAACGAATTCCCTGCAGGCCGGACGCATCGGACCGTCCGCTCTGGAAGCCTGAATCCGGCAGTGGCAAGATATCGCCATAGAAGAGGTGAAGGGCTCAGGGGAAGCCTTCATCCGAGGGGAATGAGGCGCCGTGGCCAGCGATCCGCCCACAGAAGGCAGCACTCCATCGGCGCGCATTGTGGACTGGCTGCTGGCCGGCGACCCATCCATCCAGTTCCAAACCTTGCGCGACCTCTGCGACGCGCCCGACCCTGAGGTGGCCAAAGCGCAGGCCAAAATTCCGGTCAGCGGTTGGGGGGCGCTGTTGCTCGAGGCACAAGATCCGGACGGCAGCTGGGACGGCGGGCTCTACAACCCCAAGTGGACCTCCACCATGTTCACCCTGCTGCTGCTGCACTGGCTTGGCCTGCCGGCCGGGCACCCGCAGGCCGTTTCCGGGTGCCTTCGGCTGTTGGACGGGGCGGAGTACTTCGACGGCGGCCTCGATTTTGGGCGACATCCGAAGCGGGCCGAAAACTGCGTCACGGCGATGACCGTGCTGGTCAGCTCGGAGCTGGGCCAGCGACTCGACGGCGATTCCCGAATCGACGACGCGGTGGCCTGGCTGCTTGCCGAAGAACTGGACGACGGCGGCTGGAACTGCGAGCCGCACACCTCGCCGGACAAGCATGGCTCCTTCCACACCACCATCAGCACGCTGGAGGCGCTGGCCGCCTACCGGCACAGCGGCGGACCGCTCCCGGTTGCCGCCGCCGAGGCCCGCGGCCGCGAATTCCTGCTGATGCATTCGCTCTACCGCTCGCACCGCACCGGCGGGGTCGCCCATCCTACGCTGGCCCAGTTCCGGTTCCCGCCGCAATGGCACTTCGACATCCTGCGCGGGCTGGAGTACTTCCGCGCCGAGGACTGCCCGCGCGATGACCGGATGTCGATGGCCGTGAAGGCGATCGCCTCGCACCGGCGCAGCCCGGGCAACTGGGGCGGCTATCGGCCGTACCCAGGTCGGTTGTGGTTCCGCTGGACGCCCGAGGACATCAGCCGTTGGGCCACCCTCCGCTGCGCCCGCGTGCTGCGCTGGTGGGAGGCCGCCGGCAGCGCCGCCGGTGATTTCGGCACGCCGTCGGGAGTCGGGTAGACTATTCGTCGGCCCCTCATGCGGTGTCATCCTGTGAACTCCCCCAGGACCGGAAGGTAGCAAGGGTAAGCGGGCTCTGGCAGGTGCATGAGGGGTCTTTACTTAACCCCCAGCAGGGTATCCCCAGCCCGAGCGCTCCGGCGTGCGCGGGCCCAGTTCCAACCGATAGGGTTTCATCGTGAGTACAGCCCTTTACCGTCGCTACCGCCCGGACACTTTCGCGGACGTTATCGGGCAGGAACACGTCACCCATCCGCTGATGGCGGCGCTGCAGAAGAACCGCGTCAACCATGCCTACCTGTTCTCCGGCCCGCGCGGCTGCGGCAAG
Source organism: Arthrobacter sp. B0316-1-20 (assembly GCF_059091865.1). Taxonomy (NCBI): domain Bacteria; kingdom Bacillati; phylum Actinomycetota; class Actinomycetes; order Micrococcales; family Micrococcaceae; genus Arthrobacter; species Arthrobacter sp. B0316-1-20. The sequence goes on along the minus strand of NZ_JBNHHC010000018.1, from coordinate 69,871 downwards.
ACCACCTCCGCCCGGATCCTGGCCCGCTGCCTGAACTGCGCGGAAGGCCCCACGCCCACCCCGTGCGGCAAGTGCGACTCCTGCGTTGAACTGGGCCGCGGCGGCCCCGGCAGCCTGGACGTCATCGAGATCGACGCCGCCTCCCACGGCGGTGTGGACGACGCCCGCGACCTCCGCGAACGGGCCACCTTCGCCCCGGTCCGCGACCGCTACAAAATCTTCATCATCGACGAGGCCCACATGGTCACGTCCGCCGGCTTCAACGCGCTGCTGAAGATCGTCGAGGAGCCGCCGGAACACATCAAGTTCATCTTCGCCACCACGGAGCCGGACAAGGTCATCGGCACCATCCGCTCGCGCACCCACCACTACCCGTTCCGGCTGGTGCCGCCGGAACCGCTGATGCAGTACCTGGAGCTGCTCTGCCGGCAGGAGAACGTGCCGGTGGCCCCGGGCGTCCTCTCGCTGGTGATCCGCGCCGGCGGCGGTTCGGTGCGCGATTCGCTGTCCGTGCTGGACCAGCTGATGGCCGGCGCCGGCCCCAACGGCCTGGATTACGAACTGGCCGTTTCCCTGCTCGGCTACACCCACGCTTCGCTGCTGGACGACGTGGTCGACGCCTTCGCCGCGGCAGACGCGTCCACAGTGTTCAGCGCGGTGGACCGCGTGGTGCAGACCGGCCACGACCCGCGCCGCTTCGTCGAGGACCTGCTGGAGCGTTTCCGCGACCTGATCATTGTCCGGGCGATGCCGGAAAGCGCGCACGCCATCCTGCGCGGCGTGCCGGAGGACCAGATCGCGCGGATGCAGACCCAGGCCAACCAGCTAGGCGCCTCCGAACTCTCCCGCGCCGCGGACATCACCAATCAGGCGCTGACCGAGATGACGGGCGCAACGTCACCGCGCCTGCATCTGGAACTGCTCTGCGCGCGCATCCTGCTGCCCGCCGCCGACCAGGGCGAGCAGGGCGTCGCGGCCCGGGTGGACCGGATCGAGCGCCGGCTCAGCTACGGCGGAGCCCCGGTGTCCGCTCCGCTCGACCAAGGCCAGGCGCCCGTCGCCCACGCTGCCGCTGAACCAGCACTCACCGGTGCCGCGGCTGCGCGCGCCGCGCTCCGCGGAGCCAATGCCCAGAAGCAGGCGCAAGCCCCGGCCCCGGCAGAAACTCCGCGTCAGGATGCCGAGCGCATCACTCCCCCGCGGGTGAGCACCGCCGATTGGCCGCGCGAGGACCAGCAGGGGTCGGCCACCAATTCCCGGCCCGTGGCGCAGCCTGCCCAACAGCACGACGGCGGAGCTCCCGCTACTTTCGGTCGGACGGCACCTGTGGCTCCGGAAAGCCCCGGAACCCCGGATTCAGACCCCGCCGGTGGCTTCGGTGCCGCTGCGTCTGCTGCCCCGGAGCCTGTGACCCCGGCAGCTGACGCTCCCGCTGGCTCCGCCCCGAACGTCGAACCCGGCCCCGCCGTTCCGTCCTCCGTTTTCGGTAACCCGCAGGACGCCGGCCGGCAGGACGCTGGCGTAAAGGGAACGCCCAGCGCCGGCCAACCGAAGGAACCTGCCGCCAGCCCGGCGGCTGGAACATCGGCCGACTGGGGCGGCGCCTGGGGCGCCATGCCGGAACCGGCACCGGCCCCGGCACCGGCACCGGCGAAGCCCACTACCCAGGCGCCGGCTCAAGCGGTGAACCAGACCTCGCGGCCAGCGGCCCAGCAGCCGGTCCAACAGTCCGGGGCTCCGCAGGCTGCCGATGCGCGCGGCCAGCGGCAGCCGCAAGCCCCGGGACAGCCCATGGCTCAGCAGCCCGCCCATGCAGCACCGGCCCAGCAGCCCCGCCCGGAACCGTCCGCAGCACCGGTGCAGCCTTCGCGGCAGGACCAGGCAGCGCCGCAGGCCGCGGCTCCGCGGCAGAGCCAGCCTGCCCCGCAGGCATCAGGCCAGATCGAAATGATCCGCCGTGCCTGGCCGGAGATTCTGAGCACCCTCAGCGGCATCCGCAAGGTGACGTGGATGAATGTCAGCGCCAATGCCTCGCCGCTCAGTCTCGACGGCGCAGCGCTCACGCTCGGTTTCAAGAATCAGGGCTCTGCCACCAACTTCGGCAACGGCGACCACGCGGAGAACCTGCGGCAGGCCATCCAGCAGGTGCTCGGCCTGGACCTGCGGATCCTGACCGTGGAAGATGCCTCGGTGACAGCGGGTGAGTCCAGCCCAAAAGTACCAACTAGCCGGCAGCAGCCGGCAGACGGTGGATGGCCCGCCAACCCCGCTACGGTAAACGCGCCCGCTCCTGTCCCGGAGCCCGCGGCGCACAACACCCCGCCGAGTCCTGCACCGACCACCGCGCCGCCTGTGCCGCCGGTCGGTTTCACGCCCACCCCCGGCTCGGCGCCTTCCGGGTCCTCGGCCGCGTCGGGTTCGTCGGCTGTCTCGGCAGCGTCGGGTTCGTCGGCTGTCTCGGCCGCGTCGGGTTCGTCGGCTGTCTCGGCAGCGTCGGGTTCGTCGGCTGTCTCGGCAGCGTCGGGTTCGTCGGCTGTCTCGGCACCGTCCGGCATCTCGAGCCCCTCTGCCGTGTCCAGTGCTTCGGCAGCTTCTGGCTACTCCGCGCCCAGCGGGATGTCCGGGCCCACTGCCGCTTCCGCGGACACCGGCTCGTCCGCAGCCTCCGGCTTCTCCGCGGCCTCCGGCTTCTCCGCGGCATCGGGGGCGTCAGCAGCCAGCGGGATGTCCGGGGCCACTGCGGCCTCGGCGCCCTCGGCCGATTCACCGAACAGCGCTTCCGGCAACGGCCCGCGGCCTCCGGCCCTGCCTGGAGAGAAGCCGGTGTTCGCGCAGCTGGCCGAGCGGATGGCTTCGGCGTCCCCCGCTGCTGTCACCGTGGTACCTGGCGCGGTCGCCCTGAAGTCGGCTTCGGACCAGTCGGTGGCGGGTGCGGAAGCTCCGGCTCCAAACGGCCCTGTAAGTGCCCAGCCGAACAGGCAGTTCAACGGCGCCCCGGCTTCAGGCGAAAGCGCTCCAGCGCCGTCGGCCCCGGCCTCGCCGTACGACGACATCCCCTACGCCAACGACGAACCGCCCGCTGAAGAGTGGGAAACGACGCCGGATCGGCAAGTGCCCGGCCAGAAGCGCAGCCGCTACCAGCAGCTGCTGGACCAGGCGAAGGCGACGCAGGCAGCGGCAACTCCGGCAGCGCCGTCCCCGTCCGGCAGTAACCTAAACTTGAGATACGTCGAGGACATCCCCAGCGACGACGACGAGTCCATCGAGGACTCCGGGCTTGTAGGCCGCGCAGCCATCGAACGTTTGCTCGGCGGACGCCTGATTGAAGAACGAAGCCACGACGGTTCCTAACCGAACGCGGAGAATGAAGGTTCAGTGTACGAAGGTGCTGTCCAGGAGCTGATCGACGAGCTCGGCCGCTTGCCTGGAATCGGCCCGAAGTCCGCCCAGCGCATCGCGTTCCATATTCTGGACGCCGATCCGGCCGACATGAAGCGGCTGGTTGATGCCGTAACCAACGTCAAGGAACGAGTGAAGTTCTGCTCCATCTGCGGAAACGTCTCGGAACAGGAGACATGCAACATCTGCCGCGACCCGCGCCGGGATCCGACGGCCATCTGCGTGGTGGAAGAGTCCAAGGACGTCATTGCGATCGAGCGGACCCGCTCCTTCAAGGGCCGCTACCACGTGCTCGGCGGCGCGATTAACCCGATTGGCGGCGTGGGCCCGGAGCAGCTTCGCATCAAGGAACTGCTGAACCGGCTTTCGGACAAGCAGATCGAAGAAATCATTATCGCCACGGATCCCAATCTGGAAGGCGAAGCCACCGCCACCTACCTGGCTCGCATGCTCAAGGCCATCGGCATCCCCGTGAGCCGGCTGGCCTCGGGCTTGCCCGTAGGCGGGGACCTGGAGTACGCGGACGAAGTCACGCTGGGCCGCGCGTTCGAAGGCCGCCGCATCCTGACTTAATGCCTGCGGTCGGCGCTGTATCCGGCCCAGCGCCTGCGGCTCAGGCAGTCTCACCCCGCCAAGAACTTGATGATGGCCTCCCTGACGGCGGTTGGCGCATCCTGAGTCACGAGATGTCCGGCTTCCGGGACGACGTATTCGGCCACGTTTTCGGCTGCTGCCCACGCCGGCATCGCCGTGGCAATATTGCCGGTTTTGTCTTCCGCGCCGCGGATCAGGAGCAAGGGAATGGGCGTACGGTATTCGGCGTCCGGCGCCACGAACTGAACGGTGGCCCGCCACACGTCGATGAACCCGCGCTTGCTGACCTGCGAGAACGCGCGTTCCGCATCGGCCCTCCCGGCCTCGGTCGCAGCGGAAGCATTCGCCATGACTCTCGGCAGGCGCCGGGCCGGAATGAGCGCCAGCATAGGTCCCGCCAGCCGCAGCAGGACCCGTTCGGCGGAAGTGAGCGGACCAGCGTTCCAAGTGGAGTCCATCACGATCAGACCGGCATACTTGCCTGGATCTCTTCGGACAAGCTCCTGTGCGATGTTGCCACCAAGCGAGTGGCCCGCGAGTACGGGGCGATCTAGGCCCAGCTCGGCGATGAGCGCTTCCACATCCTGAACAAACAACTCCGCTGTGAGCGGCGCTGTGTTGGGCTGCGATTGCCCCTGACCGCGGAGGTCATGCAAGACCACCCGCTGGCCACGCTCGGCAAGCGCGGCCGCCTGCGCCTCGAACATGGCATGATCGGCGCCGGCACCATGAAGGAAAACGACCGCGGGATTATCGCCGGGCATGTCAGCGTAGCGAAGTGTCATTCCAGGCAGTGCGAGTTTTCCGGGCAGATTCGCCATGTGCTGAATGTAGCAAGACGGTCCCGGGCGGTTGGTCTCCCCTTGGTCTCCGCGCAGGCGCAAGCGCCTTGGTCGACCACCGGGGACGGCGCGCCTTTGGTCGGCCGCCGGCTAGTCGGTGGGGCCGGGGGTGTGGTCGATGGGTCCGAGTTCGTAGACGGCGCCGGGCTCGGCGACCTCGGCGACCGTCTCCACCTCAATGCCCTGCTCGGCCAGCTCTCCGGTCATGCGGGCGGTGGCTTCGTTGAGGTGCTCGGCGATGGCAGCGGCGACTGCCTCTGCGTCGCCGGATTCCAAGGCCGCCATGATGGCCTGATGGGAGGGCGTCACGTCTCGGCGCACCACGTAGCCGTCCTTGCTGCTGAAGCTGGCGAGCCGCGTTTCCACCACCAGCGTTGACATGTAGCGGGTCAGCCGAGTGTTGCCGGCCGCCTCCACCAAGGCGAAGTGAAAGTCCAGGTCGGCATCGCCGATGGTCCGTGCGTCGGTTCCTTTGACCGCCTCGACCAGATGCTCGAAGGCCGCCGTCACCTTGGTGAGGGCACCGGCGTCGTTGTTTCGAATGAGGATCCGGGCAGCGTGCGTTTCCACGGCAATGCGCGCTTCAAACAAGTCAGGAAGCCGGTCCTCGGACACGGTGGCCACCCGCAGGCCCTGCCCCGGTATGGCCGTCAGCAGGCCCTCCTGGACCAGGCGCTGCGCGGCCTCGCGCAGGGGGCTGCGGCTGACGCCCAGCTGGCGGGAAATCTCCACCTCGCGCAAAGGGGAACCGACGGGAAGGCCGCCGGAGTAGATGGCGTTCCGCAGCTCGGTGGCGATCAGGTCCACCGTGGACGGACGGTGCACTCGCAAGAAAGCCGGCGCGCCGGCCGGTGCGGAGTTGTGCGGCATCTGGTTCCTAACTCTTCCGGCGCTTCGGATGCAGGCGATCGCCTGATCAACAGCGGGCGTCCGCCGTTTCCGCCACCCCGTAGGCAAATTGTAATCAGCTGCGGCCGAAGGCGGTGGAGCCCTTGCATCAGGTCGGTTTGCAGTCCATGGCTGAGGATTGTCGACAAACATTCACGCTGACTCTCTAATTGTATGTTGACGAGAAGTTCATTACCGTGGTCGACAGTCACCACCGAATTTCGGGTCGGGTCGGCTGGGTTGCGCTGCAGAGCGCGGGCTGGGTGGTTCGCCCCATTACACGACCGAAAGAGGAAATGATGAACGCGCGACTGACGAAGTCTCGTACCGCCTTGGCGGGCGCCAGCATCCTGGGCATGGTCCTGCTGACTGGGTGCGGCGACGGCCAAATCGCCTCAGCCGAGGGCGGCGAAGGCGCCGCGACCGGCAACACCCTGGCGAAGATCAAGGACGAAGGCACCGTGACCGTCGGCATTGCCGGCGAAGCCCCTTACTCCTTCCAGGAAGGCGGGGAGCCGACCGGCGGAACCATCGCCATGCACGAGAAAATTTTTAAGAACATGGGCGTGGACAACGTCGAAGTCCTGCTGGTGGACTGGGACGCGCTAATTCCCGGACTGAACGCGGGGCGGTTCGACCTGGTCAGCGCCGGCATGTCGATCCTGCCCGAGCGCTGCGGACAGGCCGCGTTCAGCGATCCGGAAATCATGTACACCACCGCCCTGATGGTCAAGGAGGGCAACCCCAAGAACCTGACCGATTTGGATTCGGTAGCTAAAGCCGACGACGTGAAGCTGGCTGTGCTCTCCGGCGGCATCGAAGCCGGCTACGCGGACAAGCTCGGCATCGACAATGTCCAGTCGGTAGGCAACGCCCAGGACGGCATGGACACCGTGGCCGCCGGACGCGCGGACGCGTTCGCCATGACAGCGATCTCGCTGAACTGGTTGGCCGACAACAACAAGGATTCCGGCGTCGAGGTCACCGACGCTTTCGTGGCCACCATCGACGGCCAGGAGCAGATCGGCGCCGGCGGCACCGTGTTCCGCAAGGGCGACACCGACCTGATCGAGGCCTACAACCAGGAGCTGGGCAGGATCACCGAGAGCCCGGAAACCTACGTGGACGTGCTCGGCGAATTTGGCTTCACCGAGGAGAACCTGCCGCCGAAGGATCTCACCACCGAGCAGCTTTGCTCCGGGGCAGCGGGCTAGTCCATTCCCATGGAGGCAAACTTTGCAGCGCTGGCTGAGGCGGCACCGAGGATCTGGGAAGGCTTGGGCATCACCCTCCTCCTGACCCTCGGCGGTGCCCTGCTGGCGATCGTCATTGCGGTGGTGCTGGGACTGGGTGCCCGCCTGAACAACGTCTTCTTGCGGGGCATCTGCCGGGTCTTCATCGAATTCTTCCGCGGCACCTCGCTGGTGGTGCAGCTGTTCTTCTTCTTCTTCGTGTTGCCGCAGCTGGGCGTGGACCTTCCTGCCCTGGCCTGCGGCATCTTGGGATTGGGGTTGAACTACGGCGCTTACTGCGCTGAAGTGGTGCGCGGTTCCATCAACTCGGTGCCCACCGGCCAGTGGGAGGCGACGACGGCGCTCAGCCTGTCCAAGGCACAGCGGATGCGCCGGATCATCTTCCCGCAGGCTTGGGCCCTGATGATTCCGTCCTTGACCAACTACCTGATCCACATGCTCAAGGGAACGGCCATCGTCAGCTTCATTACGCTGGCTGACCTGACCTACCACACCGAGCAATTGCGTCAGGACACCAGCACCTTCTTCGCCTACGGCGTCAGCCTGGTCATCTACTTTGTGCTGGCCTACATCCTGACGCTGATGATGAACGGGCTTGAGGTCCAGGCCAAGCACAAGTTGGGCCGCGGCGAATCGCTGCGCGAAGCCCTCAGCTTGAAGACGCCGGACACCGTCGTTGCAGTGGAAGGAGGTAAGGGCTGATGAACGAATTATGGGACTGGGACGCCGCGTACGCCGTCCTCCCGGAGCTGTTGCTCGCCTTCCTGAAGGTGACGTTGCTGGTCACTGTTGTCAGTACCGCCATTGCAGCAGTGCTCGGCCTGGTCTTTGCGATCCTGCGGATGTCCGTGCCCAAACCGATCGCGGCGGTCATCAACTTCGTCGGCGATTTCATCCGCATGACGCCGATCGTGGTGCAGTTGCTGTTCGCCTACTGGACGTTCCTGAGCGTTGACGCGATCGTCATCGGCATTGCGGTTTTCGGCGTCCATTACTCCACCTACATGGCGGAGGTTTACCGGGCGGGCATCGAATCGGTGCCCAAGGGCCAGTGGGAGGCCACCAAGGCACTGTCCATGTCCAAGTCCCGGACCTGGATCGCCGTGGTGATTCCGCAGGCCCTGCGCGCCACCGTTCCGGCACTGGGCAACTACGCCATCTCAATGTTCAAGGACACCCCGTTCCTGCTGTCCATCGGCGTGGTGGAAATGGTCCGCGCGGGCCTGACCTTCGGGGGCAACCACTTCAGATATATGGAGGCCATCACCCTGGCCGGCGTGATCTTCCTGCTGGCCAGCTACCCCACCTCCCTGCTCATCTCCAGATTGGAAAAGCGCCTTGCCTACAATTACTGATCCCGCAACCGCGCCCGTCCCCGGCCCCGCGGCCAGCGTTCCCGCCATCAAGTTCGAGAACGTGGAGAAGCGGTTCGGCGACAACGTGGTCCTGAAGGACCTGAACTTCGAAGTCGCCAAGGGTGACCGCGTCACGCTGATCGGTCCCAGCGGTTCCGGCAAGACCACCATCCTGCGCCTGGTGATGACGCTGGAGGAGCTCAGCGGCGGCTACATCTACATCGACGGCGAGCCCCTCACCCACGAGGAGCGCGACGGCAAGCGGGTGGAGCTGGGCGAGAAGGCGCAGAAGCAGATCCGCAAGCGGATTGGCATGGTGTTCCAGCAGTTCAACCTGTTCCCGAACATGAGCGTGCTGGAGAACATCATCGAGGCGCCTGTGCATGTGCTGGGCCAGTCCAAGGAGCAGGCAACCGCCCGCGCCATGGAGTTGCTGGACAGCGTGGGGCTGCCGGACAAGGCGGACGCCCACCCGCTGGAGCTTTCCGGCGGCCAGCAGCAGCGCGTGGCGATCGCCCGGGCGCTGGCGATGGATCCGGAGATCCTGCTGCTGGACGAGGTCACCTCCGCGCTGGACCCGGAGATTGTGGGCGAAGTGCTGGGGATCCTGCGGCACATCGCCGACACCACCGACATCACCATGCTGATCGTGACGCATGAGATGCAGTTCGCCCGTGACGTGTCCAACCGCGTGATGATGTTCGACGGCGGCAAAGTGGTTGAAGAGGCCACGCCCGAGGTCATGTTCACCAACCCGCAGCACGAACGGACCCAGGCGTTCCTGCACGCCGTGCTCGGCAACGGGGAGGACCAGCTCGGCACCCGCTGAGCCGCCCAGCCGGACCGACGTTCCCTGATCGACTGCGCAGATACCGCCCCTTTTGAGAGCTGAAATGGGCCGTATCTGCGTAGCCGATGGTGGGAGACACACCGCCGGTGGCGTGCGGCACTTGGTGCGGCACCGGCGTCGTTATGACCATGGCCAGTCACACTGGTTGGCCGCATTCTCCGCCGCCCCTATTGCGGCGTTAGAATTGCCCTTGCCGCGCCGTGTCCGCAGCCAGGGCCCGCGGCAGCATTCCATCAGCCCGGCCGCCCGCCTCGCGCGGCACGGTCCGGGCCCCAAACCAGGAGTTGTTTAGAGCCCACATGAGCCTGATAGTGCAGAAGTTTGGCGGTTCCTCAGTGTCGGACGCCGAGGGGATCAAGCGCGTGGCGCAACGCGTGGTCGATACCCAGGCCGCCGGCAACCAAGTGGTGGTCGTCGTGTCCGCCATGGGGGATACCACCGACGAACTGCTTGACCTGGCCAACCAAGTCTCCTCGCACAGCAGCGCCCGCGAAATGGACATGCTGCTCTCCGCCGGCGAACGCATCTCCATGTCCCTGCTGGCCATGGCGATCCAGGAGTTCGGCTCCAGGGCGCAATCCTTTACCGGCAGCCAGGCCGGCATGGTCACCGATGCCATCCACGGCAGGGCGCGGATCATCGACGTCTCGCCGCACCGGGTGCTGACCACCATTGAGCGCGGCGAGATCGCCATTGTGGCGGGTTTCCAGGGCATCAGCCGGGAGAGCAACGACATCACCACGCTGGGCCGTGGCGGCTCCGACACCACTGCGGTGGCGCTGGCGGCGGCCCTGGGCGCCGATGTCTGCGAGATCTACACCGACGTGGACGGCGTTTACACCGCTGATCCGCGCGTAGTGCACAGCGCCAAGAAGATCGACACCATCTCCAGTGAAGAGATGCTGGAGATGGCTGCCTCCGGCTCCAAGATCCTGCACCTGCGCTGCGTCGAGTACGCCCGCCGCTTCGGAGTGAAGCTGCACGTGCGCTCGTCCTTCAGCACCAACGAAGGAACTTGGGTGCTGCCCAGCCCCGACGACAAGATCAAGATTCAAGAGGGAGAACCCTTGGAACAGCCCATCATCTCCGGCGTTGCCCATGACCGCTCCGAAGCCAAGGTCACCATCCTGGGCGTGCCGGACATTCCCGGCAAGGCCGCGGAAATCTTCGGCATCGTCGCCGGCGCGCACTCGAACATCGACATGATCGTGCAGAACATCTCCACCCGCGGCACCGGCAAGACGGACATCTCCTTCACGCTGCCCATGGTGGAAGGCAAGGAGGCGCTGGACGCGCTCAATGCGGCCCAGGACGTGGTGGGCTTCGAGGGCATCCTCTACAACGAGAACGTTGGCAAGCTCTCGCTGATCGGCGCGGGCATGCGCTCCAATCCGGGCGTCTCCTACAAGTTCTTCGAGGCGCTGCACAAGGCCGGGGTGAACGTGGACATGATCTCCACCTCCGAGATCCGCATCTCGATTGTCACGCACGCCGATCTGCTGGACACCGCCGTCCGCGCGGTCCACGCCGCGTTCGGCCTGGACACCGACGAGGAAGCCACGGTGTACGGCGGCACCGGCCGCTGACCCCGCGGCCTCGCTGTCGGTTGACCGCGGACTCACGGAGCCGCGGATCGGCTGACTCATCGACTGCTCAGCAGGCGCCCTTCCCAGCCTTGGGAAGGGCGCCTGCTGATTTTTCGATGGAAACGGGGCTCCGGGCATGGTTCGCGAGCGGGCGTGGTGCGCGCCGCAGCGGTCTACGGGTGCACGGCAGGCTGCTTTCGCCCGCTGCTGGAAGGCACGACGCCGGTGCGCACCGCCGTCGTCAGGCCGGCTTTTCGGGCGGTGGATTATCCGGACGCCGTTTCCGGCGAAGACAGCCCGGCGTCAGGGCTTGTGAGGCCGCCGGTACGCGTACGAGTGACCGGCCTCGCCCCGCTCCACTTCGATCTGCGACAGTTGCTCTTCCGACGCCTTCTCCGAGGCGTCGTGCCGGTGGACAACCGGGGAATCCGAATCGATCCGGTCCGCTGGGCCCCACACCTTTGCCGCCTTCTCCGTGGCTCGCATGAACCGGTTCATGAAGCGCGAATTCCCAGCCATCTGAATCACCTCTTGCTCAGAGAGTCCGTGGCATCAGTGTAACGAGGAGCGGTACGGAATAACAGGGTTATCGGCGGGAGAACAGCCGGCCCGGGTCTGCCCGGGACGCCGGATTCCTAGGACTGTTTCTTCGGCACGATGTAGGTGCTGCCGTCGGCCCGGGTGACTGTTTCCCACTGGGCTGCTTCGGCCTCGCGCTGCTTGAGCAGGGCCTTATTTTCCTCGGTCATGGGATGGTCCACGCCGCTCTTCTGCGCCGGGCCGAAGACCCAGCGGAACTTGCCGGTCGCCCGCATGAACGCGTTGACGCGGGACTTCTTCTCGGCCATGTGCGTTGTTCCTTCTTCCGGTGCCCGATGGACTCCGCGGGCGTTCGTATCCATAATAGGGGACGAACAATTAGTGCACTAACTGACCGGGAGTGATGGCCGTGACAGCGGGAACAACGGAAGACCTGCTGCTGGAACACCAGCTGTGCTTCGCGCTGTCGGTAGCCTCGCGGAGCGTGGTGGCTTCCTACAAGCCCGTGCTCGAAAAGCTGGGCATCACCCACCCGCAGTATCTGGTGATGCTGGCACTGTGGGAGCAGAGTCCGCGGATGGTCAAGGACTTGTCCGAGGCGCTCCAGCAGGACCCGGCCACGCTCTCCCCCATGCTCAAGCGGCTGGAGCAAGCCGGACTGGTGACCCGGGAGCGGGCGGAAGGCAACGAGCGTGCGCTGGCCGTGGGCCTGACCGATGCCGGTGTTGCGCTCCGCGAGCAAGCACTGGCCGTGCCGGGAACCATGCTCTCGCGGCTGGGTCTGGAACGGGAGCAGCTGCGGGAACTGAACGCCTCGATGCATGCCCTGATCGCGGCGGCGCACAAGGCCGGAGTCGCGCCGCTTGAGCATCATGCCGTTGCCGGCCAGGACCAGGCCTGACCTCCGAAGGGGACGGATGTTCCCGCGCCGGGACGGCGAAGGCGGCCGGTGGTTTAGCCCACCGGCCGCCTTCTTCATCTCCGCAGGGCCCGTTGCACGGAACCCCTGGGCCTACCGTCCGGAACGCTGCTCCGGCTGTGGGGAGGCACCGCCGTCGACAATCACCGCGCCACCTTCAGCCGCAGGAGCCTGCGTCATGGTGCCGTCGCCGGAGACGTTGACGGTTACCGCGGTGGAGGCGCCGTCGCTGAACTTCACGAGGCCCACCCAGCTGCCCGGCTCCAAAGCGGACCAGCTGGCCTGCACCGTACTGGTGTTGCCATTGCGCAGCTTCAGCGGATTCGGGCTGACCGTGAGGTTGCCGGCATCACCGCTGAGCGCCACCGTGTTGATGGTGCCCTTGCTGGCCTTGCCGTCCGGGCTGGAATACAGGTGCGCAATCGCGTAGTACGTGCCCGGCGCCGGATTGTTGATCACCAGCGACTCGCTGGCCGAGGCCGTGGCAGCAGAGATCACTGCGCCCGCAGGAGTGAGGACGTGCAGATCCCAATCCGCTCCAGAGTCCGCGGCGTTGATCGCGAACTGCGCCAACGTCGCCCCTTCCGGGACGTTCTGCGGAGCGAAGCCGGTGCTGGCGTTGGAACCGATCACCGCCGGCTGGCCGGGGGTCTTCTCCAACTGGCTGGCGTTGGCCTTGGCCAGGCCCTCGACCCCCAGCTCAATGGGCGAGTCGGTGCCCGAGGTGACCTTGAACGAACCGGTGCCGTCGCCGGCGTCGGACGTAAAGGCCACGCTGGCCGGGGCCACGGCAGTGACCGGCCGGACGGCGATGGGTGAAGCAACCGTATGCTGTCTCCGGTCGCTGCCCTTGCCGTTGCCGCGCTTGCCCTCTTCGGTCCAGACCAGCGTGCCCATGGCGAACTCATCCAGCGGGGCATTCACGTTCTGGAAGCTGACCTTGAACTCGCGTTCCTGGCCGGGCTTCGTGAAGGTCAGCTTCTGCGGCGAGACCTTGACCGCCACACCCGGCAGGTCCACATCAACCGTGTAGGTGCCCGGCTCCAGCGCGGTGAGCGTGCGCTCGACGGTGACCTTGCCGGCCAGCTTTCCGAGGGCGAAGGACGGAACGTTAAGGTCCTTGGCCTGGATGCTGTCCTTTTTCTTCAGCCCCAGGTCCAGCCCGGTGCCCTGGATGAAGCCCAGCCAGTCCTTGACGTCGGCGTCGTAGGCCAGGCCCGGGTCGCCCATCCGGGCGGTATCCACGTGGCCGGCGCCGGTGGCGAAACGGTCTTCGTTCACCGAGCCGTCCTCGTTCACCAGATTGCCCGCGGTGGTCATCATTGCCGACTTCACCGTGGCCGGGGACCACTGGGGGTTCTCGGCCAGCAGCAGCGCACCGAGACCGGCCACGTGCGGGGCGGCCATCGAGGTACCGGACATGAAGCCGGTGGTTTCGCCACCGATGACGGGGGAGACGCCGGCCAGGACGTTGACGCCCGGGGCTGCGATGTCCGGCTTGAGCAGGTTCGAATCCACCGCCATGGACGGACCGCGCGAGGAGAACGCGGCGACCTGCGGGACCGGGCTCTGGGCCAAGCCGGTGGTGTCCTTGTTGCGCAGCGCAGCGGTCAGCGCCGGATCGGCAGCCACCTTGTCCTTGATGGACGGGTCGTCGATGTGGACGGTGGGCACCGCGTGCAGGTCCAGATCAAGCGATCCGGGCACCACGTTCACCAGCACCATGCCGACGCCGCCGGCCTGCTTCACTGCCACGGACTTGTCCGCGCGCGGGTTCATGCCGCGGTCGCAGACGACGATCTTGCCTTCAACCTTGGCCGGATCGAGCTTGCCCGGGTAGCACAGCCTCGCCTCGTCGGCGGATGCGCCTGCCGCGCCGGCGCCGGCGGACAGGACCAGGCCGGTCTGCGGAACCTCGCGGTTCATGATGGACGTGCCGCGGTACTTGGTGCCGTCGGAAAGTTCCACCGTGCCCTGCAGTTCGTTCGAGAACGTGCTGGCGGCCACCGTGGTCACCCACGGGGCGCTGTGGTTGACGGTGGCGGCGGCCGGGCCGGTGTTGCCGGCGGAGGCGGCAACGAAGATGCCCACCTCGGCCGCGCTCAGGAACGCCACGGACACCGGGTCCAGCACCGAGTTGTTGTTCCCGGAGATGGAGTAGTTGAGAACGTCCACGCCGTCTTTCATGGCCTGTTCGATCGCGTCCACCGAGGCGGAGGTGTAGCAGCCGCCGGTGGCCTCGTCGTTGTCCTCCCAGCAGATCTTGTAGACGGCCACCTTGGCGGCCGGAGCCACGCCGTTGCCGGTGCCGAAGTCGCGTCCGTCCACCGTCTGCGTCACGCCGGTGTTGCCGGCGGCGGTGCTGGCGGTGTGGGTGCCGTGGCTGGCGATGTCCAGCGGGGAGATGGACTCCTTCGGGTTCCGGTTTTCTGCCGGCACGGTCCGCAGGAAGTCATCGGCGTAGTAGCGGGCGCTGAGCACCTTGGAGTTGCATTCGGTGCCGTCAAAGCCGGAACCCTCCTGGCCGGGCTGGCACTCGCCCAGGAAGGTGCTGCCGTCTGCTTTAAGCATGGCGATCTTGCCGTCGGCGGTCAGGTACGGCTCGCCGACCTTGGCCTTGCCGCGCAGCGGCTTGACCTCCTCGCCGGCCAGGAAATCGCTCTCCGGGTAGTAGCCGGTGTCGATCACGCCGACCACGGTGCCCTTGCCGGCATTCTTCGCGCCGCCGTATTGCTCGGCCCACACGCCGTCGCGGCCGGGCAGGTTCAGGAAATCGGTGCTGGAGTAGTCCGGCTGGTGCTGCTCGTCCGGAGCCACTGCCACGACGCCGGGCTTCTTGGCCAGCTCCGCCGCCTGCAGTCCGGTCAGCTCGGCCACGAAGCCGTTCACCGCCGTCGTGAAGCTCTTCTGGATTTTCACACCCTCGGAGGCAGCGACGTCGTCCTGCTTGGTGGTCAGGTGCGCGCGGTACTTCTTGGCGTGGGCGGTGCTGTCGTCCAGCTTCTCGCCTTTGCCGGGCTTGGTGGCCCCAATGCCGGCCACGCCGCCTTCATAGGTCGCCAGCGGAGCGGAATCCAGCATCACAATGTAGCGGCCGTCCTCATAGATGGCCTGCTGTCCATCGGGGTTCGACGTGATGGTGCGCGGGAGATTGGCGGGTGCGGCCGCCGCCGGGCCGGCCAGCCCGGAGAGTATCAAAGGGATCCCCAGTGCGAGTGCTGCGGCAGATCGCATTCCCTGCCGGCGCACAAAGCTGCTGCTTTGCTTGGTCATGAGAGGTACAGCCTTTCATCCGGTGAGCCCGACCGCTTTGGTCCGGCCCCAGGCGCAACCGAATGCCGTACCCGGCGCGGTGAACGGCCGCGCAGGATATTGGACGAACCGGCGTGCGAAGCCGGCCCCCTCCCCCAACTGTGACAACAGCCACATTTGGTGCACCTGTGGAACTAAAAGTACCGTAAGCGCTGATCTGAAAGAACTGTTTCAACTTTTTTGGGTGCACCTTATCCGATCGCGTCGCCGGGGCTATTCGGCAGCAGCCGGCAGTGCTATAAGCGGTGGCCCCTTAGCCGGTGCCAAACTGCCTCCGCTGCTGGGACAATGGAGCCATGGCGCAGCAGGTCCTCCTTGACCGGCCCCGGGTTCTTGCACCGGAGCACTGGCTGCCGCGCGCCCGGGCCCATGCCGAGCGGGCCTCGCGTTTCACCGAGCCGTATCTGCAGCGCCGCTCTGCCGGGCTGAAACACCCGGTGGAAGACTTCCTGTTCACCTACTACAGCCTCAAGCCGGGCCAACTGCTGCGCTGGCATCCGGGGGCGGGCGTGGTGTTGACCGGCGCCGAAGCCGGCGAGCGCCGGGCCTGGAAGTTCTACCGTGAGCTGACTGCCGCCGAGTGCCGCTCCGCAGGCCTGGAGCACGACGGCGGTGCCGTCACCGTCGACGCGGAGGCTTTCCTTGCGGCGCGGGGAACCGCGGTGGCGTTCGCGCGGGAGATCCTGGCCGGTGCCGCAGCGCGGCCGGCGCGGTTCGGCTGCTTCGGGCTGCACGAGTGGGCGATGGCCTACAAGTCGCGGGTCAACGGCGTCCGGCACGACTACCTGGAGCTGCGGCTCGGCGCCGAGGGGACGGACCACGTGGTGGAGGGCAGCCGAATCAACTGCTCGCACTTTGACGCCTTCCGGTTCTACACACCGCAGGCCGTTCCGCTGAACACGCTGCGGCCCACCCGGGAGAACCAGCGGCAACTGGAACAGCCGGGCTGCCTGCACGCCAACATGGACCTGTACAAGTGGGCGTACAAACTGGCCCCAGCGCTGCCCAGCGAACTGGTGATGGACTGCTTCGAGCTGTCCTGGCGGATCCGCGAACTGGACATGAAAGCTTCGCCCTACGACCTGTCCGGCTGGGGCTATGAGCCGGTCCGGATCGAGACCACCGAAGGCCGGACGCAGTATGTGGCGGCCCAGCGGGCCTTTGCCGCCGAGGCACAGGTGCTGCGCGGCAGGCTGCTGGCGGCGCTCGACCTGTTCGACGGCGGGGACGCCGGTTTCGGGGAGCAGCCCGGCGTGGCGGACCTAAGTTTCGGGGAGCACCTTGATGGGGCCGACGACACTGGGAACATCAGAGCGGAGGAATGATCATGGCGGTCAGAGCAAGACGTTCGGCGCCGCGGCGGGCCACAGGGCTTCAAACTGCCGCGCTCATCATCGGCCTGCTCGCACTGCCGTCGCTCGCGGCCTGCAACCAGGGCAACCAACCGGCTCCCTCACCCGGGGTCACGACTCCTGCCTCCCCCGGGACTGGTTCCCCCGGAGGCCCTGCCACAGAGACCGGCAAGCCTGCCCCCTCAGAGTCCACTGCGCCGAACACCAAGGAAGGAACGTCCGTGGATGCCGATCTGACCATCGTGCTGACCTCCGCCGGCAGCGATTCCAAGCTGGAGCGGAAGCTGGTCTGCAAGGATAGCCAGCCAGTCGAGGGCTCTACCGTCCGCGACGCCGAGGCGGCGTGCGCTGCGCTGGCCAAATTCGGCGAGAAGGTCTTCTTCGAACTGCCGGACCGCAACCGCATTTGCACCCAGCAATACGGCGGACCCCAACAGGCCCGGGTCACCGGCACGATCAGCGGCCGTCAGGTGGACAAGGAATTCTCCTTGACGGACGGCTGCAAGATCTCGGAGTGGAACAGCATGCACGCCCTGCTCGGAAGCCGCGCCGGAGAGGCTTAACTCCTCCCCTGAATCCACTATTCAGCACCGGGCACCCCCATTCACCTGCGTCCACTATTCAGTACCTGCCCTTCTCAGCGCTGAAAAGGGCGGGTGCTGAAGAGTGGGCGGGGTAGTCTCGGATCATGATCACGCAACCGTCCGGACCCGCCGTCGTGCCCGCCGCCGCGCCTGCCACCGCGGCCTCCGATGCCCCGCCCGCAGTGCCGTCCGCCCCGGGCCTGACGTTCCTGGCCAGCATTGCCGTGGAGGTATCCGAGCCGATCGAAGTCGGTGACACGGCCGAAGGGACCCGCCGCATCATCCCGATCACCGGCGGCACCGTTTCCGGCCCCAAGCTCAACGGTCGGGTGCCGGCCGGCGGCGCCGACTTCCAGCTGCTTCGCTCGCCCACCATGACCGAGCTCGAAGCAAAATACGCCATCGAGACCGACTCCGGCGAACGGATCTACATCAACAACTTCGGCATCCGGACCGGTTCACCCGAAGACATCGCCGCGCTGGTGCGCAATGAGCCCGTCCCGCCGGAGCGCATCTACTTCCGCTGCTCGCCCCGTGCGTTGGCCGGCGGGCCGGAATGGAGCTGGCTGTCGTCCAGAATCCTCGTGGGCAGCGGCACCAGGCTGCCCGCCCAGGTCCGGCTGGACATCTGGGTGGTCGACTAGGCGCTTGGTTGCCGGCTAGTCCCGGATGCCCGGTCAGCGGCGGCCGCGCATGACGTCGCTCACTCTGCGGCCCAAGTCCTCTTGCGCGGCACCCGCCGCCCGCCGGTCTTGGCGGATCTTCTGGATCACCATTCGCCCCAAGCCCGCCAGCACGACGCCAGCCAGGATGGGCAACAGCATGGACTGCGGCTTGTCAGTCATGTCTTTCATGCTACGAGTCCGGCGGAACAACGGCACGGTGTTGGCCGCATTCGCCGTCGTCGTCGCATAAAATTTGCGCCCGCGAATGCCGGTAGAATGGATCCCGCAAGCTCGCGGAGCGCTGGTCAGCGTGAGACGGCACCGATTGTTGGACTGATACTGCACTGGATTCCGCGCGCCTCGCTTCGTTTGAAGAGCACAATCCAAGCACAGGAGTGGCCGGATGCCCCGGATCGTTGTTGATGTCATGCCCAAGCCCGAAATCCTTGATCCGCAGGGCAAAGCCATTGTCGGCGCATTGAACCGCCTGGGCCAGACCGGGTTCAGCGAGGTGCGCCAGGGCAAGCGCTTCGAACTGGTGGTCGACGGCGAGGTCACCCAGGAAATCCTGGACCAGGCCCGGCACGCCGCCACCACACTGCTCTCCAACCCCGTGATCGAAGATGTCACGCGGGTGGAGGTCATTACCGAGGCGACCATCGGGGCCGGCGAATAATGACCGAGACTCCTTTGATCGGCGACTTCTCCCCGGCGCCCGACGCCGGGCTCTCCGGTGCGCGCATTGGCGTCGTGACCTTCCCCGGCACCCTGGATGACCGCGATGCGGCCCGTGCGGTCCGGATTGCCGGCGGCACCCCGGTCAGCCTGTGGCACGGCGACCATGACCTGCAGGGCGTGGACGGCGTGATCATCCCCGGCGGCTTTTCCTACGGCGACTACCTGCGCGCCGGCGCCATCTCCCGCTTCGCGCCGCTGATGGACCAGATCATCGACGGCGCCAACGGCGGCCTGCCGGTGCTCGGCATCTGCAACGGCTTCCAGGTGCTGACCGAGGCGCACCTGCTGCCCGGCTCGATGATCAAGAACAACCACCTGCATTTCCTCTGCCGCGACCAGCGGCTGCGGGTGGAAAACAACGCCACCGCCTGGACCAGCCAGTATGAAACCGGCGCCGAGATCGTGGTGCCGCTGAAGAACCAGGACGGCCAGTACGTCGCGGACGAGAAGACGCTGGACGAGCTGGAAGCGGAGAACCGCGTGGTGTTCCGCTACGTGGACATGAACCCGAACGGCTCGCGGCGCGACATTGCCGGCATCAGCAACGCTGCCGGCAACGTGGTGGGCCTCATGCCGCACCCCGAGCACGCCGTGGAAGCCGGCTTCGGCCCCGATTCCTCCGCTTTCGGCGACGTCGCACTGCGCGGCGGCACCGACGGCCTGGGAATTTTCACCTCAGTTTTGACGAAGATTGTTGCAGGTGCCAAGTAATGACTAACAACAACCCGGTGGTCGACCAAGCGAGCGCCGGCGAGCGCGTGGAAACCAGCGCCGCCACCCGGCTGGAGACTCCGGCCGAGGCCCGCAATGAACATGTCCAGAGCTTCGGCCAGGCAGCCGACGCCGTCGAACGCGTCGAGGGGCGCCAGTTCAACATCGACACCGTGGAACATGCCGCGCAGACCCCTGACACGGAGATGCCCTGGGCCGAGCTGGGCCTGAAGCGCAACGAGTTCGACGAGGTCGTCAAGGTGCTGGGCCGCCGTCCGACCGCGGCCGAGCTGGCCATGTACTCGGTGATGTGGTCCGAGCACTGCTCCTACAAGTCCTCGAAGGTCCACCTGCGCCAGTTCGGCGACAAGGTCACCGAGGACATGAAGAAGCACATGCTGGTGGGCATCGGCGAGAACGCCGGCGTGACCGACCTCGGCGACGGCTGGGCCGTGACCTTCAAGATCGAGTCGCACAACTCCCCGACCATGGTGGAGCCCTATCAGGGTGCCGCGACCGGCATCGGCGGCATCGTGCGCGACATCATTTCCATGGGCGCGCGCCCGGTGGCAGTGATGGACCCGCTGCGCTTCGGCGCCATCGGCCACCCGGACACCGCCCGAGTGGTCCACGGTGCGGTCGCCGGCATCGGCGGCTACGGCAACTCGCTGGGCCTGCCGAACATCGGCGGCGAAGTGGTCTTCGACTCCGTCTACCAGGGCAACCCGCTGGTGAACGCGCTGGCCGTCGGCGTCATGCGCCACGAGGACATCCGGCTGGCCAACGCCTCCGGCAAGGGCAACAAGGTGGTGCTGTTCGGCGCACGCACCGGCGGCGACGGCATCGGCGGCGCCTCCATCCTGTCCTCGGAGTCCTTCGACGACACCAAGCCCTCCAAGCGCCCCGCGGTCCAGGTCGGCGACCCGTTCGCGGAAAAGGTGCTGATTGAGTGCTGCCTGGAGCTGTTCAAGGACTCTCTGGTGGAGGGCATCCAGGACCTGGGCGCGGCCGGCATCTCCTGCGCTACCTCGGAACTGGCCTCCAACGGCGACGGCGGCATGGACGTTGAGCTGACCTCGGTGCTGCTGCGCGACCCGACCCTGACCCCGGGCGAAATCCTGATGTCCGAGTCGCAGGAACGCATGATGGCCGTGGTCTCCCCCAAGAACGTCGAAGCCTTCGAGGCAGTCATGGCCAAGTGGGCCGTGGAATACTCCTGGCTCGGCGAGGTCACCGACACCGGCCGCCTGGTGATCAAGTGGGACGGCGAAACCATTGTCGACGTCGACCCGCGCACCGTCGCCCACGACGGCCCGGTCTACAACCGCCCCTACGCCCGTCCGGATTGGCAGGACCAGCTCCAGGCAGACAGCTTCCGGGCCTCCGCTGCCGGCGCCGACCTGCCGGCCAGCGCCGAGGACCTGAAGGCAGCCGTGCTGGAACTGATGGCCTCGCCGAACATGTGCTCGAAGGACTGGGTGACCAACCAGTACGACCGCTACGTGGGCGGCAACACCGCACTGGCCATGCCCGACGACGCCGGCGTGGTCCGGGTGGACGAGCAGACCGGCCTCGGGGTTGCCCTGGCCACCGACGCGAACGGCCGCTACACCTACCTGGATCCCTACCAGGGCGCGCAGTTGGCCTTGGCTGAGGCCTACCGGAACGTGGCCACCACGGGTGCCGTGCCGATGGCCGTGTCCGACTGCCTGAACTTCGGCTCCCCGGAAGACCCGGACGTCATGTGGCAGCTGGCCGAGGCAATCCGCGGCCTCTCCGACGGCTGCATGGAGCTGGGCGTCCCGGTCACCGGCGGCAACGTGTCCCTCTACAACCAGACCGGCTCCACCCCGATCCACCCGACGCCGGTCGTCGCCATGCTCGGCAAGTTCGACGACGTCGCCCGCCGCACGCCGTCCGGCTGGCGCGAGGACGGCCAGGCGATCTACCTGATGGGCACCACCCGCGACGAGCTGGACGGCTCCGAATGGGCCAACCTGCGCGGACACCTGGGCGGCAAGCCGCCGGCAGTGGACCTGGCCGCCGAGAAGCTGTTGGGCGAACTGCTGATCAACGCCTCCCGCGACGGCATGATCGACGCCGCGCATGACATCTCCGAAGGCGGCCTGGCCGCCGCGCTGTCCGAGATGGCCCTGCGCTTCGGCGTCGGCGCCCGGATCGGCCTCGGCGAGGTCTGCGAGCGCGACGGCGTGGACCTGTTCACGATGCTGTTCAGCGAGTCCCAGGCGCGCGCCGTCGTCTCGGTGGCGCGCAGCGAAGAGGTGCGCTTCAAGGACATGTGCGGCGCGCGGGGCTTCCCGTTCATGCGCATCGGCGTGGTGGATGCCGAAAACGGCGCACTGGACTTCCAAAGCGAATTCTCCGTGCCGCTGGCCGAACTGAAGGAAGCTCACGAAGGAACGCTGCCGAAGTACTTCGCGTAGTTCCCTCAGCTACCGCGACCCGCGGCAGCGCTCTCCGCATCGACTATTCAGCAGGCGCCCTTTTCAACCGTGAAAAGGGCGCCTGCTGACTTTTCGATGCCTCAGGCCTGCTCATGGGCGCCAGCCTCGGGACCGCAACGCCGTCCGAATCTTCGTGACGGCCGCCTGTGCGGTCCCGTACATGTCTTCCTTGCAGACCCGCCGTTCCAACCAACCGATGGCAGCCGTCTGCTCGGCACGCCGAATATCGCGGGCCAACTGCTCAGGTGTGAGGTGGTGGGCGCCTTCATACTCAATCGCCAGCTTGTAGTTCTTGTACTGCTTGTCCGGGGAATGCCAGCGCCTGCCCCAGTCGTCCATTATCGGTTCGTTAAGGCTGGGTTCCGGAAGCCCCGCATCGATCAATGCCAGCCGCAAGCGTGTTTCCGGGGCAGAATCCGCACCGACACGCACCAGTCCCACAGCCTCGGTCGCTTTGGCGACGCCGCGCTTTCCCCGATGCAACCTGATGACCTCCGTTAGGTCTGACACCGTCGCGAACGGCGCTTCCCTGTTTTCAAAAGCTGCGCGTGGAAACCGGACCAAGTGATCGCCAATAACCACCAAGTCGGTAACGGGCAACATACAGGCGAGGTCGAGCCACGTCTTGAGTCGGGTGGTCAGCGGGACGCCTTCCAGTTCGGTGACCTCATCAGGCGCAAGGCTGGCCCTATGTCCCACAACTCCCCGGCGGCGCGGCGCATTGAGGTGTTTAGGACGCGTGACGTGGATCGAGGCGTCGCTGTCCACCCAAGGTGGAAGGGGAAAATCCCACATCCTCGCCGCGGTGAGATGGGACAGGACCGAGCCGTGGGTAACCAGCGAGACGGCCCGAACTTGATCCGCCAACCTGAGATCTTTGCCGTTCGGGATCCTGATCCCGCGGCTTGGTCGCAGCACGGTTGCATTCCTCAATTGCTTCTCGCTCAGTCCGGACTCAATTCCTTCCCGCCACACAAATGATGACTCGGACAGTGCCCTCGGCAGCTCCTTCGGGTACCGCATCCCCCCATTCTTAGTGCATCGCCCACGAGCCGCTTGTGTTATCCACAGCCACTGGCGTTGACCTGATCTTTGCAGGGTGAGCCTCACGGACCGGCGAGGGGTTGTGGCGCGGGATGGACTCTTATAAGTTGCCAGCAAAGCCAAGGCCTGCTCCCCAACGACTATTCAACAGGCGGCCTTCCCGGAGCTGGAAACGCCGTCTTCTGAATAGTCGATCCGGGTGGAGTGCAGGATTCTGACGCAGGACTCGGACGCCGGAGGAAGCCGATGGACGCCGAAATCTCACTGCAGGTGGACGGCCGCGCCACCACGGTCACGCTGGATACGCGCACCACGCTGCTCGACGCCCTGCGCGACCGACTGGGCATCTTCTCGCCGAAGAAGGGCTGCGATCACGGCCAGTGCGGTGCCTGCACGGTGCTGCTCAACGGCCGGCGGATCAACTCCTGCCTGGTCTTCGCGGTGGCCCAGGACGGGGCCAGCGTGGTCACGGCCGCCGGACTGGCCTCGGAGGGCGAACTGCATCCGGTCCAGCAGGCGTTCCTGGACCAGGACGGTTTCCAGTGCGGCTACTGCACTCCGGGGCAGATCTGTTCGGCCGTCGGCATGCTGGACGAAGCCGCCCGCGGCGATCCCAGCTTCGTCACCGCCGACCTCGCTGACGAGCCACCCCCACCGGGGACCGCGGAGGGCAACCCGGTAGGCAGCACCGGCGCGCAGGCAAACGGCTCCCTGCCCACACCATCCCCCGAGTTGCCCGACGACGAAATACGCGAGCGGATGAGCGGCAACCTGTGCCGCTGCGGCGCCTACGTAAACATCGTGGCCGCCATCCGCCAGGCCCTCGAGGGCAATCAGGTCGGCGGCAGCCCCGGCCGCCCTGCCACCGAATCGGCGATTCCGCAGCCCGCCAGCAAAGCGAACCAGCCCGCCGATGGAACGGGGCAGCCCGGATGAAGCCCTTCGACTACGCCCGCGCCGCCAGCCCGCCCGAGGCGGTCGCCGCCGTCGCCGGCAACCCGGCCGCCGCCTTCCTGGCCGGCGGAACCAACCTGGTGGACCACATGAAGCTGGGCGTCGCCGCGCCCGGGCGGTTGGTGGACATCTCGCACCTGCCGCTGGACCAGATCGAAAAGACGGACGACGGCGGCCTGCGTCTGGGCGCGACCGTCCCGAACAGCGACCTAGCCGCCCACCCGCTGGTCCGGCAGCACTACCCGGTGCTCTCGCAGTCGCTGCTCTCCGGCGCCTCGGGCCAGCTGCGCAATGCGGCGACCACCGGCGGCAACCTGCTCCAGCGCACCCGCTGCGTCTACTTCCAGGACGTCACCACCCCGTGCAACAAGCGCACCCCCGGCACCGGCTGTTCGGCGCTGGAGGGCTATACTCGCTACCACGCCATCCTCGGCGCCTCGCTGGACTGCGTGGCCACGCACCCTTCGGACATGGCGGTGGCGATGGCGGCGCTGAATGCCCAGGTGGAGATCCTGGGTCCGTCCGGTAACCGCAGCGTGGGCCTGCACTCCTTCCACCGGCTCCCCGGAGATCAGCCGCAGCGCGACACGGTGCTGGAGCACGGAGAGCTGATCACCGCGGTGGTGCTGCCGCCGCTGCCGGAGGGGACACGCTCGGCCTACCGCAAGGTCCGCGACCGCGCGTCCTACGCCTTCGCCCTGGTGTCCGTGGCCGCGGTGGTGCGGCTGGAAGAACCCACGGATGCGGACGACGGCGGTGGCCCGCCTTCCCCACCGACGGTCGCCGAGGTGCGGCTCGCGTTGGGCGGCGTGGCGCACAAACCCTGGCGAGCCACGTTCGCCGAGGAGGCACTGCGCGGGCAGCCGGCCACCGAGGCAAAGTTCCGCCGGGCCATCGACGCCGAGCTGCGGCACGCGGTCCCGCTGCCGGACAACGCCTTCAAGGTGCCGATGGTCCGCAACACCGTGGTGTCCGTGCTGCGGGAACTGTGCTGTTTGGACCACGACGGAGAGGACCGGCCATGACCCTGCAGCAGCCAGCGGCAACCGGACTGGACCTGGAACGGGTCGACGGCCGGGCCAAGGTCCTCGGCCTGGCCCCCTATGCCTACGAGCACCCGGCGGAGAACCCCACCTACCTGTATCCCGTCCAATCCACGATAGCCAGGGGCCGGATCGCCGCCATCGACACCGCCGCGGCCGAAACGATGGACGGCGTGGTCGCGGTACTCACGCACCTGAATGCTCCGCGGCTGGCCAACGCCGAGGACAAGGAACTGGCCGTGCTGCAGTCCGACGAGGTGGGCTTCCGCGGGCAGTTCATTGCGGCCGTGGTGGCCGATTCGCCCGAGGCCGCGCGCGAAGCGGCGGCCCACGTGCGTGTTCAGTACCACCGAGAGCCGCACCATGCGGCGTTGCGTGCGGACCACGAGGACCTCTACAAACCGGAGAAGATCAACGCCGGGCTCGAGACCGACACCCAGACGGGAGACCCGGACGCCGCTCTGGCGAGCGCCGCCGTCGTTGTTGACCACACCTACACAACCCCGGCCGAGCACAACAATCCGATGGAACCGCACACCACGGTGGCACAGTGGGACGGCGACCGGTTGCTGGTGTTCGACTCCACCCAGTCAGTGCACAATGCGCGCAAGACGCTGGCGCCGCTCTTCGACGTGGACGTGGAGCAGATCCGCGTGGTGGCGCCGCATGTTGGCGGTGGTTTCGGCTCCAAGGGGCTGCCGCATGCGCACGTGGTGCTGACCGCGCTGGCCGCAAAAGTCACCGACGGCCGGCCGGTCAAGTACGCGCTGACCCGTCAACAGATGTTCTTCCTGGCCGGCTACCGCACGCCCACCATCCAGCGGCTGCAGCTGGGCGCCAGTCAGGACGGGCGGATCTCCGTGCTGACGCACGACGTCGTTGAGCAGACCTCGGCCATCAAGGAATTCGCCGAGCAGACCGCCGGGATATCGCGGATGATGTACGCGGCCGACCACCGGCGCACCACCCACCGGCTGGCGTCGCTGGATGTTCCGGTACCGTCCTGGATGCGGGCGCCGGGCGAGTGCCCCGGCTCGTTCGGCCTGGAAGTGGCGATGGACGAACTGGCGGAGGCGTGCGGGATCGACCCGATCGAACTGCGCGTGCGGAATGAACCGGCCATCGATCCGGAAACCGGCAAGCCGTTCGCCAGCAGGCACCTGTTGGCCTGCCTGCACGAGGGCGCCCGCAGGTTCGGCTGGGAGCGGCGCAAGACCCAACCGGGGACCTTGCTGGTGGACGGCTGGCGCACCGGGATCGGCGTGGCGGCTTCTACCTATCCGGCGCGGCGGCAGCCGGCGAACACCACCCGGATCCGTTTCACCGCCGACGGATACTACGAGGTGCAGATCGGTGCCGTGGACCTGGGCACCGGTGCCTGGACGGCACTGACCCAAATAGCCGCCGAGGCCCTGGAGTGCGGCCCGGAACAGGTCCGGTTGCAGATCGGCGACACGGACCTGCCGGCGGCTACCGTGGCCGGCGGCTCCTCCGGGACGTCCAGCTGGGGCTCGGCGATCATCAATGCGGCCCAAATGTTCCGCAAGGAGCACGGCGGATTTCCCTCCGCCGGGGACACTTCGGAGGGCGACGGCGAAAAGAACCCGGCCAGCGAAAACTACGCACTGCATTCCTTCGGCGCCCAGTTTGCCGAGGTCCAGGTGAACGCGGACACCGGCGAGATCCGGGTGTCGCGGATGCTGGGGGTCTATTCCGCCGGGCGGATCATTAATCCGCGCACCGCCCGGTCCCAGTTCCTGGGCGGCATGACCATGGGCATCGGCATGGCCCTGCATGAGCAGAGCGTGATGGACGAGCGGTTCGGGATGTTCGTCAATCACGACTTCGCCGAGTACCACGTGCCCTCCAACGCGGATATCCGGCAGCTCGAGGCGTTCTGGCTGGAGGAAATCGACGAGCATGCGGGCCCGCTGGGCGCACGCGGGATCGGGGAGATCGGCATCGTCGGCGCAGCGGCGGCAGTCGCCAACGCTGCCTACAACGCCACCGGAATCCGGGTCCGGGACCTGCCGCTCACCGCGGACAAGTTCCTGCTCTGACGCTGCGACCCGATGGTCGACCCAGGCCGCCGCCCCACCGGTGGTCGACTAAGGCCGCTCGCGGCCGCATGGAGACCGTACGTCGTTCGGTCTCTGGTCCTCAGGCGCCAGGCCGCAGACGCTCCACGTCTGTCAGTCGCGGATACGCGGCCTGGGTTCCCTTCTTCGTGGCAGCTAGGGCAGCAGCGACCGAAGCGAACGCCGCCGCCTCGGCCAGTGCCTCCCCTACGGCAAGCCGTGCCGCCAGGGCTCCGGTGAAGGCGTCGCCGGCGCCGGTGGTGTCCACGGCGTCGACCTTGGTGGGGGCGATCCGGGTGATCTGGAGCCCCTCCTCAGCATGCGAATCCAGCACGATGGAGCCGTTGGCGCCCAGGGTGACCACGGCGCGGTCCAGCCCCTGAGCCGCAAACTTCAAGCGCACCTGCTCCCAATCGGCAACGGCGGCATTAGCGCCGGGCATTTCGGCGCCACCGAGGAACTGCGAAGCCTCGTGCGCGTTGACCAGAAGGACGTCACTGAGTTCGGCCAGGCTCTGCGGCACGGGCGCGTACGGCGAGAGGTTGAGCAGCACTGTTGCTCCGGCGTCGTGCCCCGATCTTGCTGCCGCTTCCACGGCGTCCAGGCCGACCTCGAGGCAGAGGCAAACCACGGCGGCGCCATCGAAAACGTCCCTGGCGGCGACTACGTCAGCCGCGACGACGGTGCCGTTAGCGCCTGGGGAAATGACGATGCTGTTCTCCCCCGCGGCGTCAACGGTAATGACGGCGACGCCGGTCTCGACGTCCGGGGCGCGGCGCACGCGGGAAGCGTCCACGCCGGCCCCTGCAACGGAGGCCAGCAGCATGTCCCCGTTGGAGTCCTCGCCCACGGCGCCGATCAGGGCGACGTTGCCGCCCAGCCGGCCAGCGGCCACGGCTTGGTTGGCGCTCTTGCCGCCCGGGTTCACGGCAAAGCCTTCGCCGTGAAGGGTTTCGCCGGGGTTGGGCAGCCGCTCGGTGTAGATGGTCAGGTCCGCGTTCAGCGAACCAACGACGACGATGCGTCCGTGCGGACTCACCTTTCCACCTCGGCATCGACGGGCTTGGGGATCAGCAGCGAGGCGGCGAAGGCCGCGACCGTGATGACCAGGCCGACCACAATCACCGTGAGGTAAGAGCCGCGGTCGCCCAGCGCCGAGGTGCCCACGAGCACCGCCGGCAGCACCAGGAAGCTCAGCCCGGCGCCGAGGTTGAAGGCTCCGGCGTTCATGCCCGGCAGGAAGCCGGGGTTGCCCGGGGGCGAGAGCACCACGCCGAGCCCGTTGAGCATGATGTTCGCGGTGCCGGCGTACATGATGCCGAGCAGCGCAGTGGCGGCGACCATCACCGGCAGGCTGTTCAGGCCGAACAGCACAATGATAACCAGCGAGACGATGCTGCCGATCATGCCGATACGCAGCACATTGGTGTAACCCAATACCGGGGCGAGCCGTCCGCTGATCGGGCCGAAGACCCAGCCCAGCAGCGCGTAGGGGGTCAGGATGAGCAGCGCCGTTTCGGTGGGGCCGATGCCGAAGCCGGGGGCGGCAGCCTGTACGTAGGCGGGGACAATCCCGTTGATCACGGCAAAGATGCCGGTCATGGTCAGGATGGTGGTCAGCAGCGGCGCCCACGTGGAGCGCTGGCGCAGATGGACAATCTCGACCATCGGCTGCTTCGCGCGCTTTTCGGTGGCCCAGAAGGCGGCGAACGCGGCGGCGGCAACGGCGATCAACACCAGCGAGAGGACCAAGGTCCCCTTGGAGAACCCGCCGACCAGCTTGGCGGCCTCGTTCAGCGCGGTGAGCAGGGCACCGACCGCGACAACAATGAAGACGACACCGGTCCAGTCCATCCGCGTCCCGGCCTGTGGTTTGCTCTCGGGCGTCAGGACGGCGACGAGAACCGCGGCGATCACGGCGAGGACCACCATGAACCAGAAGATGCTGCGGAAGCCGTAGTGCTCGGCCATGTAACCGCCGAGGAAGGCATCGACGCCGGCCACGCCGCCGTTGACCGCGAGAATGACGCCCATCAGCGTGCCGTAGGTGCGCGGGTTGGGCACGGCGGTGCGCAGCATGATGAGGCACAGCGGCACGGTGGGGCCGCTGGCGCCCTGGATGATCCGGCCCACGAAGAGCCACGTAACGTCCGGGGCCAGCGCTGCAATCACGGAGCCAGCGGCCGTCAGCAGCATCATCCCGACGAGGATCCGCTTGCGGCCGACAATATCGCTCAGCCGGGGCAGGAACAGGGAGAACAGCGCGGCGGTCGTGAAGAACCAAGTCTGGGACAGGCCGATCGAGGCCTGGTCTGTCTGCAGTTCCTCCCCCATGGTGACCAGGGCGGGGCTGAGCATGGAGGCATTGAGCTGGAAGGCCACGCAGGCCGTCAGCAGGGCGACCATCAGGGCGGTGGTGCCGCCGCGGGTTGACTTGGCTTCCTGGAGAACGGTGCTCATTTCGTTGCCACGCCTTTGGTGACAGGCGCGGCGGAGGAGGGCTCCGCCGTCGTTGTTGTGGTGGCGGTTCCAAGGTCTACCTCGCCGATCCGGACCAGCGCATCGGTAACCAGGTTCCAGAACTTGGTGCGGTCAAGCTCCACGGCCACCGAGGTGTGGCAGTCAGCCGGTGCGGGGAAGCGGAAGTCAGCGACCGTCATGCCGAGCGTCAGCTTGCCCTGCAGTTCGATGTCGACCGGGACCTTGCGGGTTGTCATGACGGTGGGGTCGATGACGTAGGCGACGGCGCACGGATCGTGGACCGGCGGGTAGTCGAAGCCCTGTGCATCCTTGTAGGTTTGGGCGAAGAAGTCCATCAGTTCGCGGACAAAGCGGGCCGGACCGGTGCCGACGGCTTCGATCTGCTCGACGACTTCGGGGGTGGCCAGCGCCTGGTGCGTGAGGTCCAGTCCCACCATGAGCACGGGCCACTTCTCGTTGAAGACAATGTGGGCGGCCTCGGGGTCGATCATGATGTTGAATTCGGCCACGGCGGACCAGTTGCCCACGTGGTAGCCGCCGCCCATCAGCACGACTTCCTTGACCCGCTCGACGATGCGCGGCTCCTTGCGGGCGGCCATCGCGATGTTAGTCAAGCCGCCGGTCGGGACCAGGGTCACGGTGCCGGGTTCGTGCGCCATGATCGTGTCGATGATGAGATCAACGGCGTGGCGCGGGTCCAGTTCAATGGTGGACTCCGGCTGCGCGGGGCCGTCCATGCCGGACTCGCCGTGAATGTCCGGCGCGGTTTCGATGGTGCGCACCAGCGGGCGATCGCAGCCGGCGGCGAAAGGGACTCCGGTTATGCCGGCGATCGTCCCCACGGCCAGGGCGTTCTTGGTGACCTTTGCCAGGGTCTGGTTGCCCACAACGGTGGTCACGGCGAGCAGTTCGATGTCCGGGTTTCCGTGGGCCAGGAGCAGCGCCACGGCGTCGTCGTGCCCCGGATCGCAGTCCAAGATGATCTTTTTCGGTCCAGGCGTCGCGGAAGTGGCGTCCATGTTTTCTCTCCACGTCATCGGGGCCCGCCGCAGCGGGAATTTGGTCACAGGAAGTGTGACACCCCCTCCCGCTTCACGTCAAACGCTTGACGCAAGTTGCGTCAAGCGCTTGATGCCTTGTGGCGTTTGATCACGCTTATCATGGGCTCATGGATTTCGCCCACCCTCCCCAGCGCCCGGCGCGCCCCGATCGGCGGGTGACCGCGGCGATGGTGGCGGCGCGCGCCGGCGTCTCCACGGCGACGGTTTCCCTGGTGGCCAACGGCAAGACGCGCGGGCGGGTGTCCGCAGACAACATCTCGCGGGTCCGCCAGGCCATCGCCGATCTCGGATACGTGGTGGACAGCGTGGGCAGTTCACTGGCCAAGGGAGTCAGCTCCATTGTGGTCCTGGTGGCGCCGGACATTTCCAACCCGTTCTTCGCCAAGGTCGTTGCCGGCGCCCGGGAGTCCCTCGGCGCGGACTTCCAGCTGCTGCTCTCCGTCACCGAGGCCGGCGAATTTCCCCGCGCCGATGACATCCGCCGGATTCTCGCCCTGCGCCCGGCAGGTTTGTTGGTGGATGCCCCCGATGCCGCGTTCCTCGAGGACCTCTCAACCACCGGTCCCCTGGTGCTGCTCGACGCGCCCGGGCTGGAGGCTTTTGCACCGTCCGTCAACCTCGACGTGGCCCACGGCGCCCGCGAACTCGCGGCGCATCTGGCCGCCTCCGGCCACCAGCGAGTGGCGTACCTGGACAGCGTGACCGGCACAGCCACCTTCAGCATCCGGCGAACCGCCTTCCTGGCGGAGGCGGCCGGGCGCGGAATGACCGTGGGCCCGTCCCACCTGATCAGCACCACGATCGACGTCGGCGCATCGGCCGAGGCATTTGCCGCCGCCTGGCCCCAGTGGCAGCAAGCGGGTGTCACCGCCGTCGTCTGCGCCACCGACACCCACGCGTACGGCGTACTGCAGCAAGCGCGCGTTGACGGCGTGCGGATCCCGGAAGAACTCGCCGTCGCCGGCTTCGACGACCTGCCCTACTCCGCCACCAGCAATCCCGGCCTCACCACCGTCCACCTTCCCGCCACCCGCCTGGGCCTCAAGGCCGGAGAACAGCTGCGCGGCCTGATCGAAGGCCGCGCCCTCGAGCAGCCCCAGCTCACCTTGGAGAGCTCGCTGATTGTGCGCGGCTCCACGGAGCGGACCGCCGCCAACTAAAGGGCTGCGGGCACCACCTTCTGGCTGCGTTCATCAATCACGGCGCCTCCGGCACCGGCGAGCCCGCGCGGGCCGGACCTGCCCTCACGCTAAAGGAGCCGGGGGCTGCCCGCTATGCCTCGCGCCAATCGTGGCCGGTGACTGCTGCCCCGGCTTGCGGCCCCATCTGCAACATCCCGCCGTCCACGGCCCAGGACGCACCGGTCACGTAGCCGGCATCCGCGGACGCCAGGAAGGCGATCACGGCCGCCACTTCACGGGCGTCGCCTGGCCGGGCCAGCGGGATGCCGGGCCGGTCGATGCCCTGCGGATCCTGGTCCTCGTTGCCGGTCATGGCGGTAGCAATCTCGCCCGGCGCGACGGCGTTCACCGTGATGCCGTGCCGGCCGAGCTCCAGCGCCATGTTCTTCACCAGTCCGCCGAGACCGTGCTTGGCGGCATCATACGGAGCGGCGCCTACCATCGGCTGGTGCTCATGCACGCTGGTCACGGCGATGATCCTGCCCCCGGTGCCGGCGGCCGCCATCTTCCGGGCCGCGCGCTGCATGCAGACAAACGCGCCGTCCAAATCGGTGGCAACCACATTCCGCCACGTCTCATAGTCCAGGTCCAGGAACGACTCCATGGCCCCGGTACCGGAGTTGTTGACGAACACGTCCAGCCCGCCGAGCTGCTCCGCGAGCGCATCGACCACGTCCCCGCAGCCGGGCAGGTCCGTGGTGTCCAATTGTTCGACGGCGGCGCTGCGGCCGAGTGCGCGGACCTCCTCCGCGGTGGCCTCTGCTCCGTCCCGGTCGGAATGCCAGGTGATCCCGACGTCCATCCCGGCCCGGGCCAGGGCGACGGCGGTGGCCCGGCCAATGCCCGAGTCGGATCCGGTAACGATGGCGGTGCGCGGCGTGAACTGTTCCATGCGCCCATTGTGGCGAAGAACCGGACAGTTGCCACCCCTGCGTGATCGGATCCGACCGTCGACCGCAGGAAATTCTGTGTGCCAGATTCGGCGCCCCCCTGTGCAACGGGCCGGGCAGCCGAGGGCAGGTTCTAGGCAGTGTTGAGCGCCGCGGCCAGCTCGGA
This sequence comes from Arthrobacter sp. B0316-1-20, assembly GCF_059091865.1. Lineage (NCBI taxonomy): Bacteria > Bacillati > Actinomycetota > Actinomycetes > Micrococcales > Micrococcaceae > Arthrobacter > Arthrobacter sp. B0316-1-20. The sequence goes on along the minus strand of NZ_JBNHHC010000018.1, from coordinate 36,920 downwards.
CCGGATCGAGTCAATCCAGGCTATCCGCCGCGCAATCCGATCGTGTCCACCGCTGCGTTCCCACATGTCAATGAACGCCTGCTCTCCGCGCGCGATGCGAGCCAGAACGAAGGGGCCGGAACGGTGGATGCCCGCGACGATGTGGTCCAAGAACTCGTCGCGCTGGGGGCCGAAGGGAATCCCATAGGCGTCCGCCACGATCCGCAACCGGGAGGCGACGTGGAGGCCCGAGCGGCCGTCGCGCGCCGCGTCCTCCGGGGTTTCCAGCGGAAGCCAGTGTCGGGCCAGGACCGCGAGATCGTGCAGCGGGTGGGTCGGGGCAGCGAATTCGAAGTCGATCAGAGCGGCTGCTCGTCCTCGGCGCACAATGACGTTCTCCATACACACGTCGTTGTGCCCGATGATCCGGCCGCCGCCGGGATATGCCAGCTCGGTGTTCCAGATGGCGTTCGCAGGTGGAACGAAGTCGGCAACGGCGTCATGGAAGGCGCGCAACAGGCGTGCGACCGACGCCAGCAGTTCGGGGGAAAGTGACCACTGCGGAAACGGTGGAACGGCCACCTCTCCCGGAATGTAGCGCAGCCGCTCCCGGCCTTGTGCATCAAGCCCCAAGGGCTCCGGAACCCCGTTGAATCCCCTGGACCTGACATGCTCAAGCAGGCTAAAAACCAGTTCCGTCTGGGCCGAGGCGGGGCGGCGAACCTCATCGCCAATTCTGATGACCGACCCGGCGTTGGCCACCCCGCCGGCCAGTACCTCGCCGTCGTTCATGGGCCATACCCTACCGCGGTGACGCGTCCCTGGGCGGCCGGTTTTTAACCGCGGGTGGGGCAGGCCGCTGCCTGCCCCACCCACTGCATTCGTTAGGCGACGGTCATTTCGCCCATCTCGTCCCAGCCGTCACCGTCAATCTGGCGGCTGATGATGCGAGGAGTCTCCTGCAGATACTGCGGCTGCTCCTGCATGGCCTTCTTGAAGTGCTCGCTCTTCACGTGCGCTTCGGCGGCGTCATCCTTGAAGGCTTCCACCAGGACGTACTCGTTCGGATCCTCCACGCTGCGCGACCAGTCGAACCACAGGTTGCCCGGCTCGGCCCGGGTTGCTTCGGTGAACTCCCGCACCAGCTCGGGGAAGTTGTCGGCGTGCTCGTTCTTGACCTTGAACTTGACCACAATGAAAATCACGCGGATTCAGCCTTTCTCTCGGTGTCCATCAATCCTGTCATGGGCAAAATCGACTACTCAACAGGCGGCCTTCTCCGCGACGGGAAGGCCGCCTGTTGAATAGTCGATGGAGTGCTTCCACGCCAGGTGTCAGGGGAGGTCAGCTGGCCGATCAGCCGGCCAAGCCGCCGGCCAGAGCTTTGGCGGCGGCAACATACCGCCGGGTGACCAGCCGCTGGGCGGCTTCCGCCACCGGCCCGCCTGCCCGGTAAAACCAGTTGGAGTGCCGGCTGAACGCAAACAGGTCGAAGACCACCAGCCCGTTCTCCTCCAGCAACGCCACGAAACCCTCTTCGCCTGACTCCGGGTGTCCCGGCAGCGTGCCATAGCCGAAACCCGTCCGGGTCGAGCTCCGCTCCGTCCACACCACGCGGCAGGGCGCGGACAACCGCAGCGGTCCGACCCCGAATCCGGGCACAACGTCTACGCCTTCGGCGGCCACAGGCGTAGAGGCATCCACCCGCAGGCCGGCCAGCCGGTGGAGCTCCCAGCCCATCAGGCCCTCGGCCAGCCGGCGGAACGCATCCTCCCCGACGCCGACAGCTGTTCGCGTATCGGTGGTCCGGTATCCCGGCGGCGAGGTGCGCTCCCGGGCCAGCCCCACGCCGTCGTACGTCAGCGCGGCACCGCTGAGATCCTTGGCCTGCACCGCTCAGCCCTGCCGCACGTCGTCGCCGCGGGTCAGGCCCATCCAGCCCAGCGACTCGCGGTCCCGGCGCGGCAGCGACGCCACCACCAGGTCGTACGAGTCCTCGATCATGTCCCGCAGCATGTCATCGGGCAGCGCGCCGTCGCAGCGCACTCCGTTCCAATGCGTTTTGTTCATGTGGTACGCGCCGGTGATCTCCGGGTGGGCGGCGCGCAACTGCTGCGCGAGCACGGGTTCGCACTTGAGGCTGATGCTCAGCCGCGGCGCCTGCAGGTCCGAGAGCGCGAACATTTTCGCTGCCCGCCCCGGCGCGCGGACCTTGAACACCGACGCCTCGGGCCCGAACGGAAAGTCCTCGAACGCTCCGGGCAGGGACAGGCAGTATTCACGCAGCGCGGTCGCGTCCATAGGCCCGAGCCTACTGCTACCTGCCGACCCGGTCACGGGGAATGCCCGGTGCGCGGCGGTAAGTTCGGTGGCAGGATGGTGTCACTGATGTTTCACGGGGAACGACGGCGGTGCTGAGGCGCCGCCGTCGAGCGCCGAAATGGGGCCCCGCCCAGGAGAGGAGCACCATGGCAGAGAGCGGCATGCAGCCCAGGCCGACAGCCGACAGCGCGATGGATAAGACAGAACGTGCGGCGGATTCCAAGCAGTTTGAATGGGTGGCGCGCAGCGGTTTCGCGGCCAGCGGGCTGCTGCACGTACTGATTGGCGCGATCGCGCTGCGGCTGGCCTTCGGCGGAGGCGGCGAGGCGGACCAGTCCGGAGCAGCTTCCAGCCTGGCGCAAAACCCGGGCGGGCTCTTCCTCCTCTGGGCAGGAATGCTGGGCGCCGCGGCATTGGCCCTGTGGCAGGCCAGCGAAGCGGTGTTCGGCGGCCGCGGCCTGGAGCAGAAGAAAAAGTGGGGCTACCGGGCGAAGGCTGTGGGCCTGGCCATCGTGTACGGAGCCATAGCGGTGACCTTCGGCAGCTTTGCCCTGGGCTCCGGCAGCAACAGCAGCGAGAAATCGCAGGACGCCAGCACCAAGCTGATGCAGTGGCCGGGCGGAGCTGTGGTGCTGTTCCTGATCGGCGCGGTGATCATCGGAGCCGGAATCTACTACGTGGTCAAAGGCCTGTTCCGGAACTTCCTCGCCGACCTTAAGCCGCTGCCCCCCGGCGGCGTCCGCACCGGCGTGACCTGGCTGGGCATCGTCGGCTTAGCCGGCAAGGGGCTGGCTTTGTTTGTGCTCGGGCTGCTGCTGGCGGTCGCCGCGGTGCAAAACGACCCGCAGGACGTGAAGGGCCTGGACGGCGCGCTCAAGGCGCTCCGCGAGCAGCCGTTCGGACCCGCGGCGCTGGCTGTGGTGGCCGTCGGGCTGATCTCCTACGGCCTGTATCTAGGTGCCCGGGCGCGTTACGCGAAGATGTAGAGCGGCCCGGGCACCCGCCAGCCTGGCGGAGCCGGCCCAGCTACTCCGCGGAAACAGGTGTGAGCACGTCCTTGACCAGCGGATCGTCCGTGCCGGCCAGGTAGTCCTCCAAGCGCGGATCGGAGAAAATCTCGATCAGCTTCTTGCTCTCAGCGGTGTCCTTGAACTGGGTGCCGATCACTAGGCGGGAGGCAAAAGTCTTGGGTGCGGCTGGGAACAGGATGCCCTTGTCGCGGCCGATCTTTCCGGCGTCGAACTGGGAGACGTACCCGATCGCCGCGTCGACCGAATCGAGCATCCGCGGCATGGCCAGCAGGTCGGCTTCCTTCAGCTCGAGACTGCGCGGATTGCCGGTGACATCGCGGATCTTCGCGGTGCGAGGCTCCACTGCCGGATCGAGTTTCAGTAGTCCCTCGCGCTGCAGCAACCAGAGCGCCTGCCCTTGGTTGGCCGCATCGTTTGGCAGCAGCAGGACAGCGCCTGGCGGCAGGTCCTCGACCGACTTGTAGCGGGTGGAGTAAAGCCCGAAGCCCCATTGGAAAAGCTCCACCGTTGGCGTCAGTTCGATGCCGCTGGCGTCCGCCGACTGCTGCATGTACCACTGGTGCTCGAAGATGGTGGCGTGGAACTGTCCCTCGGCCACGGCGCGGTTGGCTTGAATCGGATCCTGCAGGCCCACGGCCTCAAGCTTAACGTCGTAGTCAGGTGCAATCTTTTCGGCGACGAATTTGAGGATCCTTTCCTCGCCGGCCATCGCCGGTTCGAAGTGGACCTTCAACGGCGAGGCGACCTCGCCGTCGGCAGCGGCTGCGGTGGCCGGCCGGGACTGCTGCTGCACCAGCGACAAGCCCAAAACCAGGGCGGCGACGACGGCGATCGCCGCGATGCTCCATGGCAGGGCGGTGGACTGCTTGCGCAAGGTGAAACCGTGGTCGTGACCAGACCCGGTGGACGGTGTGCTCATGTGTGGTGCTCCTGGTTTTGTTCGATTAAGGGCGCAGCAGGGCGCGGGAAATGCGGTCGCCGGCGAACTGCACCAGCTGGACGGTGATGATCAGGACAACGATGGTGGCTGCCATCACGTGGGTATCGAACCGCTGGTAGCCGTACGTGACGGCCAGGTAGCCGATGCCGCCTGCTCCGATGGTTCCGGCGATGGCTGAGTATTCAATCATCGAGATGGTGTTAAGCGTGATCGCCGAGGTTAGGCCGGGCAGCGCCTCCCGCAGCTGGGTCTGACGGATGATTTGCCCGGTGGAACTGCCGGTGACCAGGCCGACGGCCATGTTCTCGCGAGGCAGGTCGTTTAGCGCGTTCTGCACCAGCCGGGCGAAGAACGGAATGCCGGCCAGCGTCATGGGGACAACAGCCGCGGCAATGCCGATGGTCGTTCCGGTGACCCACTTGGTTAGCGGGATAATCGCTGCCATCAGCACCAGGAACGGCAGCGAGCGGCCCATGTTGACCAGCCAGCTGACCACACCATGCAGGCGCGGCCGGGGGAACAATCCGCGGCTGTCCGTGTTGTACAGCAGCACGCCGGTGGCGCCGCCAACCAAGATCACCAGGACCATCACTATGCCGACCATCGCCCAGGTTTCCCCGTAGGAAGGCAGCAGCAGCCCGGGCAGGTCCGCCCAGGGCGTGTCCAGCCCGACGGCCGCTGTTTCGGCGGGCCTCATGCGCGCACCTCGATCTTCTCGTTGGCTTCGTGTTCTGCCGCGGCCGACGGCGGCGCTGTTGCCGGCCGTGTGCCGGCCGTGACTGCCGCAGGGCGATCCGCGACCAGGCCCAGTCGTTCCAGATAGGCGCGCACCTCGGCCTCCGGCCGGCCGGCAACTCCGATTTCGGCCCGGCCAAGCACCGATTCGCCGTGGGCTTCCACCGAACCGCCCAGCAGCGCCACGCGTACACCCAGGCCTGTGGACAGCCGGGTGAGCCACTCCGGGTCCACCGGACCGTGCCGGTAGGAGATGGACAGCGCATAATCAAACCCGACTGGTAACGGCAGCGCCCGCACCGGCAGCAACTGGCGGCCGGCACCGGAACCCGGGTCCGCCACGAGCGCGCCGATCGGCCCGTATTCTGAAACCCGTCCGTTGGCCAGCACGGCCACCTGGTCGGCGACGTGGCGCACCACGTCCATTTCATGGGTGATCAGGATGACGGACAGTCCCAGCTCTGTGCGCACATCGTCCAGCAGGTCTAGGATCTGCTGGGTGGACTCCGGATCCAAGCCGGACGTTGATTCGTCGGAGAGCAGGATCCTGGGCCGAAGCGCCAGGGCCCGGGCGATGCCGACCCGCTGCTTCTGGCCGCCGGAGAGCTGGCCCGGATATGCATTGGCCTTGTGCAGCAGGCCCACCCGGTCCAACAGCTCGGCTACACGGGCCTCGATCTGCGGATGCACCACGCCCAGATTGCGCAAAGGAAGCGCAACATTTTCGGCAACCGTCATCCGGCGCAGTAGTGCGGAGTGCTGGAAGATGGTCCCGATCGCGCGGCGTTCGCTGCGCAGTGCCTGGCCGGACAGTGCGGACAGGTCGCGGCCGTCCACCAGCACCTGCCCCGAAGTTGGCTTTTCCAACAGGGAAATGCAGTGCGAGAGGGTCGTCTTCCCGGCCCCGGATGGACCGACGACGGCGGTAATCTCCCCCTGTTCAATGGTCAGGTTGATGCCCTTGAGCACCTCCGCCGTCCCGGTGCGTGTGGTGTAGCTTTTGTGCAGGTCGCGGATTTCGATCATCGGGGTCCGCCTGCGCTATAGCGTTTCAAACTGCTCCTCAAATTCGGGGAGCCCCGGGGCACGGCCCATCGCGACGGCGCACGCATGGCGCCGCCGGAACGATCCGGCGCTGGTTCTCCATCGGTTCTGGCATTAGCACCGTGCGGCAATTGCCGGGTTGCTGCGGCGTCGTCGAGCCAGATCTCTCAGCCGCTCTGGATGGTTCTTATCGACGGCGGTGCGCTGCCCGGGAGGGGCGGCACACCGCCGTCGTAATTCAGGTGGTTCTTAGCTGAACGCCGAGGTCAGCGGACCAGGGAGTTCTCCAGCCGGAAGCCGGCCGCGCGGTGGTTCCCGGGCAGCTTGTCGCCGCGGCCGAAGAGCTTGTTGCGCAGCGTTCCCGGCGCGTACTCGGTGGGGTATGCGCCCAGCTTCTGCAGCTCCGGCACCACGTATTCCACGACGTCTTCGAAGGTGCCCGGAGTGATGGCGTAGGCCAGGTTGAAGCCGTCCACGTCGGTCTCGTCGACCCACTCCACCAGCTTGGCGGCGACGTCCTTGCCGGAACCGACCGTGATCGGGCCGAAGCCGCCAACGCCGACCCATTCCGCCAGTTGGCGGATGGTCCACGGCTTGCCGCTGTCGCCGGAGGCCTTCTGGAAGGTTTCCACCGAAGACTGGATGGCGTTGGACTTCACGTTCTCGCCGATCACGTCGTCCGGGCCGTAGGTGGACAGGTCCACGCCCATCCAGCCCGAAATCAGGGCCAGCGCGCCGTTGACGTCCGCGTAGGACTTGTAGTCCTCGAACTTCGCCTGGGCGGTGGCGTCGTCCGGGCCGGTCACCACGGTCTGCATGGCGTAGATGCGGACGTCGTAGCGGCCACGGCCGGCGGCCTCAGCGGCGTCGCGGATCTTCTTCACCGATGCCGCGAGCATTTCCTTGGTGGGGCAGGTGACGAACACGGCTTCGGCGTTTTCCGCAGCGAACTGGGTGCCGCGCTTGGAGGCGCCGGCCTGGAAGATCACCGGGGTGCGCTGCGGGCTCGGTTCGGTGATCGCGATTCCCGGCACCTTGAAGTACTTGCCCTCGTGCCGGATTTCATGCACCTTCGCCGGATCCGTGAAAACGCCGGACTCGCGGTCCTTTACCACGGCGTCGTCTTCCCACGAACCCTCGAGCAGCTTGTAGATGACCTCAAGGTATTCGTCGGCGTGGTTGTAGCGCTCGTCGTGCTCCAACTGGTCTTCCTGGCCCATGTTGCGGGCGGCCGAGGGCAGGTAGCCGGTCACCACGTTCCAGCCGACGCGGCCGTTGGTCAGGTGATCCAGCGTGGCCAGGCGGCGGGCGAACGGGTACGGGTGCTCATAGGCGGTTCCCGCGGTGACACCGAAGCCGAGGTTCTCGGTGACCGCTGCCATGGCCGACACCAGCATGAACGGATCGTTCACCGGGACCTGGGTGCCGGCGCGCAGCGTCGTCTCGTTGGACGAACCAAAGACGTCGTAGGTGCCGAGCACGTCGGCAATGAACAGCCCGTCGAACAGGCCCTTCTCCAGCACTTTGGCTAGATGCGTCCAGTAGCCGATGGTGTTGTAGGTGGCGGACTTGTCCTGCGGGTGGCGCCAGAGGCCGGGTGACTGGTGGCCCACGCAGTTCATGTCGAACGCGTTGAATCGAATGTGGCGCTGCGGGTTGTTCAAGGTCATGTCAGGCTCCTTTTCTGATGAGAAGAGCCCGCGCCGATCCCCGGCGGGCATGCAGTGGCCCTGAGGAACCAACGAGAGATCGAGCTTCTCCATCGGTCCTGGCGGTAGCACCGTCCTCGAATCGAGGGGGTTGCTGCGGCGTCAACAAGCCAGGTCTCTCGGCCGCTCTGGATGGGTACCCCTCCATTGGACACCAGTAGGCGCCGCGGAGGGAAATGTGGCGCGTCACGCGGGGTAAGAATGACGACGCGGGTGCGGAACCGGCTGACCGTCCTATCGATGTCGCCGCGGAGCCGCGAGGGTTAGGGTTGGAAACTGACATGGCTTGCCTTCTTCTTAGACGGCCGCGGAACGGGCGACGGGGCTGTGTGGCAGGTGGGCGGCGTTGGCGACGGGGCTGTGTGGCTGGCGGGCGGCGTCGGCGTTGGCCTCGCCGATGGTCCAGACGAACGGTGGTTCGGTGGCGTTGACTTCCCAATCGCCCACGATCCGGGCCTTGTAGATGTACGGGTTGTGCGTGGCGAGCGTGCGGGCATTGCGCCAGTGCCGGTCCAGCGCCTTGCCGGTGCTGGTGGAGGAGGCGCCGAGGGTGTTGAACAGTTCGCCAGCCGCCTCCGGCACCGACGTGCTGAGCACAATCTGTGCCTGGCCGGATTCCAGTTCAACGGCGATGTTGGCCGCCTTCTCCACATCGGCGGTTTCCTGTCGCGATGCGAAGACGCGGTCCAGCGCACGGGCCACGCTCAGGGTGGTTGCCTTGGCGGCGTAGGCCTTGGCGCTGATGCCGCCAACCACTTGCAGGATCTGCGCGTCGTGCCGGACCAGCGGCGCGTTGCCGTGGCCGAACACCCGCTTGCGTTCCCGCACGTTCGCGGCGGCGTCGGTGGAGGCCGCCTGCGCGATGCCGGCCAGGGCCACCAGCAGGATGTGCTGGTAGAGCGCCGTCTGGTACGGGAAGCGGTCCGCGAACGCTGACACATTCACCGGGTCCACCTCGGCTTCGGTAAAAAGCGTGGTGCCGCTGCCGGTCAGGCGCTGGCCGAAGCCGTCCCAGTCGTCATAGGTTTCCACGCCGGCTGTCTTGGTGGAGATGATCACCGAGACATCCGAGCCGTCGGGCCGCTTCGCGGTGACGTCGATCCAGTCGGCGAAGATGGTGCCCGTGGTGTAGAACTTGCGGCCGTTCAGCACCAGCCTGCCGCCGGACTCGGTGAGCACCGTGGCGGTTCCGCCGGCGCCCGGTTCGGTCCACGCGTTCCCGGCCAGCTGACCGGAGGCGAAGCGCTGCAGCCAGACGCTGCGGTCCCCGCTGCGGCCGTGGTGGTACAGGTGCTCCTCCACCAGTGCTATGTGCGAGCGCAGCGCCTGCGGGATGTTGCTGTCCGCAGCGGCCAGCTCGATCAGCAGTTCTGTGAACTCTTCCCAGTCCAGCCCGTCGCCGCCGAGTTCGGCGGGGATCCGGGCGGCGCCAAAACCGGCGCCTTTCAGCCAGCCGATCTGTTCAAACGGCAGCTCGCGGGCCAGTTCGCGGTCGAGTGCTCCTGCGGCGATGCGCTGGAAAATGGGCCGGTACTTCGCGGCCGCCGCTTCGAAGGCCGGCGTTGCGTGGACGGAAGGGGCGGCGTGGAAGGCTGTCGTTGCGTGGTCAAGGGTTTCAGTCATAGTGGTGCTCCTGGGTCTCTGCCATGCACGGCCGAGGTCGGGACGGGTAGGGCTGTTTGCGCGGATCAGGTGTAGAGCGAGATCGGCTGGACTTCGCCCAGCAGGAAGTTGGCGCCGACCTCGACCTTCTTGTAGTCCACCGGGTCGTGCAGCGTGTGCGTGCGGACATTGCGCCAGAAGATGTCCAGCCCCACCTCGGTTTTCGCGGAGGAGGAACCGGTCACTTCGAAAATGCGGTTGGCCACCTCCACGCCCGCCTCGGTGGAGACGACTTTGAGCCGGGCGATCTCGATCTCGATGCCAGCGCGTGCCTCGGCCGTGAGGTCCCCGCCGGCGGCGATGGCGGCGTCGAAGCGCTCGTTGGTCCGGTCCGCCAGCGCTTCCACGGCTGCCACGCGGGACGCTAGTTCCCCGTAGACCCGCTGGGTCAGCGGATCCTGGGCGTAGGTTTCGGCGCTGCTGAGAAACCAGGAGTTCTTGCGCGCCACGGTGATCTGGCGTCCGCGTTCCAGCGCACCCTGCGCGATGCCCAGGTAGAGGTTGCCGAAGGCCAGCTGGATGTAGGGCGTCACCAGGCTAGAGAATGGCTCCTCCCCCACTTCGCCGATGATGTCAGCGGAGGTGACCAGCACGCCGTCGTACTTCACGGAGCCGCTCGCGGAGAGGCGCTGGCCCAGCGCGTCCCAGTCGCCGAGGAAGGAAATCCCCGCGCGGTCGTGTTCCAGGGCCAAGGCCAGGAACTTGCCTTGGTCGGGACCGGCCGTGATCGCGGCGTTGACCAGGATCGCGTCGCCCACCGACGCTCCGGTGGAGAAGTGCTTGACGCCGTCCAGCCGGTAGCCGTTGCCGTCGGGAACCAGTTCCAGGTTCGGGTCCACCGGGTTGACCGAGTCGCCCCAGGACCAGCGGCCCTGGGCCGAGCGGCGGAGCAGTCGTTCTTGGACCTGCGGGTTGCCGTAGAAGACCACGGCGCCAAGGTTGGCGTAGTGGTAGGCCAGGATCTGCGCGATCGAGGCATCCGTCCGGGCCAGGATCCGCACCGCGTGCAGCGCGGTTTCCCAGTGGCCGCCCTCGCCGCCCCACTCGCTGGGGATGATCAGGTTGACCAGGCCGGAACTGCGCAGCAGTTCCACTTCGGCCTGCGGGTCCGCGTTCCGGCGGTCGCGCTCCAGCACGTCCGCGCTCAGCACGGCGGCCACGCCCTCGGCGATCCGCTGCCAGTGCGCGAGCTCTTCGCGGCTGGCGTGTCCGGTCCACGGGGAACGGCGGGTCTGCTGGTTTTCTTCAATGACGACGGCGGTCATGGCGCCTCCTTGGGGTGGGGCTCCCGCCTGCGGCGCGCAGCAACCGTCACGGTCGACGACGCAGCCTGGCAGGGGCCGTACTTGCCGGGCACCGGATCTGTGCGCGGCCGGATCCTCATCTGGGGCACCCCACTACGGAAGAGGGTTGCCGCCCAACCAGCCAGAGCTTGTCGTTGGGACTCTTGATCTTGGGGAAGAGTCTGCCGGGCCGAATCCGGCGCTGTGAAGCATGTGACGGGCCATGACGTACCGCTGCTGATTGTTACGGAGAAGGTCTTATAACGACGGCGGCCGCTCGCCCCAGCCGGCTCCGCGGAGTGCTCCAGCCAGGCCGGCGTTTTCAGCCGGATGCGCGCTCCCAACGGACTACCCCTACTGGCCAGACAGTGACGGGACTACGGTGGAGTTGCACTGCCAATATCGGCCAAGCCGGGGCGGGCACCGTCCAGGCGGTCGGCGCACGGAAGGTTCATCATGAAGGCATGGCAATTTGTCGGAACGAACAAGCCGCTGGAGCTTAACGAGGTTGAGGAGCCGCACGCTGGCCCCGGCGAGGTGGTTGTCGACGTCAAGGCCTCCGGTGTCTGTCACTCGGACGTCACGACGCTCGATGATGCAGGATGGATGGCGCTGTTTCAGCACGGCCTTCCCCGCACCATGGGCCACGAATCCGCCGGCGTTATCAGTGAGGTCGGCGAGGGCATGGACCATTGGAAGGTTGGCGACCGTGTGGGCCTCTCTCCGGTGATGTCAGACGGGGACGCGCTGGGTTACGGCAAGTGGGATGGAGGCTTCGCCGCCAAGCTTCGCGCGACCGACGACAATCTCGTTGCCCTGCCCGATGAAGTGCCGTTCGATCTCGGCGCGATGGCGACCGATGCCGGCCTAACCGCCTACCATGCCATGATGGCGGTCGGCGGTGCCAAGGAGGGCATGAAGGTCGGTGTCATCGGCCTCGGCGGCCTCGGCTACATCGGCGCACGCTCCGCTGCATTGGTCGGCGCCGAGGTGTACGGCGCCGAGGTCAACCCGGAAACCCAGAAGCTGGCCGACGAGATTGGATTGGCCGGCGTCGCCGCCTCGATCGATGAGTTCAAGGACAAGAACCTGGAACTCATCGTTGACTACGCCGGTTTCGGCACCACCACCTCGGCCGCTATCGAGACCCTCGGCGAGTTCGGCACCCTGGTCCAGGTCGGCATGGGGCGGCTGGAATCGACCATCAACACCTACCCGATCATCATCAACCAGCTCACCATCAGGGGCTCGAAGTCCGGCACCAAGGAGGATCTGGCCGGCATCTACGAACTCATGAAAACCGGTCAGCTCAACCCACCGATGAACCACATCAAGCATGCCGACATCCCTGGCGCGATCGACAAGCTTCGCGCCGGAGGTGTCGTCGGCCGTTTTATCGCGATGTACGAATAATCGCGCTGACGGATAACGCAGTGACTCCCTGCGTTCCGGCCGCCCACCCGAAGGGCCGGCCACCCGCCGAAATCGGCTTGGGATGACGCCGTCTTGCCAGCGGCAGCTACAGACCGAAGTGCGGGGCTTCGATGGCCGGGCAGGTGTCCATGACGACGTCGAGGCCTGCCGCCTTGGCCCGCTCCGCGGCGGCTTCGTCGACGACGCCCAGTTGAAGCCAGACCGCCTTCGCGCCGATTTCAATGGCTTGGTCCACCACCGGGCCCACTTTCTGCGAGTTGACGAAGCAGTCCACCACGTCAATCTCCCCCGGAATGTCTGCAAGCTTGCGGTAGCCGGTCAGGCCGTGGACGTCCTCGCCCTTCAGATTGACCGGAACCACCTCCATGTCCAGCTGGTCCATCAGGTATCGGGAGATGCGCATCGCGACCCGGTGCGGGTTCGTGGACAGGCCGACGACGGCCCAGCGGGCAGGCGTGCTCAGCAGGCGGCTGACCACTTCGGGATCATTCTGGTGTGCCATGGCGCCACCCTACCCATCAGTTCCCTCTACCGGTACCTTCGCCACCGGGTCTCCCGCCAGCATCCCGAATCGAGGAAGCAGATAACGCCCTTAAACCGCGGTTTAAGGGCGTTATCTGCAAAGTCGATGGTTCTGGGGTGCCGGCTCAGTGGGTCCGTTGACAGCGGATGGGTCCGCGGGGCAGGGGCTAGCGGGCCTGTGGCATCGGCTGGCCGGGGCGGTCAGGATGCGCTGCCGGTACCAGCCTTTTCAGCGGCGGCGGCGTCTGCATGCTCTGCCACCCAGTTGCCCACTAACTCCAGCAGTTCCGCATCCACGGGCTCGCGGATCTGCCGTTTGTAGTCGGACAAGGACGGAGCCTTCGGATCCCGGCGCAGCAGGTGCGAGAGGTCCTCGATTGTCCGCGTGGTCACCGGGCCGGGCACGGTGGCCGCGATGATGTCCAGGTCCTCCGGGTCCACCTGGACGTCCTTGGTGCCGGTGATGGCCAGCACCGGCACCTGCAAACGCGCCAGATACGGAACCGGGTCGAAGTCGATGAACTCCCGCTGCCAGAGCGCGTTGATCTTGCGTCCCTGCATCCGCACCACGTCCTTGGTGGTGGTCCGGATTTTCTCCACCGACGTGGCCTGAATGGTGACCATGTCCTTCCGCAGGACTTTCAACAGAATGCGCACGAACGCCGGCAGCGCATCACCGATCTGGGCCGCCTGCCACCTGCCGGTCTCAAAGCCGGTGTGCGCCGAGGTGGAGAGCAGCACGGCTCCGTCCAGCCGGGTGCCGGGGTCCGCTGCCACGGCGGCAGCGTGGTAGCCGCCTTCGCTGTGGCCGACCAGGAAAACCGGCAGGCCGGCCGCTTTTTGGGCGACCATCCAGCGCAGGGCGGCAGCGGCGTCGTCGGTGTTCTGCCGGAAGCCGGCCGCCAGGAAGGTGCCATCCGAGGCGCCGGTGCCCCGCTTGTCGTAGCGCAGCGAGGCGATGCCATGGTCGGCGAGCTCGCGGGCCAGGTCGCGGCTGATGCCCAGCGGCATCCGCTTGTGGTCGGCGTTGCGGTCAACGGGACCGGAGCCGGGCAGGATCAGCGCCGCTCCGCGAACCGTTCCGGCCGGTTTGGCCCAGGTTCCCACCAACTGCACGGTCCCGGAGGAGAAGCGGACCTCTTCCTCGGTGACTTGCTGCTCGGCAGGCAGGCCCGCAGCCCCGCGGATCTGCGCCGCGACGTCCTCGGCGTCCGGCAGCGAGACGACGACGCGGGCGTACTTCTGGCCGGACAAGTCCAGCTGGACGGCGGGAGTCCCCTGGCGGGCGACGGCCAGGGTCTTGCCGCGGCCGCGCCATGTTCCAATCCGCGTCCGGCCCGGAATCGCCAAACCGGGAGAACGCAGTCCGTGCACGCCGTCGAATGCATCCGCCAGCAGCTCTACCGAAGTGACGGCCGAGAGCGGGAACGCCTGATTTCCGATCAGCCCAGCCAACTTCTCCATCCGGTCCAACTCCAGCAGAACCTCATTGTTCCCTACCCGTATAGCCGCCATTGCGCCTCCCTTCGGATCGTTATTGCTTGTCAGTAAGTCGGTTCGAGTCCGGCACCTGCGCCGGACAAGAATCATTATTCTCAGTTGTGCGAACAATGTCAACTATGAGAATATGGAGCTATGTCCCCTTCGCCGAGCGCCGATCTGATCCTGCACCCGGTGCGGCTGCGCATTGTGCAGTCGCTGCTGGGCGGGCGTGAACTGACCACAGCGGAGATCTCCGCCGAACTCCCGGACATCCCCACCGCGACGCTCTACCGGCACATCGGCACGCTGGCCAAGGCCGGAGTGCTGATGGTCGCCCAGGAGCGGCCGGTCCGCGGCACCACGGAGCGCACCTATCGGCTGGACGCCGCCAAGAGTTCGGTGAGCGGCGACGACCTGGCTTCCATGACCGCGGACGATCACCGGCGCGGCTTCATGGCATTCGCTGCCGGACTGCTGGAGGCCTTTGACCAGTACACCGGCCGAGGGGACCTGGATCTCCTCCGTGACGGTGCCGGCTACCGGCAGACCGCACTCTGGATGACGGACGAAGAGCTGGCGGAGTTCAGCGCCGCCATCCGGGCGGCCGCAGAGAAGGCAGTGGCGAACGGCCCCGGTGAAGGCCGGCACCGCCGCCTGTTCTCCACGGTCCTGATCCCCGCGGATCCGCCCGACTGACAGCCGCAGTACGACGCCGGTGCCTCCTTAATGCGCAAGGAGCCTCTGGCAGCACTACCGGAAGCACGACGCCGGCGCCTGCTATCGCCTCAAGCAGGCGAGGCCAGCACCCCTCACCGCCTCCCAGCAGGCGACGCCGGTGCCCCAAAAGGGACCGGCCGGTGGCTACCCGGCACCCCAGCAGAAGCAGAACGGGTGGCCGGCGGGGTCCGCGTAGACCTGGAATCCGGACTCAGCCGCGGCGTCGTCGGCAGGTTTCAGCAGTTTGGCGCCGAGCGACGTTGCCAGTTCATGGGCCTCGGCCAAGTCATCTATGTAGAGGTCCAGATGGATCTGCTGCGGCGCCCCGTCGGGCCATTCCGGCGGGGTGTGGTCGGGCGCCAACTGGAACGCCAGCAGCGGCTCGCCGCCCACGGAAACGGTATGCCAGTCGTCCTCGGCCTTGACCGTACCGTCCAGCAGGCCCGCCCAGAAGCTGCTCTCCGCGTCCAGGTCGGCGGCGTCGAACACGATGATCTGACGGTTGATTTTCATGCGGCCATCCTGCCATCGGCATAGACCAGCGTCTACGGATTCGCGTGCTTCGGCAACCGGCGGGGGCCGATCTTTGTGCCGTGCTTTGTTACGCCGCTTTATTACGGGCCGTTTGCCGCGGATGCCGGCAGTGCCGTTTAGTTAGTCTTGACCATCCCGAGCGGCCGAGAGACCTGGATCGACGACGCCGCAGCAACCCTGGTCACCGGAAGCCATCCCAGACTGCCGGTGATAACGAGGTGACAAGCCACGGGTACGGCCGGCGGAAGCCGGACGCACGGCTTGGACCGTAGGGTGCTACTGCCAGGATCGATGGAGTGATCCCATGACTGCAGTACTGTCGTCGTCCCGCCACGCGGCTCCCGCCTCCGCTTCCGCTGAACCTTCAGCGGCTTCCGGTTCCGGCTCGGCCCTTGCGGTTTCCTTCCGCGGCCTGAACCGCACCTTCGGTACCGGCGCGAACGCCCACACCGTGCTGCGTGACGTGAACTTCGACGTCCGCCCCGGCGAAGTGCTGGCCATCCTGGGCCCGTCCGGCTGCGGCAAGTCCACCTTGCTCCGCGCCACCGCGGGCCTCGACGCGCCCAGCGCCGGCAGCGTGGACATTGACGGCACCCCGGTTCAGGGCATCGATTCCCGTTGCGCCGTCGCGTTCCAGGAACCGCGGCTGCTGCCGTGGCACACCCTGCAGGCCAACGTCGCCATCGGCCTGCCCAAGACTTCCAGCGCCAAACAGGGCAAGTCCAAGGTCGCCCGCTTGCTGGAACTGGTGGGCCTGGACACCTTCGCCAAGCACCGCCCGCGCGAAGTCTCCGGCGGCATGGCGCAGCGGGCCTCGCTGGCCCGCGCCTTGGCCCGCAACCCGGGGGTACTCCTGCTGGACGAACCGTTCGGCGCGCTGGACGCGCTGACCCGGATCAAGATGCAGGATTTGCTGCTGGACATCCACGCGGCCGAACCCACCACGGTGCTGCTGGTAACCCACGATGTGGACGAAGCCCTGCAGTTGGCGGACCGGATCATCCTGCTGGGCAAGGAAGAAGGCCGCGAGCACGACGGCGCCACGATTGTGCGCACCGTTGACGTTCCCGGCAGCCGCCCGCGGGACCGCGGTTCCGTGGAGCTGGCCCGAATGCGTCGCTCACTGCTCGAAAGCCTCGGCGTCGACGGCCACTAGGCCACCACCTTTAGCACTTCCCGGGCCGTCCGTGCCCAAAACCACCCGTAACCGTGGAGCTTCTCCTGTTCCGCGCGCCGTTCGAAGGGACCACCATGTCTATTGCCCGCCGCCTCTCCCGCCGCTCGATCCTGGCCGCGGCCGCCGTCGCCGCCACCGCCTCGCTGGCCCTGACCGGCTGTGTTGCCGGTGAAAAATCCGAAGCCACCGCAGCCGAGGGCACCGGCGACGGCGTGCTCAACATCGACTTCGCCACCTACAACCCGCTGAGCCTGATCATCAAGGAAAAGGGCTGGCTGGAGGCCACCTTGGCCGACGACGGCGTCGAGGTGAACTGGCTGCAGTCGGCCGGTTCCAACAAGGCCAACGAGGCACTGCGCTCGGGCGCCGTCGACGTCGGTTCCACCGCCGGTTCCGCCGCGCTGCTGGCCCGCGCCAACGGTTCGCCGATCAAGACCATCAGCCTCTACTCGCAGCCGGAATGGGCCGCACTGGTCTCGCTGCCCGACTCCGGCATCGACTCCGTCGAGGACCTCAAGGGCAAGTCCGTGGCGGCAACCAAGGGCACCGACCCCTACTTCTTCCTGCTGCAGTCACTGGAAGAAGCCGGCCTCTCCACTGACGACGTCACCGTGGAGAACCTGCAGCACGCGGACGGCTTGACCGCGCTGAAGCAGGGTTCGGTCGACGCCTGGTCGGGTCTGGACCCGATCATGGCCGGTGCCGAGAAGGACGGCGCTGAGCTGTTCTACCGGAACCTGGACTTCAACACCTACGGCTTCCTGAACGCCACCGAGTCCTTCCTGGAGGAAGAGCCGGAGCTCGCCCAGGCCGTGGTGAACGCCTACGAGAAGGCCCGCGCCTGGGCCGCCGAAAACCCGGAGGAAACCGCTCAGATCCTGGCCGACGTCGCCGGCCTGGACCTCGAAGTCGCCACCAAGGTGATCACCGAGCGCAGCAACCTGGACGTGGAAGCGGCTCCGGGCGAGAAGCAGCGCGCCGTGCTGGAGAAGGTCGGCCCGGCGTTCGTCGAGACCGGTGATGTGAAGAACCAGGCCGCCATTGACGACGCCTTGGCCACCCTGCTGGACGACTCGCTGGTGAAGAAGGCCGATCCGTCGGCCATCAAGGAATCCTGATGACGCACCTCGGCCATCCCGGCGCAACAGGCAACAGCGTTTACGCCACCAGTCAGGAAGGCCTGGCAGCCTCCGGCGTCCTCAAGACGGCAGCGGCAGACCGGCCGCACCAGGCCGGCCCCGCGCCGGACAGGCGCCCGGCCAGCGGTCCCTCAGCGGCCGGGGTTCTGGGCAACGGCTGGACCCGCCTGCTGCTGGGCCTGCTGCTGCCGGCTGCCGTGCTTGCAGCCTGGCAGTGGAGCACCTCGGCCGGGCTGTTCAGCTCCGTCCAGCTGCCGGCGCCCGGGGCGGTCATCGAGGCCGCGGTTGACCTGATCCAGCGCGGCGAACTGGCCCAGCATGTGGCCATCTCCACCCAGCGCGTCCTGCTCGGTTTCGCCTTCGGCGCCGCCCTGGGCCTGGTCTTCGGCGCGCTGATCGGCCTGTCCAAGGTTGCCGATGTGCTGCTCTCCCCCACCATTGGCGCACTGCGTGCCGTGCCGTCGCTGGCCTGGGTCCCGCTGCTGATCCTGTGGATGAAGATCGGCGAGGACTCCAAGGTCACGCTGATCATGATCGGCGCGTTCTTCCCGGTGTTCACCACGGTCTCGCTGGCGCTGCGCCACGTGGACAAGAACCTGGTTGAAGCCGGCCGCGCCTTCGGGCTGAAGGGCGTCAAACTGCTGACCACCGTGCAGCTGCCGGCCGTAGTCCCGGCCGTGTTCTCCGGCCTGCGGCTGGCGCTGGCGCAGGCCTGGCTGTTCCTGGTGGCGGCAGAACTGATCGCTTCCTCCATGGGTCTGGGCTTCCTGCTCACGGACTCGCAGAACAACGGCCGCACCGACCGGCTGCTGCTGGCCATCGTCCTGCTGGCCATCATCGGCAAAATCACCGACGCGCTCCTAGGAGTTGCGGAGAAATGGGCAGTCAAGAGATGGGCATAGAAGTAGCCGAAACCGCCGCCTGCCGGACCACCGCCGGAGGCACCGACGTCGTGCTTGAAGAGGGCCAGGCACCATACCGCGACCAGGTCACCGCATGGCCCGAACCGCAGACCGAGGCCGAGCGGATTGCGTTCTGGGAACGTGCCGCCAGCCGGCTGCAGTGGGCCGAGCCGTGGCATACCGCGCACTCGGCCACCCCGGTGGACACCGAGGCGCGGCGCGGTCCGGAACTGCGCTGGTTCGACGGCGGCAAGCTCAACGCCGCGGTCAACTGCGCGGACCGGCACGTGGCCGCCGGCCTGGGCGATAAGGTGGCGCTGCACTTCGAGGGCGAACCCGGCGACCGCCGCACGGTGACCTACCGCGAGCTGCAGGAACTGGTCTCGCAGGCCGCCAACGCGCTGCTGGCGCTGGGCATCGGCAAGGGTGACCGGGTGGTCATCTACCTGCCGGTGCTGGTGGAGACGATCGTCATCACGTTGGCGTGCGCGCGGATCGGCGCCGTGCATTCGCTGGTGTTCGGCGGCTTCTCCGCGGAGGCGCTGAAGTTCCGGGTGGAGGACACCCGCGCCAAGCTGCTGGTCACCACCGACGGCCAGTACCGCCGCGGCACCGCCGTCCCGGTCAAGGCCAACGCGGACGAGGCCGTCTCCGGCGAGAACGCGATCGAGCACGTGCTGGTGATCAACCGGACCGGCCACACGGACATCAACTGGGTGGAAGGCCGCGACGTCTGGTGGCACGACGTGGTGGAGTCGCAGCCGCGCGAGCATCAGGCGGAGGCGTTCGACGCCGAGACGCCGCTGTTCATCATGTACACCTCCGGCACCACCGGCCAGCCCAAGGGCCTGGTCCACACCACCGGCGGGTATCTGACGCAGGCCTCGTTCAGCCACTCGTACCTGTTCAGCAACCCGGACCCGGAGGCGCGCGCCGACGACGTGCACTGGTGCACCGCGGACCTGGCCTGGGTCACCGCCCACACCTACGAGATCTACGGGCCGCTGAGCAACGGCGTCAGCCAGGTGATCTACGAGGGCGTGCCAAACGCCCCGCACCCCGGCCGGCACTTCGAGGTCATCCAGCGCTACGGCGTGACCAGCTACTACACCGCGCCCACGCTGGTCCGGTCGCTGATGGGCTGGTTCCCGGACGGCATCCCCGCCGAGTACGACCTGTCCTCCATCCGGCTGGCCGGCACCGTGGGCGAGGCGGTGAACCCGGAGGCGTGGCGCTGGCTGCGCAGTCAGGTGGGCCGCGATTCGCTGGTTGCTGGGGACCCGTCGTCGGGCATTCCCATGGTGGACACCTGGTGGCAGTCCGAAACCGGTGCCACCGTGCTCTCGCCGCGGCAGACGGATGGGACCTTCAAGCCCGGCTGCGCCACCCGCGCGCTGCCGGGGCTGGCCACCGACATTGTGGACGACGCCGGTGCCCGGGTGGGTGCCGAACAGCAGGGCAACATTGTGGTCACCAAGACCGGGCCGTCGATGGCCCGGACCGTGTGGGGAAACCCGGAGCGCTACTTCAGCTCCTACTGGGAGAAGTACGCGGCGCAGGGCTGGTTCCTGGCCGGCGACGGCGCCCGGTTCGACGCCGAGGGCGACACCTGGATCCTGGGCCGGACCGACGACGTCATCAACATCTCGGGCCACCGGCTGTCCACGATCGAGATCGAATCCGCGCTGGTCTCGCACCCGGCCGTGGTGGAAGCCGGGGTGTGCCCGACGTACGACGCGAAAACCGGACACGCGGCGACCGCTTTTGTGGTGCCGCTGGATAAGTCCTTGATCGGGGACGCTGCGGGGTCGGCGCAGGCCGCCGCCGTGAAGGCGTTGCGGGAGCACGTGGCCGCGCAGATCGGGCCGATTGCCAAGCCGCGGGACGTGGTGTTTGTGCCGGACGTGCCCAAGACCAGGAGTGGCAAGATCATGCGCCGGCTGCTGACCCAGTTGTTCGAGGGGACGACATTGGGCGACACCACCTCGCTGCAGAACGAGCCGTGCATCGCCGAGATTCAGGCCATCTGCCAGGGGTAAGGTCGGCCAAGTCCGTTGTCGCGCGGGCCGGGCCAGTCCACTCGGCCGCGGGCGGCGGGGCTCCAGGCGGCGCGACCGGACCGGGTTGCCATGGGCGGCGCGGGGTGCGCGGCGGCGGGGCACCGGGTTGGGCGGCGCGCCCGGGCACCGGGTTGGGCGGCGCGCCGGGCACCGGGTTGGGCGGCGCGCCGGGCACCGGGTTGGGCGGCGCGCCGGGCCCGTCTCGTGTGCGGCCGGTCAACCGCCCGGCGCTACTCCAGCCACCATCCGTTCGCTCCCACGTCTGAGCGGAGGCCAAAATCGTTTCCCCTAGTCAGGGGAGAGTAAACGTTCTAAAACAAGGGAAGTTAGTCCGATGCCTGGGAGCGAACCATCAGGCCCGACTCAGGCCGACCGACGCAGCATGGTTTGAACCTCAGCGACAACGCGTTCCGGCGAGAAAACCAAGTCTTCGTAAACGTATCGGAGGGTTGGCAGCCCGCTGAGCATGCCGGCGTTGTTCCGTCTCCTGTCTTTGAGGAAGGTTGCCCGATCCCAGTGGAAGTCGAATCCATCCAGCTCAATGATGAGGCGGCCTTCCACAAGCATGTCGACCCGCCCCACCCCGCGAATCTGGACCTGGGTTTCCACGTGAAGTCCGGCAGCGTGGAAGAGGTCCCGGGCAATGACCTCCAGGGGCGAGTCTGCGTCATGTCCTACGCTGTGCACAACCTGCCGCCGCAGGTTATTTCGCGTTCCCGGCAGGTGTTCCACAAGCTGTGCTTTCTGCACTCGTCCTAGCCGCACGGCCGACTCGGCGATGACCAGGGCTTCCAAGCGCGGGCGACAACGAATGGCATGCAGCACGCAATCCAAGACTCCGACGTATCCCCACCTGCCTGCGGCCACCAGGGGGCCCCGGTGCTTGATCACGGCGTCAAGCTGCCGGCCGTGATCCGTCCACAAATGCAGTTGGTCCGGGGCCTTCATAGTCCAAAGCCCGAGTTCTCGAGCCGCCGAGACACATGTAATGAGCCCACCCGCTGTCAATGCGATGCGGAGATTCGGATCCGCATGGGCTGTGCCCACCAGCCCCCGCTGGAGGGACGTCACCGTACCGGAGGAGATAGCCGCCTTGAGCGCGTCTGGTCCGATGCCCGCCCTGCGCAGATCCTTGACGGAGGCCGTACCTCCTTTTTTCGCCACGTAATCGGCGATCATTTCTGGAGTCTGCATGACACCGAGAATGCCTGCGCCCTGCGACCATCACTACTGTTGGGCCTGAATTGTGGATATCTGCGCCCAGTAGTTAGTAGCGTCCGCCGAAGAGATGGATCTGTGAACGGACCTTGTCGCGGTGCTCCTCAATCAGGACGTCTTTGGCGGCGCTGGCTTGCCATGAGGCGCTGAGCCCGCGGGCCGTTTCCGCCAGAGCATGGAACGTGGCACTTGCCGCGGCGCGGACCCGGCCGAAGACATCGGGACTGGCAGGTTCGTCAGCCGGCACTGGCAAGGTCGACCGAACGCTTGCGGTGTCCGGGCGCGCGGATGAGCCGATCAAGGACGCCCCGGAGCGGTAGGTCCGGTCAGCGAGGTGGTGGCGGGTCTGCGTTGAAGTAGTCATGGCTTCAGAGTCCGCGCACCGGCACGCAAGGGCCACGATTCGGCAGAACCCGAATCGGGAATAAACCCGACGCCCAGCGACGGAGCGGACCAGCTTCGGATAAGCCCCAAGCGGAAGACGGACGGCGCACTTCCCGAACGGGCGCGACTCACAACGCGGCTGCCAACGGCGCTGGGGACGCGGGCTGGCGGCGGGCCGTTCGCCCGCCGAAACGCACCCTTCTCCGGTGCGGTTTCGGGCGCGGTCAAGATTCCGTACTCGCGCCCGCGGCTCCTCCTCCCGCCGGCCACGATTCGGTCAAGCCCGAATCCTCGACGGGCGTGACCGGCAACCTTACGCTGTTTCCATGCACATCACGCTCAGCAGCGAGGACCTGACCAAGGTCCGGTTCGAGGCGGCGCCGCTGGGCGAAACAGTCGCCAGCTTGCGCGCCCTGCAGGTAGGCACCCCCATCCACCGGCCATGGATCGAGGCCACCAAGCGACGCATCGCCGAGTCGGCCGACCCGCAAGCCCGCGACCACCTGCGCCTTCTCACCGCGCTAGTCCCGCCGAAGGGCTTCCTGGCTGACTCCATCACTCCCACCCCGAAGTACCAAGGCACGTTCGCCGAAGGCCTCGCCGCCGTCGCGGATGTGCCGCCCGAGGTGTGGCAACGCGATGTCACCCACCTGCTGAGCCAAAGCCCGGCCGACTACGCCCGCGCGGAACTGCAGCGGTTGGCCGAAGACATCGACGCCGGCATCCCGCGCATCACTGCCGCCCTCGAGTGGTACTGGCGCACCGCCATCGAACCCGTGTGGCCGCGCCTGCGCTCCCTGCTGTTGGCTGACATCGACAGCCGTCTGGCCCAGCTGGCGCGCGACGGCATCCTCGAGGTGTTCAAGAGCCTGCACCCCAGCGTCCGTCCCACACCCACCGGCCTGGAAATCATGCGCGGCTGCGAGGCGGACGATGTGCCCGAACCCGGCGGCGGGCTGCTGCTGGTGCCGAACGCGTTCGTCTGGCCCAACACCTTGGTGCTCAACGTCCGGCCGTTCGTGCCCACGCTGACGTACGCGCCGCGCGGCGTCGGCCGGCTCTGGGAGGCAAGCCGCGAGGCGACGCACAGCCCGGTCGCACGGCTGCTCGGCAAGACCCGTGCGCAGATCCTCGCGCAACTCGATGTACCGATGACGACGACGCAGCTCGCCCGCTGCTTGGACCTCGCCGCCGGGACGGTCAACGAGCATCTGAAAGTGATGTCCGACAGCGGCCTGGCCGCCACCATGCGGTCCGGCCGCGAAGTGTTCTACCGGAGGGCAGAAACCGGCGAGGCGCTGCTGGCCCGCTTGTGACGCCGCGCGCCGGCCCGCCTACCGTTCGCGCGCCGACCCGCCTACCGTTCCCGCATGGTGCGAGCCAGTGACTGAAACCGCTGGTTGCCGGGCAGGTCCTCGATCAAAATGGGCTCGCCATGCGGTCCGGCCAGCGGAATGCGCCAGTTGGGATATTCGTCCGCGGTGCCCGGCTGGTTCTGGGTCCGCCGCTCCCCCACGGCATCCGTGAGGGCAACTCCCAGCAACACCGACGGGGTCTGCGCGATGAACGCGTGCAGCGCCTCAACGGTGGGTTGTACAGCTGCGCTGCCGACGCCGCCGTCGTTCTTGGAAGCAGCCGGAACCCGCGAGCGCACCAGCGAGAGCACGGAGTCCTGCGCTGCTTGGTCCAGGGCGCGCTCCTCCTCCACCGGCCGGTTCAGCAGGCCCAGTGATTCGCGCAGCGTCACGTGCTCGCCCGCGAGGTAGCCGGCTGTGGGCGGCAGGTCGTGGGTGGTGACGCTGGTGAGGCAGAAGCGGCGGTAGCTCTCCGGCGGGCGCGGGTTGGCGCCGTCGTACTCGAACCACAGAATGGAGGTGCCCAAAATGCCGCGCTCGGCCAGGTAGTCCTGTACCCCGGGTTCGAAGACACCAAGGTCCTCGCCAACAACGACGACGCCGGCCCGTTCGGCTTCCAGCGCCAGGATGCCGATCAGAGCCTCGTGGTCGTAATAGACGTAGGCGCCTTCGCCCGGCGGCCCGCCGACGGGGATCCACCACAGCCGGAACAGGCCGAGGATGTGGTCTATGCGGATGCCTCCGGCGTGCCGCAGGATGGTCCGCAGCATGTCCCGGTAGGCGGCATAGCCGGATTCGGCGAGGCGGCGGGGATGCCAGGGGGGCTGGGACCAATTCTGGCCCTGCTGGTTGAACATGTCCGGCGGCGCGCCCACCGATACACCGGGGGCCAAGACATCCTGCAACGACCACGCGTCGGCTCCTGAAGGGTGGACGCCGACTGCAAGATCATGCACGATGCCGATGTTCATTCCCGCGTCGATTGCCCGGCGCTGCGCGGTCTCGAGTTGCTCGTCGCACAGCCACTGCAGCCACTGGTGGAATTCGATGCGGTCTTTCAGCGCGGTGCGCTGCGATTCGATGTACGCCGGGTCGGACCACTCGGGCGCGCCGGCCGGGAGAGTCTCGGTGAGGGCACACCACAAGGCAAAGCGCTCCAGCCCCTCGCCTTCCTGCGCGCGGAAGGCTTCGAATAACTGTTGCCGTTCAGTGGACCTGGGCACCGCGAAGACCGCTTCCAGCGCCTGCAGCTTCGCGGCAAAAATGGGG
The DNA here is from genome assembly GCF_059091865.1 of Arthrobacter sp. B0316-1-20. Taxonomy (NCBI): domain Bacteria; kingdom Bacillati; phylum Actinomycetota; class Actinomycetes; order Micrococcales; family Micrococcaceae; genus Arthrobacter; species Arthrobacter sp. B0316-1-20. Next base: position 12,022 of record NZ_JBNHHC010000018.1, on the reverse strand, counting down.
TCACGATCCAGAATATCGGCGTTCAGGTTGGCGTCCCGGAACCTGTTGACCATGGGGACGTCGCGGGCTTCGGGAACGTCCTCCACCCGCAGATACAGCGGATTGAAGAATCGGCGCGTCGCCGGCAGGTAGGGCGAGGGCTCCACCGGCGGCTTCGGCTGTGCTGCGTGCAGTGGATTAATCAGCACGAAGCCGGCACCTTGGGAGGCGGCCGTTTCGGCAAGGCGGGCGAGGTCGTCCAAGTCGCCGACGCCCCAGGACGACCGCGAGCGAACGGAGTACAGCTGAGCCATCAAGCCCCACGTCCGGGTAAGCCGGTCGGCGGTGGTGAGCCGCTGCGGAGTGACCACGAGCGTGCACTGCGTCCAGTTGCCGGAGGGTTCCGAGGCCTCGCCGCCGGCGCCATGCTCGTCCACCTCCAGGGCCTCGTGCAGTTCCAGAGTGTGCCAGCCGAGCGGGAGGTCAGCCGGCACAACGGCGGCCAGTCGAACGTGCGGGTCACCCTCCGCGTCCTCCGCCCCGCCGGCCACCACCTGCACCGCGCGCCGCGATCCGTCCTCCAACAAAACCCTCACCTGCGGGCGGCTACCGGCACGGACATTGACCGGAACCTCGGTAGCAGTACCTTGGCGCATGACGACGGCGGGCGGCAGCGTGGCTTGTGACGGAGCCAGTTCCGCGGCCCTCAAGGAGGTAGTGACGTCGTCGTCCGTTGTGCAGGGGACGCCCAGCGCGGTGAGGACGGAAACCAGCGTTGCCGGGCTGACTTCCTTCTCCCCGCCGTCCCAACCGCGGAAAGTAATGCCTACGCCGTGTTCCTGTGCGAGGCGCTGCAGCGCCGTGAGGTCAGCCATGACCCCAATCTACGTGAATTGGCCGCAGGCCGCTTTGGTTGACGAGTGCCCGAACCAGGGGGCTTTGAGTAAGTCCGGGGCCGGTACCGAGTGGTTTCAGACCGGTCGAAAGAGATGGTTTCCGCCGCACCCAAGCCGGGCACCGCCGTCGTACTGGGAATGCAAGGCAGCACGCAACGCGGCTCAACAATTTTGGCCGCGGCGGCGGAAGTTGCGAGAATGGACGGGACCATCCCGAGCGGTTGAGAGATCTGGCTCTTTGACACCGCAGCAACCATCCGGCCCGCCGGAAAGGTGCTACCGCCAGAAGCGATGGAGAGAGCGCAAGCAATCTTTGATCCGGATGGCGCCGCCGCATCCGGTCGCGCCGCAGGACCGTCATTGCCTCGGGAACCTAAGTTTGAAGGAGCTGCCTGATGGCTGAACGCACATTCGGTTTCCGCACCCGTGCCCTGCACGCCGGCGGCACGCCCGACGCCGAGCACGGCGCGCGGGCCGTACCGATCTACCAGAGCACGTCGTTCGTGTTCAAGGACACCGACGACGCCGCGAACCTCTTCGCGCTGCAGAAGTACGGCAACATCTACTCGCGCATCGGCAACCCCACGGTGGCCGCGTTCGAAGAGCGCATCGCCTCGCTCGAGGGCGGCATCGGCGCGGTGGCAACATCGTCGGGCATGGCCGCCGAGTTCATCACCTTCGCGGCGTTGGCCGGCGCGGGCGACCACATTGTCGCCTCGTCCAAGCTCTACGGCGGCACCATCACTCAGCTGGACGTGACGCTGCGCCGGTTCGGCGTGGAAACCACGTTCGTCGACTCCACCGACCCGGCCGACTTCGCCGCGGCCATCGGAGAGAACACCAAGGCCGTCTACACCGAGATCGTGGCGAACCCGTCCGGCGACATCGCCGACCTGGCCGGCCTGGCCGCGGTGGCTCACGACGCCGGTATCCCCCTGGTAGTGGACGCTACCCTGAGCACTCCCTACCTGATCCGGCCGATTGAGCACGGCGCGGACATCGTGATCCACTCCGCCACCAAGTTCTTGGGCGGGCACGGCACCACCCTGGGCGGCGTGGTCGTCGAGTCCGGTCGCTTCAACTGGGGCAACGGCAAGTTCCCGCAGATGACCGAGCCGGTGGCCAGCTACGGCAATGTGTCCTGGTGGGGCAACTTCGGCGAATACGGCTTCCTCACCAAGCTGCGCTCCGAGCAGCTGCGCGACATCGGACCGTCGCTGTCCGCGCAGTCCGCGTTCCAGCTGCTGCAGGGCGTGGAAACGCTGGCGCAGCGGATGGACGAGCACCTGGCCAACGCCCGCAAGGTGGCCGAGTGGCTGGAAGCCGACGAACGGGTTTCCTGGGTCAGCTATGCAGGCCTGCCCGCGCACCCGCACTATGAGCGCGGCCGGAAGTACCTGCCGAAGGGCGTGGGCTCCGTGTTCAGCTTCGGCGTCAAGGGCGGACGCGAGGCCGGTCAGAAGTTCATCGAGTCGCTGCAGCTGGCCAGCCACCTGGCCAACATCGGCGACGCCCGCACCCTGGTGCTGCACCCCGGATCGACCACGCACCAGCAGCTCACCGCCGACCAGCTGGTCGCGGCCGGAGTGCCCGAGGACCTGATCCGCATCTCCGTGGGCCTGGAAGACGTGGACGATATCCTCTGGGACCTCGACCAAGCGCTGGCTCTCTCGCAGCAGGCCGGCGCCGAGCACGGCCCCAGCCGCGACCATGAGGACGACACGTTCGATACCTCCGAGTTCGCCTCGCCCAGCTACGCCGGCGAGTCGTGCACCATCCCGGCCGCACGTGCCGCGCGAACGGAGCCGGGAACCCGTGTGGTCGAGTCAGTGGAAGAACTGATCGAAGCCGAAGAAGGAGCCGCCAAGTGACCGCGACACCAGAACGCACGTGGGTGGGACCGTCTGCCCCCGAACGGCTGAACATCCTGCGCAACACCAAGTCGATCGCCATCGTCGGCGCTTCGGACAAGCCAAGCCGGGCCAGCTACTTCGTCTCCACGTACCTGCTCTCCAGCTCGCCGTACAAGGTCTACTTCGTGAACCCGGTGGCCAAGGAGATCCTGGGCCAGCCGGTATACAAGTCGCTGGCCGACCTGCCTGAGGCCCCGGACCTGGTGGACGTGTTCCGCAAGCACGACGACCTGCCCACCGTGCTGGAGGAAACCCTGGCCGTCGGTGCCAAGACCATCTGGCTGCAGCTGGGCTCCTGGCACGAGGAGGTTGCGGCCAAGGCCGAGGCCGCCGGCCTGAACGTGGTGATGGACCGTTGCGTGAAGATTGAGCACGCTCGCTTCCACGGCGGACTCCACCTGGCCGGCTTCGACACCGGAGTGATCTCCTCCAGGCGGCAGCTGACTGCGTAACGGCTCACCGGAGGCCGCCGGCCAGCAAAAGCCCGCGACGGCCAGCAGGAGCCCGTCCCTCGTCCCCGCCTTCCCCTGGAAGAGCAGCGACGCGGGGCGGGCTTTTTTGCTGCGCGGAAGCTGATGGACAAGCCTTCAAGGATTTCCCCAAGGTCCTCATCGGATGCTGTGGCCAGCCACACATCACACGACTAGGGGAGTCATCATGTTCAAGAAATCCGCCCATCCGAAACACAGGAGGGGCACCGAACGTGCCCAAAGGGGGAAGCCATCCGTCCCCCAAAAAGTCACAGCCGGGCTGGCTGCGCTGGTGCTGGGCGCGGGCGTGCTGCCCTCAGCCTTGGCTCCCGCGGCGTTGGCAGCGCCGGTGGGCCAGGGCCTGACCCTCAATGCCGGGGACATGAGGTTCATCCTGAAGCAAATCAAGATCGCGGAGAACCACGCCACCAAGGAAGATGCCAACGGCAAGCCGGTCCCGGGCCAGCCGCTCCTCGGCTCCGGGCCCAACCAGATCGCCAATCCGCTGTTGCCTTATGGGCTGCGCACTGTGGACGGAACTGATAACAACCTAGTGCCCAATCAGGGGCACTACGGTTCCTCCAGCCTGCCGTTCCCGCGGCTGGCAGAACCGGAGTGGCGGACCGCTTCCGGGGGACAGTCGTACAAGTCGGTCAACGTCCCGCTGATGCGTGACACCGACCCGCGTTTTATCAGCAATGTCATTGTGGATCAGACCTCCAGCAATCCGGCCGCGATCGCTGCTGCCGGCAAGGCGCACCGGACGGTGAACGACGGACCGACGGCGGTTCCCTGCGACGCCGATAACCTGCCCCAAGACTGCGTGCCCGAGGGCGAGACACTCGACATCCCGAATGTCACCACGGACTTTGGGCTTTCGCCGCCATACAACGGCTTCTTCGCCCTGTTCGGCCAGTTCTTCGATCACGGCATCGATTTCACCAAGAAGACGAGCAACGTCGTGATGATGCCTCTGTTACCGGGCGATCCACTGTACGAGGAGGGCTCACAGACGAACTTCATGATGCTCAACCGGGCGGAGAACCAGCCCGGGCCCGACGGCGTGCTCGGCACGCCGGACGATATCCAGGACGCCACAAACACGGATTCCCCGTGGGTGGACCAGAGCCAGACGTACTCCTCGAACCCCTCCCACCACGTCTTCCTTCGCGAGTACGAGCTGAACGAAAACGGCGATCCGGTCTCGACCGGCGAACTGCTTGAGGGCGGCCCAGGCGGTATGGCGACCTGGGCAGATATCAAGGACCAGGCCGCGTCCCTGCTCGGCCTGAAGCTCTCCGACAAGGACGTCGTGAACATCCCGATGCTGGCCACTGACCAGTACGGCCGATACCTGCGCGGCCCTAACGGCTTGCCGCAGTACATCACCCAGGACAAACAATTCGTGGAAGGAAACCTGGAAGATCCCGTGGCGCCGCCCGCCAATGTCCAGCGGATTGGCATCGCGTTCTTGGACGACATCTCCCACAACGCGGCACCATTCGACTCGCGAGGCGCGGCCCTGACAGCCGACGGCGACACCGACATCACCCCCACAACCGAACCGCAGGCCGCTGGCACCTACGACGACGAAATGCTCAACGCGCACTTCATCGCCGGTGACGGCCGCGTGAACGAGAACATTGGACTTACCGCCGTCCACCAGGTCTTCCATTCGGAGCACAACCGGTTGGTCACCTACATGGAGGACCTGCTGACGTCCTTGAACTTGGACCTGAACGAGTGGAAGCTCCCCAACGGCGAATGGAACGGTGAGCGTCTCTTCCAGGCCGCCCGGTTCGTCACGGAGATGGAGTACCAGCACATCGTCTTCGAGGACTTCGCACGGAAGATCCAGCCAGGCATCAATCCGTTCAACGTCTTCACCCAGTCCGACACGGGCATCGACCCGGCGATCCATGCGGAGTTCGCGCACGCGACCTACCGTTTCGGACACTCGATGCTGACCGACACGGTTGACCGGAAGACCAACAACGGCGCCGATATTGGCCTCCCGCTGCTGGACGCGTTCCTTAATCCGCCCGCCTACTACGCCAACGGCGACAGCACGATGACGCCAGAGCAGGCCGCCGGCGCGATTGCCATGGGCATGACCGACCAGGTGGGCGCAGAACTCGACGAGTTCGTCACCGACACGCTGCGCAACAGCGTGCTCGGCCTGCCTCTCGACCTGGCCGCGCTCAACATCGCACGCGGACGGGACACCGGCGTTCCCTCGCTCAACAATTTCCGGAAGGACCTGTACGCGAAAACAAGCGAGTCGTCCCTAAAGCCCTACAGCAGCTGGGTTGACTTTGGGCAGGCGCTGAAGCACCCGGATTCGGTGGTCAACTTCATGGCCGCTTACGGCACGCACCCCAGCATCACCGAGGCCACCACCATTGATGCCAAGCGCGCCGCCGCGCAGAAGATCTTCGATATGAGCCCGGATCCCGCGGCGGAAACCCCGGTCGATGCCTACGACTTCGTCAACAGCAACGAGCAGTGGGCAAACGAGGGAGCCGCTTCCAAGACCGGCCTGGACAAGGTTGATCTGTGGGTGGGAGGCCTTGCCGAGGCGCAGAACCTCTTCGGCGGGCTGCTCGGATCCACCTTCAACTACATCTTCGAACGCCAGATGACGGACCTGCAGGACGGCGACCGGCTCTACTACCTGTCCCGCACCTCGGGCCTGAACCTGCGGACCCAGCTTGAAGGCAACTCCATGGCCGAGCTGGTGATGCGCAATACTGATGCCGCCGCCCTCAAGGCGGATGTCTTCGGTGTGGCGGACTGCGAATTCGAGATGAGCAACATCGTCAGCAATGCAGGAAGCAACAACGTCGCCGATGATCCTGCCTCGGTCTGTGACGAATCCGCCCTGCTGATGCGCATGGCTGACGGCACCATCCGCTACCGCGTCTCCAACAGCGTGGACCGACCGGGCCTGAACGCCCAGGCGACCTACAACGGCAAGGACGACGCCGGCGGCGCCGACGGGACCGACCGGATCTGGGCGGGCGTCGACAATGACACCATCTGGGGCAACGGCGGCGATGACATCCTCGAAGGCAACGACGGCGCCGACACCATCCTCGGCGGTGCTGGCAACGACCGGATCACCGACTCGCACGGGGACGACGTGCTCAAGGGCGGGCCGGGCAACGACGCGATCGACGCCGGTCCCGGACTGGACATCATCATGTCCGGAGACGGCGACGACTTCTCCAACGGCGGCCTCAACGGCAACGAGACGTTTGCCGGCGAGGGCGACGACCTCATCATGGCCGGCGACGGCCCGGACACGGTGTTCGGCGGCGGCGGCGATGACTGGGCGGAAGGCGGCAACGCAAACGACCTGCTCCAGGGCGATAGCGGCGCACCGTTCTTCGACGACATCAACAACCCCGGCCACGACGTCCTCATCGGCGACAGCGGCGAGGATGACTATGACGCCGAGGGCGGTGACGACATCATGGTCGCCGGCCCCGGTATCGAACGCAACCACGGTGTCTACGGCTTCGACTGGGTGACCCACGCACGGTCCGTGGAAGCGGCCGATTCCGACATGCGGATGATCATCGTAGAGGGCCCCAACGCCCTCAAGGACAGGTTCCTGCTGGTCGAAGCCCTCTCCGGCTGGGACAAGGACGACGTCCTGCGCGGTGATGACGTGGTGCCGTCAGATCCCGACAACGAGGTCGCCGTACCCGGCCTCACCAATACGCTCGATGCTGAGGGAATCAAGCGGATCGCCGGCCTGGCCGATCTGCTGCCCGCAGGCGCCACCGAATTCGGCGCTGGCAACATCATCATCGGCGGAGGCGGGAGCGACCAGATCTGGGGCAACGGCGCGGACGACATCATTGATGGCGACAAGTGGCTGAACGTCCGGCTGAGTGTCCGCGACGACCAGGGCACGGAACTGAAAACCGTCACCACCCTGAAGGACATTCAGGCCGACATCATGGCCGGCAAGATTGATCCGGGCAACGTTGTCATCGTGCGGGAAATCCTCAACAGCGCGGCCGCCACTGACATCGACACCGCCAACTTCTCCGGCGAATTCGATGAATACGACATCACCACCGTCGGTGGAGTCACCACCGTGGCCCATGTCCGGGGCACCGGGGACGACGGCACCGACACCATCACCAACGTCGAGCGCCTCCGGTTCACGGATCAGACCATTGATCTGACCGACAAGGTAGCCCCCACCGTGACGGAACGCGCGCCGGCTCCCGGAGCTACTAATGTGCCGGTGGGGACCAACATCACGGCAACCTTCAACGAGGCCGTTACCGGGGTCTCCGGCACAACGGTAACCTTGACGGCCGCGGGAGCTACAGCCCCGATCGCCGCCACCGTAACCTACGATCCGGCCACCCGAACGGCGACGCTGGACCCGCAGGCGAACTTGGCGCTCAACAGGGTTTACACTGTTCGGCTCACCAACGGAATCCGGGACGCGGGACGCAATGCCCTCGCCGCTACGAGCTGGACGTTCACCACTGTCGGACCGGTTCCGTCGGTGACGGGGCGCACCCCGGCCCCGAACGCCACCAACGTGGCGGTCAACAGCAACATCACCGCTACCTTCAGTGAATTTGTTACCGGAGTCAACACCAACACCTTCCGGGTAACCAACCCGGCCGGCCAGGCAGTGGCTGCGGCAGTGAGCTACAACCTCTTCACCCGGACGGCCACGCTCAACCCGAATGCCAATCTGCTGAACAACACCACCTACACCGTGGAGTTGACCAACGGCATCCGGAATCTGCAAGGCGGTGCCCTTCCGGCCACCAGTTGGACGTTCACAACTATCGGACAAGTTCCGTCGGTGACTGGACGTACCCCGGCGGCGAATGCCACGAACGTGGCCACCAACAGCAACATCACCACTACGTTCAGCGAGGCGGTCACCGGAGTCGACGCCAACACCTTCCGGATCACCAACTCGGCAGGCCAAGCAGTGACAGCAGCAGTAAGCTACAACGCTGAAACCCGGACGGCCACCCTCAACCCGAACGCCGACCTACTGGCCGACAGCAGGTACACCGTGCAGTTGACCAACGGCATCCGGAATCTGCAGGGCAACGCCCTTCCGGCAACCACCTGGACGTTCACCACTGCCGGACCCGCTCCGTCGGTGACTGGGCGCACCCCGGCGGCGAACGCCACCAACGTGGCAACCAACAGCAACATCACCGCTACGTTCAGTGAACCGGTCACCGGAGTCAACGCCAACACCTTCCGAGTCACCAACCAGGCCGGCACGGCAGTGACTGCAGTCGTGACCTACAACTCCACGACCCGGACGGCCACGCTCAACCCGAACGCCAACCTGCTGGCCGGCAGCAGGTACACCGTGCAGTTGACCACTGGCATCCGGGATCTGCAGGGCCAGGCCCTTCCGGCCACCAGCTGGAACTTCAACACCGAAGCCGCGCCGTCCATCACCGCACGGACCCCGGCGGTGAACGGCACCAACGTGGCCACCAACCGGAACCTGACGGTGAAGTTCAGCGAACCGGTCAAGGGCGTCAGCGCCAGCACAGTGACGCTGAAGACCTCCGCGGGCAAGTTGGTACCGGCCACCGTCAAGTACGACGCTGCGAAGCGCACGGCCACGGTGGACCCGAAGGCGATCCTGCCGAGCAGCACCCGCTTCACGGTAAGCCTTAGCAACGGCATCACGGACGTCAACGGCAACCGCCTGGCGGCCTCCAGCTGGAGCTTCAAGACGGAGAGCCGGCCCACGGTGTCCAAGCGGACGCACGCAGCCGGAGCCAAGTCGATCAACCGGAGCAGCAACGTCTCGGTGAAGTTCAGCGAGAAAGTCACCGGAGTTAGCCGCTCCAGCTTCAAGCTAGTCGACAGCAAGGGCAAGACGGTTTCGGCCAAGGTCAGCTACAACTCGCGCACCAAGACGGCGACCCTGAATCCGTCGAGCAAGTTGAAGGCGAACGCCACCTATAAGGTACGGCTGAGCAGCAGCATCAAGGATGCCTCCGGCAACCGGCTGTCAGCAACCAACTGGTCGTTCCGGACCGGACGGTAAATAGCCGCCTCAACCAAGAAGAGCTCAGGCCCCGGAGGAATCCGGGGCCTGAGCTCTTCTCCTGCCACGGAACTGCTCACCTTTGGAGGGTCTTCAGTCCTTCGGCGTCAGTGCGCCGGGACAATCTCCACCGTGCTGGCCAGCCGTCGGTTCTTGAGCACGGGCAGGAACTCGCGCACCTCGTCGATCCGCCTTCGGGTCATGTCAACGGTAACCACACCGCGCGGCTCATCATCCAGGTAGGCCACCGGGATCCCCATCGGATCCAGTATCGCCGAATGCCCCACGGTGTTGGTGCTGGAGGTTCCAGCCGCAGCCACCCAGCAGGTGTTCTCGATGGCGCGGGCGCGCAGCAGCGTTTCCCAATGCTCGATCTTGTGGTCGCCCTTGAACCAGGCGGCCGGCACGCTCAGCAGGTCCGCCCCCTGCGAGGCCAGCGCCCGCGCCAGCTCGGGGAAGCGCAGGTCGTAGCAGGTGAGCACGCCAATGTTCAGTTCGCCCAGCTGAACGATCTTCAGGCCGCCGTCACCGGGCTTGATGCGCTTTGACTCCTGATAGGAGAAGGCATCGTACAAGTGGAGCTTGCGGTACGTGTCAACAATTCGGCCGGTGGAGTCCACGATCACCAGCGTGTTGTAGGGCCGCTCCTCGCCGCTTGATTCATAGCCGCCGGCGATGATCGCTATTCCGACCTCGGCTGCGATGAAGGACAGCTGCTGCACAAACGTGGTCCAGCTGGCGTCCACAGCGGCGGCCAGATCGCCCTGCACATGCCGCACGGTGAACATTGACTCTTCCGGCAGGATAATCAGTTCAGCGCCGTCGGCCTTGGCCTCTTCTGCAAGCGATCGCACCGTGGCAAGGTTCTCCGTCACGTCCCCGCTGGGGTTGAGTTGTCCGACGCTGATTTTCATGATGCACTCCCGTGTTGCTGGCGGCGTGTGTCCTTCCAGCCTACCTAAGGTCAACTCCATCGGCGCAGGTGGGAACGTTGCATTCGGGCACGACGACGGTGCAACGGCTTGAGCGCGGTGGCCACCAAGCGGGTTCCGCCGGTACGACGGCGATGTGTCGGCTCGCGCTGGTCGCTACCGCCGCGGCGAACCTCACCGGGTACAGCGCAAAATGGCCTCCACGCTACGGTCGGCGTCCTCTTCAGTGGTGGACCAGTTGCTGACGCTGATCCGCATCGCCGCCATCCCGTGCCAGGTAGTCCCGGACAGCCACAACGTGCCCTCGTCCTGTACCCGGTGAACCAGTTCCCGGGTGTATTCGTCCGGGTCGTAGCCGTCTTCCGGCGTGAACCGGACCAGCACCTGGTTGAGCACCACATCGTTCAGGATTTGGACCCCCTCGGCTTCGGCCAGTTGTCCGGCCATCCGTTGAGCCAGTGTGCAGCACCGCCCAACGAGGTCCGCCACTCCGTCGCGGCCGAGCGTCCGCAGCGCGGCGTAGGACGGGAAACCGCGGGCCCGCCGGGAGAACTCCGGCACCCAGACCACCTCGTCCCGCTCCTGCCCGTATTCCAGGTAGGCGGCGTGCGGCGGTGACATGGTGCGCTGGTGCACATCGGAGTCGCGGACAATAGCAAACCCGGAGTCGTAGGGGACGTTGAGCCATTTGTGCGCGTCGGTAGCCCAGGAGTCCGCCAGTTCCACGCCGTCCACCAGGTGCCGGAGCTCTGGGCTGGCCGCGGCCCACAGCCCGAAGGCTCCGTCCACGTGCACCCAGGCGCCGTCCCGCCGTCGTACGCGTTCCACCGCCGCGCGGAGGGGATCAAAGGAGCCGGTGTTAACGTTGCCAGCCTGCAGGTTCACAATCAGTGGCACGCTCTCGGGGATCCGTTCCAGCACCGCGTCGAGTGATTCCAGTGTAATCCGGCCTTGCTCGTCCGTGTCCACCAAGTGAATGCGGCGGCGACCCAGTCCCAGATACTGCAGGGCGGACAACACTGTGCTGTGTGCTTCTTCTCCGACAACGACGGCGATCTCCGGTGCGCCAAAGAGCCCGTCGCTGACTACATCCCAGCTAGCGCGTTCCAGGACGGCCGTCCGCGCCGCAGCCAGGCAGGTGAAGTGGGCCATCTGGCAGCCGGTGACCAGCCCGAAGCCACAGTCCGACGGCAGTCCGAACAGGTCCAGCAGCCATTGGCCCACGGCCTCTTCCACCACCGAGGCGGCCGGCCCGGCCACATACAGTCCGGCGTTCTGGTCCCACGTGGACGTCAGCCAGTCGGCAGCAAGGGCTGCAGGCTGGGCACCGCCAATCACGAAGCCGAAGTAGCGCGGGCCGGCCATCGCCACTGCGGCCCGCCCGCCAACGTAGGCTAGCTGCTCAATGACTTTCCGCGGGTCCTCGCCCCGTTGCGGCAGTTCGCCCAGCAGCTCCCGGCGCAGCCCGGCAACGTCCATTCCCGTTTTGACCGGGCGTTCCGGCAGCGACCGCAGGTAGTCGGCAGCAAGTTCGGCCGTGCGGTGGAGCAGTTCGTCGTCCCCCATGACGTGCATGCTACGCCCGCGGGCCATGCCAGCGACAGGGTCACAGTGTTTTGGTGGTTAAACGGGGAAGGCCCCGCCGTCGTTGGCGGGGCCTTCCCTTGTAATGGTTGTCCGGCGGTGACCTACTCTCCCACACCCTCCCGAGTGCAGTACCATCGGCGCTGTGGGCCTTAGCTTCCGGGTTCGGAATGGGACCGGGCGTTTC